>CAJUDX010000067.1:0-11644 GCA_910584785.1 uncultured Lachnospiraceae bacterium | reverse complement strand
GTCAGGATTATCAATCGCCCCATGTTGTTTCTTAATTTAGGAACTGTTTTTTCGCTCATTTTTTTCCTTTCCATATTTATATTATTTTGAATTAACAGGTAAAGAATATAGTGATTCGAATCAATAAAATTATATATTTTAACTCTTTTTTGTCAAATTGCCGAATTTTTCGGGAAGTAAATAAGATACTTTTGTTTTTTCTTCTAACGAAATTTTTCAAAGAATCAGCGAAAATTAAAAATAAAAATGGCAGTTTTTTTGCATTTTAATGGATTTTCAATTTATACGAAAATGATTTACTGGTTGCTGGTAATTCCTGAATGGGTGTGATAAAATGGAGGAAAAGCAGAGAGGAGAAGAAAACTTGTCAAATCTATTTTATAAAAATTTGGGAACAAAGTTGCATGCCTGTCGAAAATCACAGCAGATCACATTGCAGCAGCTTTCCGATAAGTTGGGTATGCTGAGTTCTATTACATTTTATTACCAGAATATAGCAATTAAAGTGCTGGCATCTGAAACGCCAATTGCCGACAGGAATTATATTTTAGATAAATTGCAGTTTTCTCAGGATGACATTAAAAGAATTAAACAGTTTAATTTTTTATTTCTTAAAGAATAAATAGAAATAAATATAACGCTGCAAAAGGAGAGATAAGAATGGATGGAAAATGGATAGGATTTATCATTTGGTGCTTTGTTGGTATGATGTTAATTGGTGTGGGAATATTTTCATTATGTTCAAGAAAACCAGTGGGTTTTTGGGCAAATGCAAATGTGGGAGAAGTTACAAATATAAAACAATATAACTGCGCTGTTGCAAAATTATTTCTTTTGTATGGAATTGTGTTTATTGTTCTGGGCATACCGCTATTAGCAGGTCAGAATTCGGCATGGGTAGTGTTATCGGCAGTTAGTGTGATGATAGAAAGTATAATAGCAATGGCTATTTATATTATGGTTATTGAAAAAAAGTATAAAAAGAGATAAATAGCAGGGTCTTTCCCATCATAAAAAGTGACCTCCTGCAATTGATACAATAAGTATACCATACAGAAGGCTATTTTTTTTGATAGGTTAATGTGGCAAAATATTGCTGAGATTGCTTGCAAAGGCCACATACCGATCATGTGGCATATCCACGCCCCGGTAATGTTTTACCCAGCTATCTGCTTTTATCATGCCGTTTTGGACAGCAACCTTTTGGGATGCAGTATTTGTGTCCCGAATAATAGAGCAGACTTCTTTTGCCTTGAGTATTTCAAATGCGTATTGTTTACATGCGATGGCAGCTTCTGAAGCATAGCCATGATGCCAGTGCTGGCGTTCAAAAAGATAGCCGATTTCAAGCACTTCCTGGTTCTTCCAGGGCTGCATGGTCAGCCCACACTGGCCAATCATGGAATCAGTTTCTTTTAGAATCACAGCCCATAAGCCAAATCCCCATTTTTGATATCGGGAAATTTGACGCTCGAGCCATTCCTGAACTTCCCTGTCACTGAAAGCGCCTTCATAAGCATACATTGTTTCTTCATCCTGCAATATTTTACATAAAGAGCAGAAATCATCCTGGGTTATTTCGCGCAGGAATAAGCGTTTGGTTTCGAGAATCATGTTGCACCTCATTTGTTAACTGTATTTTTGAATATCTAAGTAAAGCGATTAGAATTTACAGAATTATGCTTGTTACTACAGAAGTAAAAAGGATAATAGTATGTCAGGTTTTCTGTATTTTAAACTTTCCTGAGATTCATGTCAAGTTTTCCATGATAAATGCTTGAACAACAAGCAAATTGATAGTATAATTGTTCCAGTTATTTTATTTAGAGTATGCCCGGATGCCTGAAATGATTAGGGTTCCGAAAGCACTCATTTTATCAAGGAGGACAAGATGATGATCAACTGGAACAACATGGATACTCTTACTTCCATCCAGGAACTTTCAAAGATTAAGCCGGTGGAGCTGGCACAGGTGATGGCTGGAGAAAACGGCGCAGAGCGTGTGAAAAAGTACACGGTTCCCATGGCAGAGGGAATGGCTTACAATTATGCGGCAAAGCAGGTGGACGATGAGGTGCTTTCGGGTCTGGCAAAGCTTGCCGAGGAAGCACAGCTTGTTGAAAAATTTGAAGAACTTTATAATGGGGCAGTGATTAACACCGGTGAGAAGCGTCTTGTACTCCACCATCTTACCCGCGGACAGTTAGGGAATGCGGTTGTGGCTGACGGCGTGGATAAGCGTGCGTTTTATACCGGCGTTCAGGAAAAGGTTGCTGCATTTGCCAGGAAGGTTCATGCCGGAGAGATTACGAACGAGGCAGGCGAGAAGTTTACCACAGTTGTCCAGATCGGTATCGGCGGCAGCGACTTGGGTCCGCGGGCAATTTACTTAGCACTTGAGAACTGGGCGAAGAAGCAGGGAAGCTTTAAGATGGAAGCAAAGTTTATCAGCAATGTTGACCCGGACGATGCAGCAGCGGTGTTAAAGTCCATTGATGTGGCGCACTCCCTCTTTATCCTGGTATCCAAGTCCGGGACCACCTTAGAAACCCTGACGAATGAGTCCTTTGTCAAGGATGCGTTAAAGAATGCCGGGCTGGATGCTTCCCGCCATATGGTAGCCGTTACCAGCGAAACTTCCCCGCTTGCCAAGAGCGACGATTACCTGGCAGCATTTTTCATGGATGATTATATCGGCGGACGGTATTCTTCCAGTTCTGCGGTAGGCGGTGCGGTGCTGTCCCTGGCGTTTGGGCCGGAGGTATTTGCACAGTTTCTTGAGGGGGCTGCCGAGGAAGACAAGCTGGCAAAGAATAAAGATATCTTTAAGAATCCGGCGATGCTGGATGCGCTGATTGGCGTTTATGAGCGGAATGTTCTGGATTATCCGTCCACGGCGGTTCTTCCCTACTCCCAGGCATTAAGCCGCTTCCCTGCACATTTGCAGCAGCTTGATATGGAATCGAACGGCAAGTGCGTAAACCGTTTTGGCGAGCGGGTGAACTACCAGACTGGTCCGGTGATTTTCGGCGAGCCGGGAACGAACGGGCAGCACTCCTTCTATCAGCTTCTTCACCAGGGGACCGCGATTGTGCCGCTGCAGTTTATCGGCTTTAGAAATAACCAGATTGGCATGGACGTTGTGATTCAGGACAGCACCAGCCAGCAGAAACTCTGTGCAAATGTTGCCGCACAGATCGTTGCTTTCGCCTGCGGAAAGTCCGACGAGAACCGCAATAAGAACTTCGAGGGCGGACGTCCTTCCAGCATTATTATCGGGGATCAGTTAAATGCAAGGACGATGGGCGCTCTGCTTGCCCATTTTGAAAATAAGGTGATGTTCCAGGGCTTTGTATGGAATGTCAACAGCTTTGACCAGGAAGGCGTACAGCTTGGCAAGATTCTGGCCAAGAAGGTGCTGGCACATGAAACGGACGGGGCTTTGAAGGAGTACAGTGATCTGTTGAATATTTAACCTATTTTAAGGAAGCCCACTTTGTTGTATGTGGTTGGTTTTGGTTGGTTTTGATAATTTGTGCTTGTTTGTTATTTTAACGGACTTTAGTGGATAAGTTATGCTTAATGCAATATGCACAAAAAATCCTCTGTAATTGTGGCGATTTATACATTTTTTTAAAAACGGCTTGACAGGAGTGAATGTTCATTGTACACTTATACACAGAAATCAGCTTGTATAAGTTCATGATTGGATGAACGTTTCTACCAACTGCCGTAATAGTTGACTACAGGCCCCTGGGATAACCAGGGGTATTTTGTTGGCTATTACAGCAGTTTTTTTATTTCCCGGATCAATCAACATTGCCGGCAGAGGAAGGAATCTGGTGGATAGCATATTTGCCCATACCCTATGGATTGCGCATAGAATAGGGTTATCGGTGCAAATCATTTCTTTCGTGCAGCTTATCTGGCTGTGGTGCCTTTTTTTGATGCAGTGATTGCTAAAAGGAAAGCAAGAAGCGGCATCCAGGCATTATTTTATTCCCGATACTGAATAAAAACTGAATAGAGAAATAATTGCATAAACCTATGTTATACCCAGGGGCCGATGTATTTGCCAAACGATGTTTTATTTTGTCTGAAATAATGAGAAGATGCTGGCAAATTATTTGGCTTGCGGGATAAGAGCGAATGGGAGGAAGAAGATGAATCGTTTACTAATTAAAAATGCTTCAGCCATTGTTACCTGTGATGATCGTGATTCTGTATGGGAAAATACCCATATTTTAATCTGTGATGGCGTAATTACGTATATTGGTACAGAATTGCCTCAGGCGGAGGAAATCATTGATGGTTCCGGTTATATTGTATATCCGGGACTGATTAATACCCACCATCATCTTTATCAGACGTTTAGCCGTAATCTTCCGCAGGTACAGAATATGGAACTGTTTGACTGGCTGAAAACCTTATATGAGATCTGGAAAAATCTGGACGGCGATATTATTTACCAGAGTTCGCTGACCGGGATGGGAGAACTGTTAAAGTCCGGCTGTACGACCTGTTTTGATCATCATTATGTATTTCCGGGAGGTGTGTCCAAAACGCTTTTGGAATCTCAGTTTGCAGCAGCCAGAGCACTTGGGGTTAGGATGTATGCTTCCAGAGGTAGTATGGATTTAAGCAAAAAAGACGGCGGTCTTCCGCCGGATGGCGTAGTACAGACGGTAGATGAGATTTTAAGAGATTCCCGAAATGCCGTGGAAAAATATCATGACCCGTCACCGTTTTCTATGGAAATGGTTGCCCTGGCACCCTGTTCGCCTTTTAGCGCAAGCAAAGAACTTTACCGCCAGTCTGCAGTGCTGGCCCGGGAACTTGGCGTGCGGCTGCATACACATTTGTGTGAAACAATTGATGAAGAGAATTATGTTCTTCATCAATATGGCAAACGTCCTCTGGCTTATATGGAGGAGATGGACTGGGTGGGAAAAGATGTCTGGTATGCCCATGGGATTCATTTTAATGATGAAGAATTAAAGGTTTTAGCTGAAACAGGAACCGGTGTAGCACATTGTCCGATTTCCAATATGAAATTGTCATCAGGGATTTGCCGTATCCCGGATATGTTAAAACTTGGTGTTCCGGTTGGATTGGCTGTGGATGGGAGTGCAAGTAATGATGGTTCTAATTTATTAGAAGAACTTCGGGTTGCTTTTCTTTTACACCGCCTTCATTCCAGTAAGCTTGCTCCCAGCGGCTATGATTTGCTGAAAATAGCAACCAGGGGCAGTGCAAAAGTACTTGGGCGGGAGGATATTGGAAGCTTAGAGGTCGGGAAAGCCGGAGATTTATTCCTGGTACGAAGAAATCGCCTGGAACTGGTGGGGGCAGATTTGGATGTAAAGTCTATGCTTGGCACAGTGGGGTTAAAAGCTGCCGTAGACTATACGATAGTGAATGGAAGGGTTGTTGTGGAAAATGGAAGGCTTACCGGAGTCGATGAGGAAAAAGAAATCGTTAAAGGCCGTAAGCTGGTTGAAAAGTATTTGAACTGCAGATAACAGAGAAGGATTGGGAGGACAATACTATGCGTAATATTCAAGATAAGCAGCAAAGAAAAGAAAGGGATCGCGAAC
This sequence comes from uncultured Lachnospiraceae bacterium, assembly GCA_910584785.1. Lineage (GTDB taxonomy): Bacteria > Bacillota > Clostridia > Lachnospirales > Lachnospiraceae > Caccovicinus. The sequence continues at coordinate 6,047 of CAJUDX010000067.1, read as the reverse complement.
TGGTCTATCAGCTGGACGGAAGGCCGGGATTATCAACGGCAGTGCCTTTAGGGCTGCAGCATGTATTTGCCATGTTTACTTCTAATCTGGCTCCGATTTTGATTATTGCCGGGGTTTGCGGACTGTCTGGCGCAGATATGGTTATTATGGTGCAATGCGCTATGTTTGTGTCCGGGCTGACAACATTTATCCAGCTTTATCCCTTAAAACTTGGAAAAAACTTTCAGGTTGGAGCAAAGCTTCCTATTGTTATGGGAACTTCATTTACCTTTGTTCCTACAGCATCTGCCATAGGAGCAGCAAGCGGGATAGGGGCCGTGCTGGGCGGATGTATGGCAGGAAGTCTGGTGGAAGTTTTTATGGGCTTTTTCTATAAATATATCCGACGTTTTTTTCCGCCGCTGGTCGTTGGATGCACTCTGGTAACGATTGGGGTGAATCTGCTGGGGATCGGCGTGGATTATTTTGCCGGAGGGGCTGGTGCGCCGGATTATGGTTCGCTGCAAAATATCTCGGTAGCATTATTTGTCCTGGCGATTGTAGTGCTGCTCCAGCGGTTTGGAAAAGGGCTGGTAAAAAATTCGGCAATTTTAATCGGCCTGGTTGCAGGCTATATTCTGGCAGCATTTTTGGGAATGGTTGATATATCCTCGATTGCCGAAGCAAGCTGGTTTGGTCTGCCTCTTCCCTTCCAGTTTAAGCTGGAATTCCAGCTGCCGGCGATTTTAAGTTTTGCAGCGTTATTTGTTACTTCTGGTCTGGAAACCATAGGAAATACTTCAGGAATTACGATTGCAGGTTTTGACCGTGAGGCGAATGAACGGGAAACTTCAGGAGCGATTCTTGCAGATGCCCTTGGCTCTACTACCGCAGCAATATTTAATGCCCTGCCCAATACAGCTTTTGGGCAAAATGCAGGAATTGTTTCCATGACTAAGGTTGTCAATCGCTGGTGTATTGCTACAGGTGCTTTTATTTTAATGATATCGGGATTTTTTCCGAAGCTTGGAGCATTGTTTTCTGCAATTCCCAATGCTGTGCTCGGCGGTGCAATTATTACCGTATTCGGCATGATTTTAATTAATGGAATTAAGATGATCTCCAAAGCCGGGTTCAGCGAGAGAAATATTTTGGTTATGGGGCTGACATTTGCTTTTGGAATGGGTGTGCCGGGCCATGCCGAGGCGCTTGCACAGCTTCCCTCAGCACTGCAGTTCATTTTTAATGATGCAGTAACCGCGACCTGTATTGTAGCAATTCTTGCCAATATCCTTTTCCCGATTACCGATCAGAGGGATATTGACAGGGCTAAGGAGGCAATGCTGGGTTAATCTGTGTTTCGGTTTGATTTTGGCTTGTGGCAAATATCGACCTGTGCTATAATCTTCTTGATAAGGCCATTGGAGAATAATAATTTACTGGTATTTCCCCAGAATAATTGTTGAATATCCTCTGGGGAAAACGGGCGTGTTAATTATGCGCAGAATGGAGGAAACATGAGAAGAAAAGATCGGGAAATGGATGAAACATTTGCTCTGGAAGTGGTGGATAAGTGTGAGTATGCCGTACTATCCATGGTGGACACTGAGGGAAAAGCCTACGGGATTCCGGTTACGATTGTGAGGGATGGCATGGCGGTATATTTCCATTGTGCACAGGAAGGAAAGAAGATAGATGCACTGCGCAGTCATGCAGAAGTGTGCATGGCCTGTGTCGGTGATACCTGCAGGGCTTTGGATAAATTTACAACGGAATTTGAATCCGCGATTTTCTATGGGCAGGCCGAAGAGGTTGAGGAGGATGAGGAAAAAATACATGCCCTTCGCCTGCTGTGCGAGCGTCACACGCCGACGAATATGCATCATTTTGAACAGGCCGTTTCGGGCAGTCTGCCACGCACGGCAGTTTGGAAAATAAGGATACATTCCATCACGGGAAAGCAGAAGAAATTGAAAAAATAAGGATGAAAGAACGTTGATGTATGGGCAGCCGCCGGTCAATGAAAGGATGGATGCGCTAACGGCATGTTAGGTTCATGCTTTGTGCAGAAATTAGACATTTATTGTATTTTTGCTTATTATGTAGGTGTTCATGTGTGGACGCCTGCATTTTTCTGTCTGAATGTTCTGTTTGAACGTTTGCTGCAGAACAGGTGATCGAAAAAATTTGAGGAGGATAGTGATGAATTTACATGTAACAAACCCGGAATTTATGGAGAGATTTGAATATTTTGCGTATGAGGAGGCCGTCCAAGAGAAAGGGCAGGAGCTTCCATTTTTGCGTGTGGTAAATGAGATATTAGAGGAGAGAGGAATTTCTCTTCCCGGACAGTCCACCACAACCCTGGAAGAACGCCTGGAAAAAGGGGTGGAGGCACAGGCAGAAATTTTTGGAAGCCTGAACACAATTGCCTGTGTGAATAAGGCAGCACAAGAGTAAAAAGGAATGATAAAAACAGAGAATGTGTCTGGGCTGAGGCGGGGATATACGACAGGGAGCTGTGCGGCGGCAGCTTCCCTGGCGGCGGCTTCCCTGCTGCTTTTGGGTGAGCACATGGAACAGGTTTCTATCTTAACACCTAAGGGAATCCGCCTGATGCTTGCTGTGGAAGATGAGGAAAGCGGCGATGGGTGGGCCAGGTGCGCTGTGAGAAAGTCGGCGGGGGATGATCCTGATATTACGGATGGTATTCTGGTTTATGCCTGTGTTTCCTTAACGCCTGACGGCAAGAAGAAGCAGGGAGAAGCAAGGCTGTGGTATAGCGAGCCGATGAGCGGTGAAGGCCCTACCCTGTATTTGCGGGGCGGAGAGGGAATTGGCAGGGTAACGAGAGAGGGACTAAGCTGCCCGGCAGGAATGTGGGCGATTAATCCTGTTCCCCGGCGGATGATTTTTGAACAGGTGGCTGAGGTTTGCCGTCAGGCGGGGGGTTCCGCTTTTAGGAGGATTGATGCTGTGTGGATTACACTGGAAATTCCCGAAGGGCGTCAGCTGGCAGAAAAGACGTTTAATCCCAGGCTGGGTATCGTGGGCGGACTTTCGGTGTTAGGAACCAGCGGAATTGTGGAGCCGATGAGTGAACCGGCCTTGCTGGAAACGATACGACTGGAAATTCATCAGAAGGCCCTGGAGGGAGAGGAGAATCTTTTGCTGATACCGGGGAATTACGGCGAAAGATTTCTTGAAAAAGGGCTTGCATTGCCCATAGAGAGGGCAGTGAAATGCAGTAATTATATCGGCGCTGCTCTGGATATGGCGTCAGCGGAGGGAATGAAAAGTGTTCTTTTGGTGGGCCATGCAGGAAAGCTGATTAAGCTGGCTGCCGGGATTATGAATACCCATTCCAGGGTGGCGGATGGCAGGATGGAGTGTTTGGCGGCCTATGGCGCCGCCTGCGGGGCGTCCGGGGAAATCGTGCGGCAGATTTTGGACTGTATTACCGTAGACGAGGCGTTAGGACTGCTTGAACAGGAAGAGGGACTTTTGGGACGAACAATGGAAAGAATAGTGCAACAAATTTGGGGAGTTTTGGAACGGAGGACGGCAGGTAAGCTTCAGGCAGAGGCTGTATTATTTACCAATGATCGCGGGCTTTTAGGAATGACAAAAGGGGCCGGAGAGAGGATTGCCTGGTTTAGGAAGGAAGGCTTGAATGAATAGAGGAAAATTATTTGGTGTCAGCGTAGGGCCGGGCGACCCGGAGCTGATAACGCTGAAGGCACTTAGGGTGATGAGGGAAGCTCAGGTGATTGCATTGCCCCATGAAAACCGGGAAAGCTGTGTTGCGTATCAAATTGCCCGACAGGCGGTGCCGGAATTGGAGGATAAAGAGGTTTTGCTGATTTCGATGCCGATGGTAAAGGATGCTGCACGTTTAGAGACGAGTCACCGGCAGGGGGCAGCACGGATTGTGGAATGTCTGGCAGAGGGAAAGGATGTGGCGCTGTTAACGCTTGGGGATGTTACGGTGTATTCTACATGCTGGTATCTTTACCGTCTGGTCAGGGAAATGGGGGAGGAAGGGGAACTGATTAGCGGTGTGCCCTCTTTCTGCGCGGGGGCAGCGCGTCTGGAGCGGGCTTTAGCCAGTGGTGAGGAGGAGATACATATTCTTCCGGCGGCTTATCGGATCGAACAGGTAAGGGAGGGCTTAAAGCTACCCGGAGTCAAGGTGCTGATGAAGGCAGGCCGGCAGATGGGGAAGGTAAAGGAGGAGATTCAGAAAGCGGGTCTTAGTGTCTGTGGTGTGGAGCGCTGCGGAATGGAGGGCGAGAAGGTTTTTCAAAGTGCAGAAGCGATAGGAGATGCAGCAGGATATTATTCGCTGCTTTTGGTTGAGGATAAATAAGAGAAAAGGAAGAGGAAGGTTATGGTTTATATCGTAGGTGCAGGGCCAGGAGCGGCAGATTTGCTTACTGTCAGAGGATTAAGACTTTTGCAGACGGCAGATTTGGTGATTTATGCGGGTTCATTGGTGAATCCTGAATTATTAAAGGAAACCAAGCCGGGATGCCAGATAAAAAACAGTGCGGTGATGACTCTGGAGGAAGTGATTGCCCAGGTAGAGGAGGCGGAGAAAAAGGGCCTTTCCACAGTTCGCCTGCACACGGGGGACCCCTGCCTTTACGGGGCAGTCCGGGAGCAGATGGATGCTTTTGCAGCCAGAAAAATTCCCTTTAGTATTTGTCCTGGGGTAAGTTCATTTTGCGGGGCGGCTGCGTCGCTTGAGATGGAGTATACCCTTCCGTCAGTTTCCCAGAGTGTGATTATTACCCGAATGCAGGGGAGAACTGACGTGCCGGAGAAGGAAAGTATTCGTGCGTTTGCTGCACATCGGGCAACTATGGTTATTTTTTTGAGCGCAGGAATATTAAAGGAACTGGAAAAAGAGTTGATGGATGGGGGCTACCCGGCAGATACCCCGGCGGCGATTGTGTATAAAGCAACCTGGCCTGAAGAAAAGATTGTGCGGTGTGTGCTGAGCAGGCTGGCAGAGACAGGAGAGAGGGAAGGGATAAGGAAAACCGCGCTGATTATCGTTGGCGAGGCGGTGGCACAGAAAGATTATCTTCGTTCAAAACTATATGATTCAGAATTTACAACTGAGTTTCGTGAAGGAATCCTAAAGGATACCTACATGCCATCCGGCAGTAAAGAGGAAATCCTAAAGGATACCTACATGCCGTCCGGCAGTAAAGAGGAAATCCTAAAGGATACCTGTATGCCATCTGGCAACAAAATTACAGGGTGACATAGAATCGGGAGGAATAAATGGCAGTTTTATATATTGTGGGAATCGGGCCGGGAAGGCGGGAGATGATGACCGTGGAAGCAGCAGAGGTCTTGGAGCGATGCCCGGTCATTGCCGGTTATACGGTTTATGTGGATTTGGTTAAGGACTGGCTGGGAGAAAAGGAATATCTGGTTACACCCATGCGCCAGGAGAGGGAAAGATGCGTGATGGCTTTGGCTTCGGCGGCTGCGGGAAGGGATACGGCAATGGTGTGCAGCGGGGACAGCGGAGTGTACGGCATGGCAGGCTTGATTTTAGAACTTTGTCCGAAGTATCCGGGGGTTAAGGTGATGGTGCTGCCCGGAGTTACGGCAGCGCTGGCGGGTGGTGCCTTGCTGGGAGCGCCTTTAACCAATGATTTTGCTGTGATTAGTTTAAGCGACTGCCTGACGCCAATGGAGAAGATTCAGGCGAGGATTCGGGCGGCGGCAGAGGCGGATTTTGTTATCTGCCTGTATAATCCGTCCAGCAAAAGGCGGCAGGGATATCTTGGAATGGCCTGTACAATTATTCTGGAAAGCCAGTCGCCAGAAACGGTGTGCGGGATTGTGCGAAATATTGGTCGAAACGGGCAGAGCATGGAGATTCTTTCCCTTAAAGAACTTGCCGGGCGGGAGGTGGATATGTTTACCACCGTTTATATCGGAAATGCCCAGACACAAAAGATTGGGGATTCTATGGTGACACCGCGGGGATATTTGGTCTAGTGTACTGACTCATCTGGCTGAAAGTAAATGTGTCAGTACACTAGTGT
>CAJUDX010000066.1 GCA_910584785.1 uncultured Lachnospiraceae bacterium | reverse complement strand
AAGAATTTTCAGGGTTTGTGTATTGTTCAGTCTTTAATTTTCAAGGTTCTTTTTGTCTTTGTTGTGACCGCCTTATCAGCGGCGCGAGTTATATATTACCACCTTATTTTTCAAAAGTCAACAACTTTTTTCAAATTTTTTATTTTTTTTGAATTTCTGCTTTATCCCAGTGTCTTGACCGCATTATATCTGCCGAAACTCCGCAGGATATTTGTTCATCTGCCAGGAGGATTTTCGACGGCGTAGTGGTGGCTACGGCTAGAAAACCCAACCTTTGAAAAACAATATTTTTGCAATAACACCAAAAGCGAAAACTAAATTTGTTCTATTTTCTTTTACTTTTGACGACCTGATTGACAAACGCTTATGGGATTGGTAACATGATTCCAGAATTAAAAGATTGAAGATGCAACCAGGCAAAGATACAAAGAAAGGAAAAGGTATTCTTATGAACAATGTAATGAAAAAACTGCATCTGACTGCCGCCACAGCTATTGGCGTATTCTGCATTTCCATGACTTCCTTTGCCGGACAATGGCGCAGCGACGCTAACGGCTGGTGGTGGCAGAATGACGACGGAAGCTACCCCACCTTCTGCTGGCAATGGATTGACGGAAATGATGACGGCATCGCCGAATGTTATTACTTCGACCCTAATGGTTACTGTCTCCTGAACACATTAATCTATGACGGTAGCTACGTAAATGAAACCGGTGCCTGGACCGTCGACGGCATTATCCAGACACAGCTGGTAAGTAAGGCAAACCTTCCGCCTCTTGATGCCGACGAAGCCATTTGCCATGAAGACGGACATGCTTATTACCGCATTGATCAGGGGATGACCTGGTCTGAGGCAAAAGAGTTCTGTGAAAGTCTGGGAGGACACCTTGTCACCATAACCTCTGCTGAAGAACAGGCCGAGGTCGAATCTTTGATTAAGGACGCACCACAAAAGCAGTATTGGATTGGCGGATATAATGACGGCGGCTGGAAATGGGTAACTGGCGAGCGCTGGAATTATACCCACTGGGCTCCCGGAGAGCCAAATGACTACCGCAATAAAGAAAGCTTTGCCCAGATTTACCGTCAGAAAAACCCCAAAACCTCTTCCCGCTTCGGACAATGGAATGATATCAGCGAAAATAACTATATTGCTGATGAAACCGATTTCTTTTCTACGGAATATGTGGGGGTAATTTGTGAAATAGAGCCCTAGTGTCTTGACCGGCACTTAGCAAACAAATAAAACAAAAAAGGGACTGTGTGTTGTAACAAAAAGCTGTTTAGCAAAACCAGAACCAACATTTTTTCTCATTTCACTGGCCAAATCTGTAAGATAATGATGATATAATCCATTTTCAGGTTCTTCAATAAATACCAGCTGCCGGGGGCTATGTTCATGCAGCAGTAAATAATAAGCAAAAAGTTTTAATATCCCGTCAGACATATGCGGTGAATAAAATGGATATTGAAATCCTTTTTCCTGAAACCGGAGAACCATCTGTCCATTTTCCATATATTTAGGTTCTATAGCTATTATCCCCTGTAATTTTGCCTGAATATCTTTTAAAATTGCTTTAAATGCTGTTGGATTTTCTCTGTACATATATTGGGCAACATTGTTTAAATTGCTTCCTGTTCTATTCAGATAAGGCTGTGGTGCTGCCATCTGTATCTGGCGGGCAGAATCCGGTGAAAAATAACATAAGTACCAGCTTTTTAAGAAATTCATAAAATCAACAATACGATTATACTGTGACATAGCTCCATAGGTCGCTATCCCAAGTTTTCTTTTGTCTGCTAGGCAAACCTCCACCCGTCTTCCTCGTCCGGTGATATTTCCCTCATCATCCTGCCATCCATCCGTTCCTTCAAAGACATATCCTATTTCTCTATAATATAGTTCAAATCGGATTACCTTTTCATTCCCTTGTGATATAAGTTGTTTAAAGCCTCCTCGATTCCCCATATCACAAGCCTCTTCTACTCCTTTTTCCAGGCAATCTGCAAGAAAACCAAAAGCATCCGCAATAGTACTTTTTCCCGTTCCACTGGGGCCAATGATAGTTACCATGTTTCCAAGCGGCTCTCCCTTCTGATAGCTGAATAACCTGCCCCCTTACCCGAAAAACCGAATAATCTCTTCTGCACTAACCGGCTCCATATCATTTGCATCAACCCCTACATCATACCGCCGAATCCCCTTTTTGCGATTTTCAAGATTATAATTTTTATGATTATGCTGATGCCCATGCAGTGCAATTGCGCCTTTCCAGTAACCATTCCATTCGACAATCGGATAGTGAAATAAGATAAAACGTGTATTCAGATAAGTGATTTCCATATAATCCCGAATGGAAACAAACAATGACGGTTCAAATGCCGCACTATCTGCAAAGCGATCGTGATTTCCCCGGATAAGATGTTTTTTGCCACACAGCGAATACAAACATGAAGATGCAATCTCTGCGCCCTTCATGGTAAAATCACCAAGAATATATACTTCATCATTACTGGATACTTTATTATTCCACTTTTGAATCAATGTCTTATTCATTTCTTCTGCATGATGAAATGGTCTTTGTGTATGCGTAATTATCTTGTCATGATAAAAATGCAAATCAGAGGTAAAATAAATCATCTCATCCCCTCCTTAATCATTTATCCAATGCATCATAAAATTATTCCACCCGCACCCCATAAAACCGGCAAAGCTCCAAAAGCCCGGTATCCTTCAGTCCATGGCCCACAGGATTAATCTTCCATTCCCCATGATATTCATAAAATTCACAGACCGTCATTGCCGTAACGCCTTCATAATAATCGCTTAAATTAAACAGGGCCAGTTCCTTCCCGCTCGCCTTGTCCCTGATCCGCACATGGGCATTGCCCACCTGACTAAAGCTCCAGCCATGTTCCTTCGCCTCATTAATGGTAAGTACAAAGGCCAGACGCTTCACCTTAAGCCCCAGCCGCGGAAAATCCACCATAATCTTTTCCTTTTTTTCTCCGCCGTGTTTCCCCCCATGTATAATAGAATTATCCGGGCTGGAGGGCTGGTTGTAAAACACAAACCATTCATCCCCTATAGCCTTTCCATTTTCCCCCAACATAAAACAAGAGGCATCCACATCATCTGCGGAAAATCCTGCGGCGTCCCATCCCATCTCCACCTCAATCCTACTCAGATGTCCGGGATACAGAGAAGAAAACGAAACCTTCCCGCCCTTATTCAGTACTGTACCGCCTTCGGGCCGCACTTCATAATGGGAGGTTTCCCGCCTGCTGTTTCCAGCGTTTCCATAAGAATTTTGCCGGGATGGAAAACTCCCCTGTGTTCTGCCATCCTGTCTCTGCCCTGAAAAACCCCCACTCCTCAACGCCCCTGACTGACCCTGCCCTGAAGAGCCTCCACTCCTCAGCGCTTCTGGTTGACCCTGCCCTGGTGGCAGTCCCTGATTCATCGCCCCTGCCTGTCCAACGCCTGGCTGCCTATAGCTGCTCTGCTTTCTATCTGCTGCTCCTATGCTCCTTGGTATCCCATTCTGCACATCCCGCAAATCCATTGCCGGCAAAATCCGTTCCTCTCCGCCTTGTACAAGCAATGTCCCTAAATCCATCGAAGTTTTCGTCCGCATCGGAATATTTAACTCTGCCATCTTCACTCCTCACCTTCTATCTGCTGGTGTCCAAAACGCAAAAATCAACGCTCTGGCGATTTCCAAAACAGCAGCAATCACAATTAATCAATCCCCACACTGATGCCACCATTCCTCTCATTCGGCTGATAGATCACTGCCGCCGGATTATGGCTGGTCCATTCCATCATGTAGGACTCTCCGCTCGCCTGTCCGATAAGATTTCTCCAGCTTAAATCAGTCTTAAACTGCGGATCTGCACCAATAAATGCTACCATGGCATCCGGGTCAACCTCTAATGTACTTCCATCTTTCCGGTTATCCAGCACCATAGGATTCCCGTCAACCAGAATTGCTGCAAAGCTGTTCGGCCCTGTTCCCCGCAGAGTTGAAGTCATTAATCCCTTCTGGCTGATAATCCCCGAAGCCAAAAACCTCACGCTGTAATTACAATCCGCAGTAAATGCCAGAATATTTTCCGATTCCACATTTAATGCTTCTCCAGGCTGCAGACGGATAGCCACCACATGTTGCGCACGGTTGGCATAATATGTAACACTCTCTCCATTAGCTGTCACTTTCATCAACGGAAGATTTTCACCGGTAAGCCGACGCATAATCTGACCGAACATCGCCTGCATCGGATTTCCCTGCGGTCCAAGAAGAACCTTTTCAAACACATAATTCTTCGGTCCCATACACTGACCGCCCACAAATGCCCCTGCTTTCGTAAAAATCACATCTCCCGGCCTGGCTGTAACCTTTAGTGCCAGCTCATTCACCACTTCAAATACTGCCATTTTACTTACCTTCCTCTCTCTAGCTTTCACTTCTGCTAAACGTTAAAAAATATTTCAACAGTTCTTCCGCAAACGGCTCTTCCCCGCCCCGGTACGCCAAATCAGCCTTCTCAAGCATCGGCACATCAAATGCACTGTCCCCCGCAGCAAACACGCGCTCTGCTCCCAGCCGACACTTTATCCGTTCAAGTGCCGTCCCTTTATTCAAGACCTTGGGGAGAACATAGACCTTACTCTGGTTTGTAAACACATCTATCTTCTGCAAATCCAAACAGTCTTTAAGCTTCTTCACCGTTTCCCCTGGTTCCCTGGTTTTTGTAAATAAAAACAATTCCTGAATCCTCCACACTTCAAAATCTCTGTTCTCATCCTCCGTTAAAACCCGCTGCCCCTTATCCAACTCGCCGCGGCAGTCCTCAACCATTCCCAGCGATTCTTGATACCAGTCCATGGCAATCTTACCTTCTTCCAGCAGCACACCCCCGTTACAGGCAAGAACATAAGAGGGAGAAATTCCCGGAAAGCAAAGCCTCTGGTACTGTTCAACTCTTCGCGTTGTTACCGGAATAAACAACATCCGCTTTTCCAGTTCCTTTAAAAGTTCCAGCGCCCGCCTGGTCATAAACGAAATTTCACGCCCATCCAACCGCTCCACACAGAATTTCTCTCCGTCCAGCGGCCTCCTGGAGGAATAAATTAAGGTATTATCCAAATCGGAGCAAAATAAATCCATAGTCACCCTCTCTTCTATCAATAAAAAAGAAACCCAGCTCTTCGTTCTCTTAAGCCCCTCGAAAAAGAACAAAAGGACTTTTAAGCACCCCGAAAAAAGCAAAAGGACATTTCCCTTAATTCAGGAAAATGCCCTTCCTGCCTATCTTAAACTGCCCCGGACGTTCTATGCTCTGCCTGTCCCGACGCCCCTGCGCCAGTCAGCATTTTCCGTACCAGATCCACCGGAATCATCGTAGCCGCAAGTACGATAACTACGATCCATCCCTTAATCCCAAACGGCACACAGCTAAACATATTTCCAATCACAGTAAACAGCGAAACCGGAATCAGACCTGCATTGACAATCAGCGCCTGGATAATAATAATCGCAAAGAATACCTTTAAAAATCCTGTATTCTCATTCAGTCCCTTAAAGATGGCAAAACCGTCATCCCTTACATTAAAGCCGTTAAACAGTGCACTTACAATAAACAGTACAAAATATGCTGTCAGATGCTGCTCTTCATTTTCAAACAGATTAATAAATACGGGTAACTTCAGATACAGAAAACTAATCAAAGTTAACCATGCTCCCATAATCACAATCTGCGTCATCATAGCTTTGCTGACAATGCTCTCATCCCTTCTTCTGGGCTTTTCATCCATATATTTTGCAAGAGCAGGCTCATTGCCCAGCATAATCGCGCCAAGGCCGTCCATCACCAGGTTGACAAAGAGTAGATGTGTTACCTTCAATGGCTCTTCCACACCAAAGAACGGCGAAATTGCGCTGACCACCACAGCAGCGACATTAATCACCAGCTGGAACTTACAGAATTTCAAAATATTATGGTAAATGGTTCTTCCGTACCAGATCGCATCCTTAATTGACTTAAAGTTATCATCCAGAATAACAATCTTTCCTGCTTCCTTCGCCGCCTCGGTTCCGCTTCCCATGGCAAAGCCCACATCCGCACGCTTTAAGGCAGGAGAATCGTTTACACCGTCGCCGGTCATGCCGACCACCAGGTTCATTTCCTGGCACAGCCGCACCATACGGGATTTATCCGTGGGCAATGCCCTGGCAATTACCCGGATATTCGGAAGAATCTTCTTTACCTCATCATCCGACATTGCATTTAACTGTGCCGAAGAAAGCGCCTGATCGGAACTCTCCCTTAAAAGTCCTGCATCTTTGGCAATCGCCACCGCCGTTTCCAGACGGTCGCCCGTAATCATAACCACCTGGATTCCTGCACGCTGTACCATCTGAATAGCTTCCTTTGCCTCTGGTCTTACATCGTCGCGTATACCCACCAGGCCGATAATCACCAGATCGTCATGGATCACATTCTCTTCCATGGTCTGTTTGGAATAGCCAAAGGCCAGCACACGCATCGCCTTGGCTGCCAATTCATCAATCTTTTTATCCAGCACAGCCTTATCCATCGCCTGCTCATTTCCATCGCCGTCCAGATAAGTCGCTGCCTTTGCCAAAAGCCGCTCCGGGGCACCTTTGTATACGGTAAGATTTAAGCCGCCAACCTGTGCCTGGCTAAATTTATTGGCCGAATTAAAGCCCTGGGACTTGATAATGGTGTATTCTGTCTTTTCCCCCAGCTCCTTAAAAGTCTTTTCTCCCATAAATTTCATCAGCGCCTGGTCTGTGGCATTTCCGCCGATTACCTTGTGCTCTGCGTCAAATAAGGACTGGGTATTTTTTCCAATCGCTGCATCTAAAAGTGATTTCACCTTCTCGTGTTTTTCCAAATCTGCAAGGGCAATGGATTTCCCGTCACCGGTAAAAAAGTCCACAACCTCCAGTCGTCCCTTGGTAATGGTTCCGGTCTTATCGCTGAACAGGATATTTAACGAACCTGCGGTTTCAATCCCTTCTGCCTTGCGCACCAGTACGTTATGGTCAAGCATCTTGCTGGTATTCTGCATTAACACCAGGGAAATCATCAGCGGAAGTCCTTCCGGCACGGCACAGACGATAATCACAACCGCCAGGGATACGGCTTCCACAATATCCTTAATTACTTCCTGAATCCCCGATGCCAGATAAGAGGACACACCGCCGGCAGAAATCACAAAGAATGCCATATAAAGCACCGCGATAACCACTGCACCGATATAGCCAAAGGTAGAAATCTGCCCCGCAAGCTTCGACAGCTTCACCTGCAGCGGTGACTGCGGCTCCTCCTCCTGCATCTCTTCTGCCATCCGGCCCATCATGGTCTTTAATCCCACCTTGCGGACGTCCAAAACACCCTCGCCGTCAAAAACTACAGCCCCGCGGAAAAGTGAATGAGCGTCCACAAAGGTATCACCGGTAATCTCGTCTGCCAGTGCAAATCCTTCCGGTGCTTCGGTTTTCTTACATTCCTCGGCCTCGCCATTTAATGCTGAGTTATCTACCCTGAGAGCGCCCGAAATCAGCACTCCGTCCGCCGGGATCTTATTTCCCGACTGCAAAAGCACCTTATCACCCACAACGACATCATCTACATCTATTACCTTGATCAGGCCGTCCCGATATACCTTGCACTCATCCTTTTTTGTACTGTCCTTTAATTCACGGTACTTGGTATCACTGGCTACACCTGTTTTTGCCGATACAAATGCGACAATCAATACAGCAACAATCGTCCCCAGCGGTTCATAAATCTCCGCATAGCCAAAGAAAAACATCACAATCATTAATACTGCGATTGCCAGCAAAATCCGAATCATCGGATCGCCGAAAGTTTCCTTAAACTCCTCCCAAAAGGTTGTCGGTTCAGAATCAGGAATCTCATTTGAACCATATTTCTGTCGGGAAAGTTCCACTTCTTTTTCAGTCAAGCCATTCATTTTCATAAAGTATTCTTCTCCTCATTTTTCATGGCAGCTGTTTAGAACAAGATTCATCCCCTCACCCCAGACAGCTGCCTTAAAAACCACATTCTATGATATTTTTTACAATTCAGGTTCAGATATTCCAAGTGTACCTGATAAAATTTTATGCACGGCGCCCCGGCAGGACACAGAGGTTATCGCGAAATATAGCGGTTTGCCAGTTCCCCTACCGAATTATCATTCGTTCCCTGCCCAATGGCATTAAACTTCCATTCGCCGTTATGCCGGTAAACCTCGCCAAAAACCATGGCGGTCATTCCCGAATAGTCCTCGGTCAGGTTGTATCTGCACATCTCCATGTTATTTCTTCCGTCCACCAGACGGATAAACGCATTTTGAATCATGCCAAAATGCTGCTTTCTCTGTACTGCCTGATAAATATTCACTACAATCACAATCCGGTCATACTCAGCCGGGACATGGGCCAGTTCGACAACAATCTGCTCATCGTCGCCTTCTCCCGCCCCGGTCAGGTTATCTCCCATGTGCTGAATTGTCCCGGTAGGATGGCGGAGATTGCCGAAATAAATAATATCTTCCTTATAGGTCAGCTTTCCACCCTGTAAGGCAAATGCTGACGCATCACAGTCGATAGGTTCTGGCTTCTTGGCAAAAATTCCCGTCTTTCGCGGGGCCTCATCCCAGCCAAGACCGATAATCACCTTAGAAAGCCCTGCATTGTCTTTGGTAAGGCTGACCTTCTGTCCTTTTTGTAAGCTAACTGACATGTCCATCCTCCTGTCACATTATTCGTTCAAGCGCTCTCGCTGCGTTCTTTTTGGCCTGTTCCCTTACTTTCTTCCGGCCTGCCATTTAAGCCCCCAGTGAAATGCCTCGTCCAGCACCGGATGCCCCGAATAAAACTGTACGATTTTTTCTACACTGAATGTTTCATCATTGACATTTTCAAACAAGACCAGACCGCACATCATTTCCTTGGAGTCAAAAGAATCCATCTTAACCACCAAGTCCTCTGCTCCCGGATACTTGATAGTTACCACCGCATCTGCCTGCTGCCAGTTGGCAATGCCTTCATAAATAAACGTATAGACCAGCACCCGCTGAATCTTGGAAATCATATTTCCGTTAATCCGCAGGTTTTCTCCGCTGACTGCCGCGCCTGTCCGGTCGTCGCCGTCTAAAGCAATGTAGGGAGGATTCGTTAAGGAACCAAATGCATTGCCAAGAGCCTGCACTGCTCCTTTTCTTCCATCCTTTAACTCAAACAGACATCCCAGATCCAGGTCAATTCCCTGGCTTCCTCCCAGAAAGCTCTTCAGAAGCCCCTGTTTCTTGGGCTTGGAATTCCAGTTTAAATTCACCAGGATTTCCCCTAAACCAGAAGGTGTGCTCTTTTTTAAGCTTACCTTCTGTCCTTTTTGTAAACTAATCGCCATAAGACATTCCCTCGCTTTTGTTCGCTTTTTGTCCGCTTTCTGCAGACTTTCCAGTTATTCTATGTCAACCCCAAAGTTTGCGCACAGCGCAGCCAGTCCTCCCTGATAACCGCTGCCGATGGCATTAAACTTCCACTCGCTGCCATGCTTATACAGTTCGCCGAACACCGCCGCGGTTTCAATCGAGAAATCCTCGCCCAAATCATAGCGGAGCAGTTCTTCACCGTTTACTTCATTATAAATGCGGATAAAGGCGTTATTCACCTGGCCAAAATTCTGTCGTCTGGCTTCGGCCTCGTAGATGGTTACGGTAAATACTACTTTTTCAATATTTGCCGGCATCTTTGACAGATCCACAACAATCTGCTCGTCATCGCCGTCACCGGCCCCGGTCAGGTTATCGCCCATATGCTGCACCGCCCCGGAAGGGTGGGTGAGATTTCCGTAAAAGACAAAATCCTCCTGACAGGTAATCTTCCCGGAAGCCCCGGTTAAAAATGCAGCGGCGTCCAAGTCAAACGCCCCGCCGGTATCAAACGCATTCACATCCCAGCCCAGGCCGACAATCACCTTGGTCAACCCTGGATTATCTTTGGTCAGACTGACTTTCTGTCCCTTTTTTAAACTTACTGGCATCTTTTTTCTCCTTAATTTTCTTTAATTTACAGATTTAACTTTGTTCTCAGGCAACCTCAATCCCATAGTGTCCGCAGAGGGCCGCCAGGCCGCCGTGGAAACCGCTGCCGATGGCATTAAACTTCCACTCTCCGTTATGGCGGTACATCTCGCCGACAACCACTGCCGTTTCAATCGAGAAATCCTCACCCAGGTCATAGTGGATCAGTTCTTTTCCACTGACTTCATCGACAATACGAATAAAAGCATTGGAAACCTGTCCAAAGTTCTGGCGGCGCACTTCGGCGTCATAAATGGTTACAGTAAAGGCAATCTTCTCCACATTTGCCGGAATTTTTGTTAAGTCAACTTCAATCTGCTCATCGTCGCCTTCGCCCTCTCCTGTCAGGTTATCGCCCATGTGCTTTACCGCCTCACTTGGATGGGTTAAGTTTCCATAGAAAATAAATTCTTTCTCGGTCGGACATTTTCCATTCGCCCCTACCAGAAAAGCCGAAGCGTCCAGGTCAAAATCTGCGCCGGAATCAAATGCGTTCACATCCCAGCCCAAGCCGATCATAATCTTTTTCAGTCCGGGATTGCCCTTCGTTAAGTCTACTTTTTGTCCTTTTGATAAATTAATTGGCATACGATTTCCTCCTCTTTTCTTTTCATTATTGCAAATCGGGAAAAAGCTTCCCTAAGAATGCCCTTAAACCTAAACTTACTCCGGCAGATGATAGCGCTGCTTAAACTCCGACTTAATCTGCCCTAAGCGAACCTGATCCTCCTGGCGCTGCTTCCTCGCTTCTTCCTGGATCTGCATGGTTTCATCAATGCCGTCGATAATCGTTTTCCAGGTTGTTTCCAGTGTTTCTATCTTAATCGAACTCCCTGACGCCATCCTGGCCGCCATCTTTGCCTGGTCAGCCGTATTTTTGGCATTTTTAATTAACATCTCATTCGTTTTTTCATCCAGGGCTGCCATCGCCTCGGCCTGCAAGCGCTGGCGTTTAAGCATCATTGCCTGGGCAAGAGCCTGCTTAAAGACGGGCAGGGTGATAATAAAGGCGGAATTAATCTTTCGCACCAGGTTCATATTGCTGTATTCCATCGTCTTAATCATAGGGATGGACTGCATCGCCACACTCTCCGCCGTCCGAAGATCCTGCGTCCTCTGCTCTAACATCATCAGGGAGTTTTGAAGCGTCTGGATCTCAAACTGAAGCGACGTATCGCCCGTGCTCTCCATCTGTCCTTTTAATTCCTCAATATAAGCCTCAATCTCCCGGCAGCCCTGTTCCCCGGCAAGGATGTACTTCACCAGCTTATGATAATAGTCTACATTAACCTTAAACATCTCCTCAAGCTTCCGGTTCGACTGCTTAATCTCCGATTCATACTGCTTTAGCTGGACATAAATCTTATCGACTTCATCGCCCATTGTATGGTATTTGGCTAAAATCTTATCCAGCTGCTTCTGTACCCCGCCGAACAGCTTTCCGAAAAAGCCAGGGTCCTCCCTGATTTCATCAATATCAAACTTATCCATAATCTTGGTCAGCGTCGTAAGCATCTGCCCGGAATCATTGAGCTGATCCATGTTCATACTGTTTAGCACCACATCCGAAGCCTTGGAAACCTCGTCCGCCGCCTCTGCCCCAAAGGTAACGATGGACTCCAGTTCATAGACCTGAATCGTACTGACCACATCATCCAGTTCCTGTGAATTAGCCAGTTCCTCACTCAGTCTTTTCCGATCCTCCACAATATCATACTTTTCCACAACCGCCACTTCCGCCTTGGCCTGCGGGGAAACTGCGGTCTGTCCCATCCCTGCCGGTCGTTTAAAATCTAATGCCATCACAACCTCCTTTTCCTTATCCTTATGTGAATACTATCTTAATTACCTAAACATCAAAACTTACCTAAACATCAAAACCCAAATCCGCACGCATAGCTATCCAAAAATCCGGTCAAGCCAGGATTTTTTCTGCTTTACCGCCACCCCGCCCAAATCAGGCACACGCAAATCATACAGATATTCTCCGGCCTGATGTTCTTCTAGTAAGTCATCCCGAAAATGCCGCTCCACTGTCTGATAGCCGGTAGGGACAAAAAACAGTACATCAAAACCCACCAGATGCAGATACGCTGCCAGAATCGAATCTTCCAGCGAAATCACCGCTTCCGTCGATGAAACATAAATCAGCTTTGGATTCTTTTTCGTAAAATCAAACCGCTGCGCCAGACGCAAAATCTCTTTATTTAATGCCAGTATCACTGAAATAATGGTATATTCTGTCCCATTTTCAAAGGTTTTACGGATAAGACGCTGATCCAAAAGCAGCTGAAGCTGATCCAGCAGATACTCCTGAAGTTCCTCACGCAGAAACCCCCAGGCATATTCCCGGTGCGCCTGAATTTCCTTTCTCAGCAGGCGCCCATCCTTAAGCCAGGACGTGACAAAAGGCAAGAGCTTGTCCCCGACCGAAGGCAGAATGTACGGCCCATTTCGGATCACCAGCGTATCTTCCGTTACCATGGAGCGAATCCCCGACCAGTACTTGGATACCATCCCGTCCTTTACCCCGGATACCTTGGCAAAAAATACCGGCAGGCTAACCACATCTTCTGTAATCTCAAAATTCGGCCGAAACTTTAATTCCTGATCCCATAAAATAGCAATCTCTTCATACATGGTCTGCAGTGTAATCACTTCGCTCCTGCTAAACTGCCGTTCCCGGTACAGCCCGGAATCCTGGTAAAGGATCGAGTCCAATTCCTGCTCCGCATGGAAAGCTGCCGTCCCCAGCCGCAGATCCGTGCTCACCTGCGGATACTTCTCCACCCGCATCGCCTGGTCAAAGCAAATCGAATGGATTAACGGGTCCCGAAACACCAATTCTTCACGGTTCTCAGGGTTTAACAAAAGCACATCCACTGGGAGCCGGGCCATCAGCCGGATAAATGCCTCCTTATCTTCATTTCTGCCCTTATCCTCGTTCCTGCTCCTGTTCTCATTCTTTCCGCTCTCCAAAACAATCATACATGGTATTTCCCAAAGCTTTCCCTCAGAATCCCCTCCGTCCAGAGTCCACAGCGCCTGGTGACGTTTCAGCAGGCATAACATCCTAACACCCCGGTTAATCAATTGGTTTTCCCGCATCCCGGCTTCCTTCGCCAGCGCCAGAAGCCAGTCCAGAAATACTTTTATCATCAGCCGCTGCAGTTCGTTGTTTCCCGGACATCGGATATTTGCCGCAAGCGCCCTTGCAATCTCCTCCAACGAGTTCACATTCTCCCGTGAAATTCCCTGAATCTCCTCCGTTGTAGGCGGGGAAAGATTCTCTTCCAAAATCAGAAGATTCCGACCATCCTCCTTTATCTTCTGCTGCAGCTGGTAAAGCTCTTTTAAATAAGTAAGCTTGTCCTCCACACCATTGACCTGATAAAAGCAGGTACAGACAGCAAATTCCCCGTCCTGCCCCCGCTGTGAAGGAAGCACCGCCGCATCACAAAAAGGGTTTCCCCCTGCCCATGTATTTATCACCTGTACTATCCGGGAAGGCGGACCGTATAATCGCTCAAGCCTTTGCCGGGCAGCAATTTCCTTTTTTATCTCTTTCAGCGAAAAATCTTCGGGAAAGCTTTCAACTTCCCCCAAAATCTCCAGCCGATCCGAGTACCCCGCTCCGCCGTCTGCCCGCTGGTAAGCATCTTCCCCCTCTGGAAGAAGCAGGATAATATCACAGCCCGCCCTGGAAAGCACAGAAAACAGATATAACTCGTATTTTCCAAGCTTTCCTTCGTATAGAATTTTGGGAAGGGGATTTTCCCCCAGCCGGTTGACAATGCGCTCAAACTTATAATACAGCCAGCACATAAACTTAATATACGTATTTTTCAGGATATTTTCGTTCTTCCCTGCCCGCTTCAGCTGAAAAAGAGTATCGTACACCGCATTCCCCACCAAGGTTCTCTGTTCATCCTTCATCCTGGGAAGCCATCGCTTTAAACTCGCGGTCAAAAAGCCAGGACTTAACTGGAAGTCCGTCCCCATAACCTCGCGATAATAGGCAAGGTTACGTTCATCGGGATTAGCAATCCCGCCCTCAATCACCACACCCGACAGCCGCGCCTCCTCATAATAGCGCAGGATGAGCTGCTTATCATCAGGATGATAGTGGGTAATCCGGTAAAAATAAACGCCTTTTTCCCGCCGCGCCGAATAGTCAAGAAACAACTCATTCCATTCCTGGATTTTAACACGTTTAAACATGGATTCCTTCCTCCATATTATGCAAGTTTTAAAACAAACAACTGCACTGTGTATGTTATACTTCTGCGAACTGCAAAATTTATGCCATCTATAAGGTAAATCCCTGGATAAACATATTGATCACCTCATAGCCCATCGCCAGGTTAATATTCTGCCCGTCATCTATCCCCGCTGTACTGATGCCAATAACCTCGCCAAACATATTCAGCACCGCGCCACCTGAACTTCCGTGGGAAATCGGCGCAGTAAACTGAATCATGTCCACATCCCGAATTGTCCGAAAGCCGGAGATAATCCCGTCCGATACCGAATTAAACAGCCCCAGAGGGCTTCCAATTGCCACCACCTTCTGCCCGCGCACCAGCGGCGGATTTCCCTTAAACACAGGAAGCGGATGTAATCTCCGGTC
Source organism: uncultured Lachnospiraceae bacterium (assembly GCA_910584785.1). Lineage (GTDB taxonomy): Bacteria > Bacillota > Clostridia > Lachnospirales > Lachnospiraceae > Caccovicinus. Next base: position 1,368 of record CAJUDX010000066.1, on the reverse strand, counting down.
AATGCGGATCACTGCTAAATCATATAACGAGTTATACTTAATAATATCTTCCGTCCGGTACTGCTTATCTTCCCCCTCAATCGAAACCGAATAAAATGAACCATGGGCCGCCACATGATGGTTCGTCAAAATATAGCCACCCTGCCCCACCATAATTCCCGAACCCGAACCCGCTGGTTCTCCATTAGGATTGTGCACCGTAATCATTACCACCGACGAAGCCAGCCGCGCCAGCTCTTCAAACGACATCTCCCGGCGAACTCCGCCCGGCCTGCGGTTTTGGTTACTCGGGGAAGAAGGCGTTCTCCCCGACCGGGGCGGCAGAACAACCGTCGCCCGTCTGCTGCTTTCGTTGTCAGTTGGCACCATCCCAGAAGATAATGTGCCGGAAGTGCTGCTATTTAATACAGGCAAATTTTCACCTGACACAGAAGGATGCAGATTAGAAGCAGGTACTGGACGAACCTGGACATCTGCACGGGAAACTCCGGCAGAACTGCCGGAAAAAACCTCCCTCCTGCGCCCCGGACGCTCAGGAAGTTTTACCCTTATCCTGCCATTCTCATTCGCAGAATCCGCACACGCAGATCCAGAAGCACTGCTATGATTTTGGTTTGCTCCCCAAAACACTGCGGTTTTTGCAGAAAATGGAAGCAATGCCGCCTCACCAAACGCTCCCAGGACAAATTTTTCCGACAGCCCCAGCCTTTCCAAATCTTCAGGAATATCCTGACGGCTCTGCAGCAAAAGCACATCCATCCCAAGTAAGGTCAGCAAATAATAAAAGAAATATTCCTGCTTTTTTACCACATTCTCCGCCACAATCTTTACTGTTTCCTTCCTGTCCCACAAAAAGATCCATCCTTCACCCAGCCAGTCCAGCCAGTAAATCATCTTTACAATAAAATTCTTCTCCTGAGAAGCATTTACCTGACTATTCTGTGCAAATAAGGTCGCCATTCTCCGACAGCCGTTTCCCAGCATTTCCGCCCATGCCTCTAATGACATTACATCCTGTCCGCACAGCACCTCATCCGTCATCTCCTGTGTTCCGGTCAAAACGCCCTGCCCTGCTAATATCCCTTTCTGCACCCTGCTGTCCCTCTGCTTTATCATCGACGGAGTAAACATTTTCACTTCCTGGCTGTCCTTCCACTGCTGATAGCTTTCCAGACAGGCGTTCACCTTATCGGGCAAAAGCATCCTGGGCAGTTCCCGAAGCCGCCGATAGACTGCTGCACTCCCCTTTGGCTTCCCGGCAAGCCCGTCCTCCAGCCGCCCAATCTCCTCCGCCAGGCTGCTGCATGTACCCAGCGCCCGGATAAAATAAACATCCTTGCAAAAATCATGAATCCCGCCCTTAACATC
>CAJUDX010000065.1 GCA_910584785.1 uncultured Lachnospiraceae bacterium | reverse complement strand
GGACCACGTAAACCCGCATAAACACGGGGTTTTTTCTGTTGAAATGTGAGTTTTTATACGTTGAAATGTGAGTTTTGATACGTTTAAAGGTGAGTTTTGATACGTTTAAAGGTGAGTTTTGATACGATCTGATTTTTTTAAATGTGAGATTTAGTACAGAAAAAGGCGGTTTTTGGGGTGTAAAATCGTTGAAAACTTTTTATATATAAATTCTATATTGTTGATAAAATTGTTTAATAAATTATACAATTTTAACCCTACAAATAGATAGGAAATAAAAGCTTTTTTCATGTCCAAAATCCTTTGGATTTATGTTATAATGAAAGTAAAAGCAAGGGAAAATCTGCTGTATTTTTTACGGGAGTATGGCAGATAAGAACTGCGGATGAAATATGGACGGGAGGCCCAAATATGAAATTATCATTTCTTGGCGCGGCTCATGAAGTGACAGGAAGCTGTCATTATCTTCAAGCCTGCGGGAAAAAAATCTTAATTGACTGCGGTATGCAGCAAGGCCCGGATGAATATGAACGTCAGGAGCTTCCGGTTACGCCGGGGGAAATTGACTATGTTTTATTAACCCATGCCCATATTGACCATTCTGGAAGAATTCCTTTGCTTGCAAAGTATGGATTCCGGGGCAGTGTATGTGCAACAGAAGCAACAGGGGATTTATGTGCAATTATGCTGCGGGATTCGGCTCATATCCAGGAATTTGAAGCGGAATGGAAAAATCGGAAAGGAAAAAGAGCTGGCCGAGATCCCATTGAGCCAATGTATACAATGGAAGACGCAGAAAAAGCGATTTCTTTATTTATGCCATGCTCTTATGGGAAAACCGTACATCTTGAGGAAGGAATTTCCATAAGGTTTACAGATGTAGGTCATTTAATGGGAAGTGCTTCTATTGAAGTATGGGTAACTGAAAATGGAATTACGAAGAAAATCGCTTTTTCCGGGGATGTTGGAAATTTGAATCAGCCTTTGATCAACGATCCAAGCTATCTGATGGGGGCAGATTATATTGTAATTGAGTCTACTTATGGAACCCGTACCCATCAGAAACCGCCGGACTATTGTGAAGCCCTGGCAGAGATTATCCAAAGGACTTTTGACCGGGGTGGGAATGTTGTTATCCCGTCTTTTGCGGTTGGGCGGACCCAGGAGCTGCTTTATTTTATCCGGGAAATTAAAGAACGGCAGATTATTACGGGACATCCCAATTTCCCGGTTTATGTGGACAGCCCTCTTGCGATTGAAGCGACCCAGATTTTTGACAGGAACCGGGAAAATTATGATTTTGAAGCGATAGAACTGCTGCGTCGTGGAATCAATCCTATTCAATTTCCGAATTTAATCACGGCTGTTACCAGTGAAGAATCGAAAAATATCAATTTTGATACTACACCGAAAGTTATTATTTCCGCGTCAGGCATGTGTGAAGCAGGGCGGATTAAACACCATTTAAAGCATAACCTTTGGCGGGAAGAATGTACTATTGTCTTTGTAGGCTATCAGGCCCACGGCACAACAGGCCGTCTGATTGTAGAAGGAGCCCCCTCTGTTAAGCTTTTTGGGGAGTCTATTGATGTAAATGCAGAAGTTGTCAGGCTGGAAGGGTTAAGCGGCCATGCGGATCAGCCTGGTTTGCTGCGGTGGCTGGATTCCTTCACATACCCGCCGGAGCATATTTTTGTTGTCCATGGAGAAGCATCTATTTGCGATACCTTTTCCCAGATTCTTGCAGATCGGTACCATGTCCCTGTGACAGCGCCGGATTTTGGAGAAGAATATGATCTGCTGCATAATGTAAAGATCCGGGACGGCATCCGGCGTCCAGAGGTGCAAACGAAATCTTCCAGCCTGCCTACTGGCGTTTTTGGACGCCTTATTGCGGCAGGAAAACGGCTTATGGTGGTTATTGAGCACAACCGCGGCGGAGCCAATAAAGATTTAGCCCGTTTTGCAGACCAAATCAATGCACTATGTGAAAAATGGAACCGTTAAATTAAAAAAATGGACAAAAAAAGGGGAAGCGCCGGATATTTAGTGCGTTTCCCCTTTGGATTCTCCATATAAAATTTCGTGGATGGAATGGCGTTCCAATTCATGATCCAGAGTGCCTTGGATCCGTACAAGTTCTTCATGGACTTGGCAAGGCTTATGGTATTTTTCGCGCCAAGTACACTGGTAATTGTCCTGGATGCAGGCATTCACTACGCCTTTTTCGCCGATAGCGTGCATAATGTCCAACAAGCTGACGTCATGCAGATCCTTATCCAGCTTATAGCCTCCAGCCGCCCCCCGGATAATTTGAATCAATCCGGCATTTGATAATTTTTTCAAGATTTTGTAAGCGAATTGTGTTGGAATTGCTTCCTCACCACAAATTTCCTTTACGGTTTTAAGGCTTCCATGAGATAATGCTCGCATAATCCGTACTGCATAATCTGATTCCCGGGTCATTGTCATAGATCCATGCACCTCCTCGTAAAAAGATTCCTATAACTGGTAATAAGTCCAGAATAACATTCACGAGGTTTTTTGTCAATCTTTTCCTAAATATTCTGTAATATATCACAATAATTCTAAAATACAACTAGTGATTGCGGTATTTTTTATCCATATCAGGAAAAAATTTACTGAAATAATGCTTTTGCTAATCCCAGCCATTCCCGGACCCAATAACAGGGGATTACATTCCAGGAAGTGGATGCTGGCAATGCGCTGGGGTTTAACCCGTTTTTTCGTGAAAAAATCTGGCTCCGAAGCTGGTGAAAGCCATCTGTTGCTAATGCAATTTCAGTAGGCAAACCATTATCCCGAATGATTTGAGCCGAAAAAGTAAGGTTTTCTGCTGTGGAAGTGGATTTTTCCTCCAGAAAAATCCGTTCCTGTGGAATTTTATGGTCATAAAGATATTGGGCCATAACCCTGGCTTCACTGTAAGGATCTCCGGCAGACTGACCGCCGGAACAAACAACAACACTTTCCGGGTTGGCTTCTAAGTATTTCAGGGCTGTGTTCAGCCTGCGCTGAAGCATGGGAGAAGGCTGGCTTCCATAAACTTTGCAGCCCAACACAATTACAGTAGCGTTTTCCGGCGGTGTATTCCAGATTGCCGCAGCCATTGCAATACTAAGCCCTGTCCCAACAGCAGCTCCCAGCGCAAGACATGCCGCCAAAGAAATCCGGAGTTTTTTCCACCAGGAAGGAACGGGAGGACGCCGGTGGTCGCTTACTTCATGGAGGCGCCGGGGAACCCGTCCCCAGCCGTCAAACCGGTCCCAAAGGATAGGCAGGGCCATTGCCGTACCGCCAAATGCCAATAAAGCTGCGGATCCAAGATTGAAAACAAGGGAAGGAAGGGAAAGCAATCCCAGGGAAAAGGAGGCAGCACCTCCCCAGAAGGACAAGGAACGGGCTGTTTTTCCCATCCAAGAATGCTGTCTTTTTTGTATCATAATCCTTCTTTCAACTCGCTTTCCAAATCTGCCCATTCTTCCAGACGGGCTTCTAAATCCTGCCGCATCTGGTTTAATTCTTCATAAGCTTCCTGTAATTTCTGGTAATCGCTGTAAATTTCCGGGGAGAGCTCCGCTTCTTTCTGGGAAATCATAGCTTCTAACTGGGAAATTTCCCGTTCTACATCTCCATACCGTTTTCGGCGGGAAGCATCTAAAGCTCTTTGTTTTTTTCCTTTATGGTGGGGATCTTCTTTGATTTCTTTTTTTATTTTTTCTGTTTTTCTTTCTTCAAAGCCAGAAAAAGATTGTCTTGTCTGTAAATAATCCTGATAATTATTATATTCCTGGATTCCTTCCGGGTAAAGCTCCAATATTCTCCAGGGCATACGGTTCAACAGATAACGGTCATGGGTAATTGCCAGAACCGTTCCACCAGCTTCTCCAAATTCCTCCAAGGCCTGGTCTAAGGCTTCTCTTGTCATCAAATCCAGATGATTGGTAGGTTCATCCAGCAATAGCAGATTTGGAGATTGAAACATCATAATAGCTAATTTTAAACGGGCTTTTTCTCCGCCGGAAAGGGAACGTACTTCTTTTTCAATATCTTCTGCCCGAAATTGCAGAAAAGCTAAGGTTTGCCGGAGATCCTGTGTCACGGCCCTGGGGAACCGTGAACGCATTTCCTCCAATACCGTATGGGATGCGCATAAATGCTCCGATTCCTGCTCAAACCAGGAGGGACGCACTCCAATTCCCCAGCGTAACTGTCCCTTTTCTAAAGGATGCTGATCCATGAAAGCCCGCAATAAGGAAGATTTTCCCACACCATTTTTCCCCAATATTGCTACCCGCTGCCCTCTGGATATTTTCAGATTGACTCCCTCAAAAAGCTTCCGCCCCTGGGCAAGCCCCCCAGCCCGCAAGGAAAGATCTTTTACTTCCAGAACATTTTCTACGGGGCCATCTTGAAAACGGAAACGAATCCGCACAGGCAACAAAGGCGGCGGAAGTGGATGAGAAGCACGTTCTTTTTCCAGGGCTTCCAGTTGTTTTTCACGGCTTTTCGCCATAGCTGCCGTAGAAGCCCGCACTTTATTTCGAGCAATGTAATCTTTGAGTTTTTCGATTTCTTCCTGTTCTTTTTGATAGTTTTTAAGCTGTTCCTGGTAGTTATTTTCCCTTATCTGGAAATATTTAGAATAATTCCCGGGATAAGCTTTTACGGTGCCTTGGGTAACATCCCAAATACGGTTGCATATCTGATCCAAGAAATACCGGTCATGGGATACTACGACCAAAGAATTTTTAAAAGAGGTCAGGTACTGTTCCAGCCATTCCAAAGCGGATAAATCCAAATAGTTAGTAGGTTCGTCCAACAGCAGCAGATCCGGCTTTTGCAGCAGAATTTTTGCCAGGGAAAGCCGGGTTTTTTCTCCGCCGGACAAAGAACCACATAACGTATTCCGGTCCCACTCTCCAAATCCCATCCCGCGCAGGACTGTTTCAATATGCACATCCATGTTATAGCCGTCGTTAGATGAAAAATAGGCTTCTAATTTTGCATATTCTTCGGCTAACTGGGTGTTTTCCTGGGAAGATGATTTTTCCATTTCCTTGGAAATTAAATCCATACGGGCTTTTGCCTCCAATAAAGGGGCATACGCACTGCGCATTTCCTCATAAATGGTATTGGAAGGGGTTACACCGCTGTTTTGGCGCAGATACCCTAGAGTAAGCCCCCGTTTTGTCATTCGCTGGCCTTCTTCCAGGGGCAATTCCCCGGTTAAAACCCGGAGCAAAGTTGTTTTTCCAGCACCATTGACGCCTACCACGCCAATTCGGTCGCCTTCTTCAATTTTAATGGAAGTGCGCTGAAAAATAACGCGGTCTGCGAATATTTTGGAAGCGCCTTCCAGGGATAAAAGCATTTTTTGTTCTCCTTTCTGTCAGACAGGTTCTAAGGCAATATCCTCCTTGCCTCTAAATAATAGCGTTTTTCGCAGGAATGTCCCATAGAAAAGGTTTTCCGGGGCAAAGAGCCTTCCTGCTGTACGGTAGGGAGCAAAGCGTTCTTTTCCATCGGCGGCAGCAGAAATCCAATGGAACCGGGCCGGGAAGCCAGATCCCGCAAAGCCCCGTCATCATGGATGTAATCTAAAACACCAGTATGTGTATTTAACCAGGTATCCAAAAACTTCTGTAAAGGCCCTATCGGAAGAATCCCGGCGGGGAATCCAACTGGAATGGTTTGTTCCTGGCCCTGGATGATACACTGTAAAGGGAAGCCTTGTCCATCAACAGGAAACGTATTCTGCAAATCATATAATAAGGCTTTCGGATCTGTATCAAATACGACCCGATGAACCGGTTCAAACTTTAAAGCATCATCCTGTAAATTGACCAGTTCCGCCAAAGCCCATCGGGCAGGATGGTTTATCCATTGCTCTTTGGGTAGGGTCTGGCGCAGTTTTTCAAAACAGGCTTTTGCCGTTGCCAGAGAATGATTGCCGTCTCCTACAAGAATTGCCGGGTTTCCTTGGGCACAATGCCGGGAAAACAGGGAACCAAAAGCAGCACAGATGGATTGATTTTTTTCTTTTGGAATCCGTTTTCCACAAATATGGCCGCCTTCCCATAGGTCAAAATCATAAAGGGTTTCATAATTACCGGATTCATCAGAAACAGGTTCTATAACGGATTTTCCGGGATCGTCGATCAGTACCATAATATGGGGCAGTTCTAAAGGGGCATATTCCCGAATTTTTACCCGGGGCGGAATACGGCTTTCCACTGTTTTTTCAGTGGGACGGATTAAAGACTGGCTTTTCTCGCTGTATTCATATTCCAGCAGATCTAATTTCCCAATCAGGCCCTTCCGGATGTTTCCGTCTGTAAGGGTTCTTTCTACATAGAAGAAACTGTCAGGATAAGACCGGAACAGCCCCTTTTTCAAATAATCCTGCATGGTATGGTTAATGGAAGCAATCCGCTTTCCATCATCCCGGTTTAAATAGGCTTCTGGAAAAACCATATGCAGGGTACTAGGGGCATCCCCCACATAATCCCCCAATTGATCCCAATATTCCGGCTGGGATGTATATTGGTCACATGCAATGACACTCCATTTCCGCATATCGGCGCCTTGGGGCAACAGGATGTCCCCTGGGGTAAAAAGAAGTTCTGGGTTCATATTGAAGTTCCTTTCCGGCAAAAAATCAGCCCTTATACAATACCATTTAGCAGAGATACGGTCAAGAAAAAGCTTTTTTATGGAAAAATACGGGTTAAAATGGATAATATTTACAATTTCGCTAAATTAGAGTTTTATGTAATCTAGGAAAATCGTAGAAATTTGCCTTATTCAAATACGACAAAAAACGACTTTTTTTTGATTCAAACTGAAAACCCTCATTGCTCCTTTGAATAAATTATGTTATGATATATGTAATTATGGGGGGCCTTTTTTAAGTTTCCGGTTTTTGCTCGGGAAACAGCACAAGTACCGGTTTTCCGGCGGAAGCGCTTTTCCTGGCTGCCCGTATGGGTCAGCGATCCCCGTAATCGGATAAAAACAAAAAAATGAAAAGGAACCCCAGCAAGGCCCGAGGGTTCACATTTTCCCGGAGGTACAGGACTATGAAAAAGTATTCATCGTACTTTAATAAGAGATATTTTCCAGAAACAGATGATATGGAAGAAGAGGAGCCTCTTTCTGGAGAAAACCTTTCTCAAGAAGCTCCCGAACCAGAAGAACCTGTTGCAGCCCCAGCACCTGCACCGGCGCCAGCACCGGTTCCTGTTGCTGCCCCTGCTATGGCTGCTCCGGCTCCAACACCTGCACCAGCGCCAGCTCCAAAGCCGGCTCCCATGCAGCCAGTTTCTTCTATGACAGCTTCCCGTCCCGCTCCCAAAGCCCCTTCAGAAGCTTTTGGCATGGGCGGACGCGGTGCTTTTGCATTCCCTGCGTTTGATGATGAACCGGAAGTCAAACCAGAACCAAAAGCTTCTCCCTTTGCCCCGTCTTTGTCTTTTTCCATTCCGGATGTGGATTCGGAACAGCCAAAAGCAGAAGGCGAAATCACTGTGATTTCTGAAAGTGCTATCATTACCGGAGAATTAACCGTATCTGGAAATGTCCGGATGATGGGAAAAATCAAAGGGAATTTGACAGCTACTGGAAATTTAGAGATCGACGGAAAAGTAATAGGAAACTTGTCCGGCAATGATGTAGAATTAAAACACTGCGAATTAAAGGGAGATGTAAACGCAACCGGCTTTACATTTATGGATAAAGATTCCATTATGATTGGAAATTTGTCCGCTCAGGAAGTAACCCTGGATGGCAAGGTTAAAGGGGATATTAGCGCTTCTCATAAGGTCTATGTCCGCTCCAATGCTGTGGTGGTAGGCAATATTAAAGCCGCCATTATCGCCATTGATGAAGGCGCCGCGCTTCAAGGACAGGTCATTATTGCCAGCAAAGGAAACAGCGGCTTGGATATTGGCGAGGAATCAGAGCCTTAAATCCATTTTGTCCATAAAAAATAGTTGCCCGCTGAAAGATTATCTTTCAGCGGGCTTTTTCGTGTTTCTCTATTATCTGATGTTTACTTTTTTATCAGAAATAATATAGGTCCCAAGGGTTCTGGTGCGGGTATAATAAACGTCTTCGTCTTCATCATATGTGAATTTATTGGTCACATCCTGAAGGACACCGTTGGAATTGACTGTGTAAATATAGACGCGGTTTGGATTTTGATCCTCATCAAAAGGATTGCTAAGGGTTAATTTTGCGCGGCTGTCACAGTCAATATTTGCTGGAGTAAAGCGCCAAATTACGGCATCTGTATTGCGGAATTTGGAAAGAAGGCCGGAAGTCCATTTCGTGGAAAGCCTTGCAATGAAATTTTCCGGATTGCTGCTCCCTGTGAATTCCAGGGTTGCAATGGTATCATATTTTGTATCAAAAGAAACAAAGTTGCTGTCAGAAGCAGCTATTTTTATGGTTTTTCCTGCTCCGCCTACGGTTACGCTGGTATCATATCCATTGGTCTGCTTGTTGCCTACATAAATACGCCCGCTTAATGTCAGCCGGTCCCCAGTTTCCTTAAATTTGGAATTTTCAATAAATGCCGGATTATCCATCCAAATGGCCGCTTTTGGATCTTTGGGGTTGGCTACCCGGTCAGTCCGGCCCACGCCGTAAGAAAATCCATATCCGGTAGTGGAATCCCGCCGGACTGTAAAATTCAAGTCAAAATCCAGCCGGATTTCTTCGGAGCCTGTGTAATCTTTAATTTCTACGGCTACATATTGGTGCCGGGCATAAGCTTTGACCGCATTGGTTGCGTAATAGTTGTTATTTGTTATGCCGCTTGGAACGATATAATCATCTTTATTCGTTCTGGGAGGCAGATACCGTTCTGTCAAATAAATCCGGTTGATATATTTGCTGTTTCTGTTTTTCCTTACAGACAGCCGGATATTCCGGTCGTTTCCTAAAATTTTGCCTGCACTCCCTGGCAAAAGGAAATAAACAGTCTGACCCGGCGTTACAGTTGCATCCGCAGAGGCATATTGTTTTCCGTCTTTGTCAATAGGAGCACCTGACAAAGATGTCAGGTCTTTTGCTGGATTGATGGTTTCAGCCATAACTTGAGGCGCTGCCAAGGCTGTTAAAGCTGCCAAAGCTGCGGTTAAGGCTAAAAGCCGTTTCAAAAACTTTTTCATGGTATTTTTCCTTTCCTTCCTATCATCTCATCAATCGTTACGTTCAGGGCAAATCATTGCTGTCTTTGTTTTCTTGTGTCCGCTTATAGACAACATATCCAATTGAAATTCCGCCTAAAGACAACATCAGTAATCCAATTGCTATCATAACCGGAACAGCAGATACCGGTTTTTTCGTTTCAACCGGCTGATCCGGTTCTTTAGGCTCTTCCGGTTTTTCCGGATCTTCTAAATCGTCTGGCTCTTCTGGAGCTTCAGGTTCAGAAATTTCTGTATCACTGGAAGTATCGTCTTCCAAATCTGAGCTTTCATCCGGATCGGTTGCGGAGGATACGCCTCCTGATATTCCCGGGACAACTGGTGCAGGCACTGCCGGAGGCGGTGTAACAGGATTTGTGGGCAATGATGGCGCAGGTGCAGGCGGCGGAGTTGCCACAGAAGAACTGCTTGAATTTGGCTTTTGGGTGTTTCCTCCTAATAGTGGATCATCGTCCACAACCGGAAACTCATCATCTATATCATTGTGATCAGGTGGGAATTCATAAAGATCGGCCAAATCTTCAAAAAGATAATAAACCCGGTTGCTGGGAATTTTATACATATTTTTTCCGTTGATGGTTACAGAATCCCGGCCATGGGTTAATTTTAACGTAATTGGACGGTCTTTCAGCTCTTCCAAAATCCATGTGGGTACCGTATCTGCTTTAGAAGCGCTGACCCGGACAGTATCGCCTTTTTTGGCTGAACGGATGCTGTCTGAAACATCTTCCCAGAATTCGTCCTCATCAAAAAAGCTGCTGCCGCCAGTGGTTTGGCCGCTGCTGTTGGTTCCGGCGCTGGAGCGTAAATCTAAAGTTGCTGTTCCATTGGAGGGAACTTTTACAGTATCTTTTCGCCCGTTTGAGCCGTTTTGGGCATAAACCGTATAATTTCCGGGGGCTAAATTTTCAAAATAGATTTTGCCGTTTTTATCTGTTTTCACATCAAAGCCCTTTGCCGTATCCCCTGAAAGCTTTAATTCAATATAAACGGTTTTATTGGAACCAAAAGGTGTAATGATTGTCAGTTTTCCTCGATACCCGTTATCCATGCCGCTGACGGAGCTTGCATGGATAATCCCGCCTGATGGGGTGGTAATGGGTTTCCCTGTTACTTTTCCTTTGGCTGAAATCCTTCCGCGTACTGTTAACGCCCCGGAAGCTGTCAAAGAATCACAGTTCAAAACAGAGGATGCAGATATGCTTCCTGTTGTGCAGCTTATTTTATCAGCATAAGTTTCGCTATTGGTGGTGAAAGCTTTTGCTGTGATATTTCCGGTATTGATTTTCCCTTTTAAAGTAACGGGGCCTTCTGCATAAATGCTGCCGCATTTGCTTTCATTGAGAGAAACACCTGTTTCTCCATAAATCCGGCCGCTTACTTTAGAGGCCGCGCCTAAATTGACAGCGCCTTTTAAAGCTTCCACAGAATCTGCCTGAACAATGGTGCCGCTGCTGCCAGTAGTAATATTTCCTTTTTCTGCTATTATGGATTTCCCGCGGAATGGGCCGCTTAAACTGATCCCATCTTTAGACCGGAGTGCTCCGCTTAAAGTAAGCTGCTGGGCAGTAACGCCTCCTGTGGATGTGGTGATGCTGGACCCTTGAAATGGCTTTGTGAAAGTGACAGAAGCCGCTGTCACTGGGCCGGAACAGCTTCCGCCAGACGCCTTGAAATCCCCTTGTACGTCAATTCCGCCTGTTCCGATTGCTAATTCTGTATTGGGAATCGCCAGGGATTTAGGGGCTTTCAGTTGGTTGGATTGGATCTTTCCTGCGTTCAAAGTTCCTTCCACTGTCAGGGCCGGGGCTGATATTGTACCTGTCACTTCCATGTTACTTTTTATCTGAATTGGGTTTGTTGCTGTGAAGTTTGAAGACTTTACAATTCCGCCGTCAGAAAAGTCCTTTGTTTGAATGGTTCCGCCTCCTTGAAGTGTGCCTCCATTTGGCACAGACAGCGTCCCAGAGGCGCTTAACGAGCGATTGTTAACAAAAGATCCAGATGAAATTGTGATATTTCTCGCTTGTATATCACCGTCAGCGGAAAGGATTGATCCGCCGGAAATGGATATATCACCGGAAAGGACTCCCTGTCCATATAAGGCGGAATCTGCCTTGGAAAGGGAAAAAGAACTGTTTTCCGTAAGATTTAAAGACGTACCGGAAAGTGCATTTGCTGTTACACCAGTTTTTTTGGAAAGGGTAATCTGATCCCCGGCTGTAATCTGGCGGGCTGTTACGGACCATCCCTCAGAAGCAATCTGAATCGCTCCATTTGACTGGATGGCTCCCTTGCATAATACCGTACCGCCTGTAATAGAAAGGGGGCCTGTTGTCTGGATAGTGTCCTGTATGGTTAAATCGCCGCCTTCTACCGCAATTTCAGCCGCGTCCAAGGCGCCAAGGGAAATTTTTCCGCTTTTTATCGTAAGCTTATTTTTTGATGAAACACGACTTGCGGTAATATTTCCTGAAAAAGAAGCGCTTTGCGGGAACCATAAAATTCCATTTACTTGCAAAGAGGAAACATTCTCTAAATTTCCTGTTACCTGATAGGTGTAAGGGGTTCCTGTACTTGCCCCTTCCAATAAAATCGGGACAGATGGGGAAAGAAAAGTAACAGATGTCCCTGTACCAGGGGCTTTTCGGAAGATACAGCCAGCAGCAGGGATAGTTGTACTTCCCTTATAGTCCCGGCCATCCAAATAGGAAAAACTGATGTTGTTCCCTTGGATCTGGACTACTTTCATTAGGGAAATATCTACAATCATTTTTTGTGTTTGCGGATCAACTGAAATTCCTTCCGGTTTTTCATCCGGTTTGGGCTGTTCCGGTTCCGGGTCGGGATCGGGCTTTTGATCTGGGTCCTGTCCTTCCTGCTTGTCACCGGAATCGGTTTTATGGTCTGTATCTGTGTTTTCCTGGTTATTTTCAGTTTCCTTGTTGGATTCATCCTCCGGATTGGGATTGGGGGAATCTGTATTCTCTTTGTTCCCTTCTTCCGTTTCCCCTTCGTGGTACCCCTCCCCTTGGGGCGGGTCTTCTGCCCCAAGAACAGGCCCGGAAATACAAAAAGCCAGTGCAAATGAACAAATTAAAACCGTAAGCAGTTTCTTTTTCATCATCTCATATCCCCTCGCAGTCGTTCCTCAAATTCTTTTCACTCAATCAGTGGCGCAAACCTCCCTGATTACTGCAAAGTTTGTATTTTTTATACAAATCAACAGCCTGTTCATTCCCCTGCTCTTATGTTATACTATAAATTTAGAAAAGAGGTTTTTTTTTGCTGTTTGAAGAAATTGCTTTTGCTGTCCTGTCTGCGGCTTCTCAGGTAGCAAACCAGCTTACGGATCACTACCTTTTGGAACGAAGGCTGAAAGCTGCTTTAGGACGGCCTGCCATATTCCATCCCAACCGCTGGAGAAATCTTACCGCTGGGAACGGCGTCCCAATTCATCTTTTTTTCCCTCAGGATGTAGCCCCTTCAGGGGTCCTGCTTTTCTTTCACGGCGGCGGATGGACAAGCGGAGGAACGGAAAGCTATGCCCGGGTTTGCCAGGTTATGGCCCAGATCACAAGACGCTGCGTGGTTTCTGTTGACTACCGCCTGGCTCCAGAGCATCCTTTTCCTGCCGGGCTGGACGACTGTTATTCTGTGACGGAATCTTTCTATACCCATCCTTCCCGATGGGGGATTCGCGGCCAGGATATTGTTTTAATCGGGGACAGCGCCGGCGCGAATCTATGTGCTGCCGTATCTTTACGGGCCAGGGATACAGGAGATTTCTTGCCTACTGCACAGATTTTGCTTTACCCTGCATTATGGAATGACTATTCAGAAAATTCCCCTTTCCCATCCCTGCGGGAAAACGGACAAAACTATTTATTAACGGCAAGACGGCTGCAAGATTATATGTCCTATTACGCCCCCCAGGAGGAAAAAAATAATCCTTATGTAGCCCCTTTACTTTGCAGGGATCTTTCCCGCCAGCCGCCAACCTTGCTTTTCTCTGCGGAACATGACCCATTACGGGATGAAGGTGAAACTTATGCCGCAGCATTACGGCGCGCCGGAAACCAAGTGGAATGTTTCCGGGTTCCCAATGCCCTGCATGGATATTTTTCATTATCCCCGAGAGTTCCGATTGTTCGGATGACTTATGGACGGATCAATCGGTTTCTGAAAAACCTTTGAACGGATGATTTTCTTTGAGAAACTCTAATACGGAATGGACCCGGCTGGATAATGCCGCGAAATTATATGCATCTGTTATGGGCCGGCGCGATCCGAAGGTTTTCCGCTTTGCCTGCCAGCTGACAGAAGAAGTAAATCCTGATTTCCTGCAAATTGCTTTGGACGAAGTCCTTGAGAATTTTCCAATTTACCATAGTGTATTACGGCGTGGATTGTTTTGGTATTTTCTGGAGCCTTCCCCCAGGCTTTCCCCTAAAGTCCATCCAGAAGACCGTCCCCCTTGTTCCCCTTTGTATGCCCGTGGGGAACGCCGTCTTTTATTTGATGTAAGCTGGTACCGGAAACGGATCAATTTAGAAGTCTGCCACGTTTTGACTGATGGTACAGGTGCCCTTCAATTTCTGCGGACTTTGGTTGCCCGGTATCTTACCCTGTGCCATCCGGAATTAGGAGATATAGTGATTCTGGACTACGGAGCTTCTCCCACAGAAAAAAGCATTGACAGCTTCGCTAAATATTACCAGGAAACCGCCTCACAAGCCCAGGAACGCCCCATTTCGGCCGCTCATGTAAAAGGTGCACGATTACCTGGGATTCGCGTCGTTGAGGGAGAAATGGACGTAAAACGGGTGTTAGCGCGGGTAAAAGAACTTCACTCCTCTATGACAGCTTATCTTTGCGTACAGCTTTTGCGGGCGATTGCCGGTGTACTACCTGTCCGGGAGCTTCGCAAGCCGGTTACTTTAACAGTGCCTGTAAACCTGCGCAATTTTTTTGCTTCGGAATCCGCAAGAAATTTTTTTGCTGTTTTTCATGTTTCCCATCGCTTTACCAGCGGGAATGATCCAGAAGAAGCCGTTCTGCAATCGGTGCAAAGCTGTTTTGAACGGGAATTAACCCAGGAAAAAATGGCTCAAAGAATGAACCGTATGTCTGCTTTAGAGCACCGGTCTTTTATCCGGATTTTGCCTTTGCCTATTAAAGATATTGGGTTATCCATTGCAAATCAGTATTCCCGCCGGATGACTTCCGGAGGAATCTCCAATCTGGGACGAATTACCATGCCGGAAAAGCTGGCGCCTTATATCCATAGCTTTGATGTATTTATGAGTACGGATCATATCCAGCTTTGTGCATGCAGCTATCAGGATCGGCTTGTATTAAGTCTTACAGCGCCTTTTGTTGGAGGCGATATTCAAAAAGGCTTTTTCCGTTCTTTTGCAGCTTTAGACCCGGATATCGTAATTTCTTCAAATGATTAAAAACTACAAAACAAAGGAGATGGAAGGGCTTTTGTTCTGCAAATACTGTAAAATACATGTGACTGGCGACAGGAAGCGCTGTCCATTGTGCCAGAATCCTCTTTACGGAGAACCTGATCCAGATTCTTCCTTATTTCCCAACGTATCTCCTAAAGCCTGGAAAATACAGAAACTGATTCTGCACAGCTTTCTTTTTGTTTCCTTTGCTGTTGTTGTTATCTGTTTGACGGTAGACGCCCTTTTGCCGGAATCTCACAGTTACCCCTGGTATGTAGCCGGTGCAGTCCTTTGTATGTGGTTCTGTTTGGGGAATGCTTTATACCGAAGACATAATATTCCTAAGAATATTTTATGGCTTGTTGTATGGATTTCCCTGCTTTCTGTGGCCTGGGACGCCTGCACCGGCTGGAAACACTGGTCTGTTGATTATGTCATTCCAGCTTTATGTATCACGGCAATGGCTGCTGTCGCCATTATTTCCAAGGCTATGGGCCGGCGTTTAACAGAATATATGGTTTATTTGATTATTGACAGCCTGTTTGGGGTAATCCCGCTTATTTTTTTACTTTTAGACTGGGTTCAGGTTCGTTACCCTTCCATTTTATGTGCCGCAGGAAGTATCTTATCATTAGGGGCTTTATGGGCTTTCCAAGGCACGGCTATGGTGGAGGAAGTAAAAAAACGGCTTCATTTTTAGGAGGCTTTTTCTATGAATTACAAAAATTTGCTTTTTATTTTAAATCCAAACGCCGGAAAAGGTGAAATCCGTTCGAAAGCAGTCCGGATTTTACAGCTTTTCAGCTCTGCTGGATATGATGTTTTGGTTTCCCCTACTTCACGTGCCGGGGAAATCCCTGAAATTATCCAACGCCGGGCGAATGGTGTAGATCTTGTGGTTTGTTGCGGTGGAGATGGAACTTTAAATGAAACCGTAACAGGCTTAATGAAATTAGACCCGCGGCCTCCTTTGGGGTATCTTCCTGCTGGAACAGTCAATGATTTTGCTTCCAGCCTTGGAATTTCCAAAGATTTAGAAGGAGCTGCTCAAGCTGTTTTATCCGGTTCCCCTGTTGATGTGGATATTGGCCGGTTTGGCGAGCAATATTTTACCTATGTAGCCGCTTTTGGCGCGTTTACAGAGGTTTCTTACCAGACTCCCCAGCAATCTAAAAATGTATTTGGAAGAACAGCATATGTATTGGAAGGATTAAAACGCCTGACCAGCTTAAAAAGCTATCAGGCTTCTATCGAATACGACAGCGGAATCTGTCAGGGAGATTATTTATTTGGAATGATCAGCAATTCTTCTTCCGTTGGCGGCCTGAAATTATTAGATGACGCTCAAATTTCAATGAATGATGGTATGTTTGAAGTTATTTTGATCCAGAAACCGGATTCTTTAACGGAAATGCAGCAAGTAATCAATGCTGTATTGCTTCATGATTATTCTTCCCCTTTGATAACGGGTTTCCGCACCTCAAATCTCACTGTATCCTGTGAAAATGAAACACCATGGACTTTGGATGGGGAGTTTGGCGGTGCACCTGAAAAAGTAGAAATTGAAAATCTTCATTTAGCTTTGCGGGTTATTTTATAAAAAAGATCGTTTTAAGAGTTTTTCAGCCCTTAAAACGATCTTTTTTTAATTATCTAGGGCTTGTTTGAAAAATAAATATTGCACAAATCGATGGTAAGTGCGAAAA
>CAJUDX010000064.1 GCA_910584785.1 uncultured Lachnospiraceae bacterium | reverse complement strand
TCCGTATCAACCACTGCTTTTCTTCCTCCGTCAGCCGGTTATAGGGGAGATGATTTTGCTTGCAGTAGATCAAGAGCCATTGTTCCAGTAGGCTCCCCTTAAAGCTGGCGACTTCCTCTAAATCCTGCCTCTTGGATATGCGGCGCAGGCGGTCAAAAAAGTGTAGACTTGAGATAGTTCATCGATGGACAAGCCCCTTGAAAGCCGAATGACCGTCTGAAAAGGGAAAGACCCTATCAGCATTTACCGCCGCTGGAACACAAGCCGGACGGCTTCCCTTACCGCATGACCCCGGCGCAGAGAAAACGGGCCAGCAGTCTGATACGCCGGGAGTGCTGCAACTGTGACGGTGGAAACTGCCTTGTGCTGGACAATGGCGACACCTGCGCCTGTCCGCAGATGATTACATTCTCCGTCTGCTGCAAATGGTTCCGCTGGGCGGTCTTGCCGCTGAATGGGACGCTGGAAGCGTGATGATTACTACCGTTGCCGCCACAACCGACAGCTTGAACATCACATGGAAAATCTGACAGGCAAATCTGCGCCTGTCACCCCATTACCTTGTGTAGTCCCTTGTAAACTGTACTTTGCTATAATAAAAATAATCTAAAACGGTCAAAAGAAAAGATGTAATTTTTAACTAGAAAAAGCTCATTTCCTCTGCACTGGCTTTTGCATTGTGTCTTAGACTAGCCGTTCCGGCACAGGCTGCCAGCACTTCAGTTGTCAAGGTATTTCCGCCAAATTCCGATAGTCACTATAACGACTTTGGGCAGTTTTCCGAAGGCGTGGCCCTGTCCTTTTTCAACACCATCGACGATGAACGGGGATGGTGTTTTGTCGATCCGTCAGGAAGGGAAACAACTCCCAGCCATTATTATGCTTTGGGCAATCTTTCCGATGGTCTTGCCGCAGTACTTAATTCCAATGGCTGGGGCTTTGTCAATGTGCTTGGTCAATTCGTTGTCCCCCTTCCAGTACAATGAAGTTTCGGATTTTACCCACGGCATTGCTGTCGTAACTAAAAATAATTTCTTCGGACTGATCAACAGCACAGGCCAGGAAATCCTTCCCTGCAAGTACCAGAACAGCAGATTTACCAGTCTGGAAGCCTCTGCTTTGGAGAATGCTATTGCCGAAGGTTATTTAACTGCACACAGTGAGGACGGCTGGGCAATGATTGCAATCACCCCATAAGTGATTTTTCTTAGAACGTTTACGGTAGTACGAAAAAACATAAAAAAAGAACGCTGCAGGTGTTTATTCCCGGAAGCGTTCTTTTTATCGTTGATTCTTTTCCTTTTCTGCAGCTATTCCCTATTCTCTATTTTCCTTCCCCCGTACAATATTCTGCAGCACATGGATAATGCCGGATTGTTCCATAACGCCTAAAAGAACAAAAGCCATCGCTGTTCCGCAGCCGGTACTTAAAAGGAAGGGGATAACGTAGGCAAAGACCGCAGCCTCCTTTCCCATCAGCATCGTTGCTACCGGATAGCACAGAACCGCGCCTAAAATCCCGGTTCCCAGCACTTCTCCGATACAGGCAGCAAAAAATTTTCTGGTATGCTGATAGAGATAACCTGCAAGAAACGCTCCAACCATACTGCCCGGAAAGGCTAACAGGCTTCCGGTTCCTAAAAGATTGCGGATGAGTGATGTACAGAATGCTGCCCCTGTTCCGTAGAGCGGGCCTAGAAATACAGCGGCAATTACATTAATTAAATGCTGGATGGGAAAGCATTTTGATGCTCCGATAGGGATGGAAAAGCTGGATAATGATACTGCTAATGCAACCAGCATACTGCTGATAACAAGTTTTTTACTCTCGAATTTATTGTTTAATTTCATTGGAATTTCCTCTTTTCTATGCGGTTTTTGTGGTTTTCATGGTTTCCATAGTTTTCACGGTTTTTTTAGCTTTCATAGTTTTTATAGCTTTCACAGTTTTTATAGCTTTCACAGTTTTCATGCTTTTCCGCTACAGCGGAGTCATGTTTCGTCGTCACCACGCTCTCGCTGATGTACTAGCTGTATTAGTGAATGCTATTTGCGGAGTTTTGTCGGATATAATCCGAATAGTATATTTATGTTTTGTCTGTATTTTATTCTAAAAATTATCATTAATATTGAAGAATTATTGAAGAATATAAGAATAAATGGTAAAGCAGCGAAGTTTGTATATAATTCGTAAGCCAGTGTAGCAGCGCAGGCAGGGCCTATTCCATAAGGAATCCCCTATATAACGCCGGCGCTTAACGAGGTCTTTCACGAGTTTAGCGTCCGCTGCGTTATATGCGGAGCGAGAGCGTGGTGACGTTGGAATAGGCCCTGCCGGAGCGGATGGACTTTACATCAAAATACCTGCAAAATGCACTCCCCGCAAAATACTGCCCACATAACCCACCAACAACTCTCCAGCATTTTACTCATCATAAATATTCACAATCTCCCCATCCAAAATCCGGTTCATATTTTTAACTGCGCAGAAATTCCCGCACATTGAACAGGTATCTTCCTTCTCCGGTTTTGCCGATTCGCGGTAAGCCCTGGCCTTTTCCGGGTCAATGGACAAGCTAAACATCTCCTCCCAGTCCAGGTTTTTCCTTGCCAGACTCATCTTTTCATCCCACTCCTTCGCTCCATAAATTCCCTTGGCAATATCGGCAGCATGTGCAGCGATTCTTGCAGCAATGATCCCTTCCCTGACATCCTGAATATCAGGAAGCCTGAGATGCTCTGCCGGAGTTACATAGCATAAAAACGATGCCCCTGCCGCTGCTGCAATGGCCCCGCCAATCGCCGCCGTAATATGATCATAACCAGGCGCCACATCCGTTACCAGCGGTCCAAGAACATAAAACGGCGCACCCTTGCAGATAGTTTCCTGGATTTTCATATTGGCAGCAATCTGATCCAACGGCATGTGCCCCGGCCCCTCAATCATCACCTGAACCTGCCTTTCCCATGCCCTCTTTGTCAGTTCTCCCAGGATAACCAGTTCTTCAATCTGCGAAATATCCGTGGCATCAGCAATACATCCTGGACGACAGGCATCGCCCAGACTTAGTGTTACATCATATTCCCGGCAAATATCTAAAATCTCATCATAATGGGCATAAAACGGGTTTTCTTCTCCGGTCATTTCCATCCAGGCAAAGATAATTGAACCGCCTCTGGATACAATATTCGTCAGCCGTTTTGCCTTTTTAAAGCGATTTGCAGCGGCCTGGTTTATACCCGCATGAATGGTCATAAAGTCCACTCCGTCTTGGGCGTGCATTTTTACAATATCAATCCATTCCCTAGAGGTGATCTCCTTTAACGGCTTGTGATAATACACTACAGCGTCATAAATCGGAACTGTGCCGATTATCGCCGGACATTCTGCGGTCAGCCTGCGCCGAAACATCTGCGTATCACCAAAAGAACTTAAATCCATAATTGATTCTGCCCCCAGCTTTACAGCATGGTTTACCTTTTCCAATTCCTGATTGATATCCATGCAGTCCCTGGAAGTTCCCAGATTGACATTAATCTTTGTTCGCAGCATGGAACCGATGCCGCTTGGTTCCAGGCAGGCATGGTTTTTATTTGCCGGAATCACCACCCTTCCTCTTGCCACAAATTTTCTTAATTCCTCCGGTTCCATATGTTCCTTTTTGGCTGTCAGCTTCATTTCCCTGGTTACAATACCCTTATTTGCAGCATCCATCTGTGTTGTGTAGTTCATGATTTTCTCCTTCCTTCTTACCGGGGATTTGATGATTTTCAGATATGTACTGCCAGCAGAAAGCAATTTTCAAATATGCTCCGGGAAAATACGATCGAATATAATGGATCAAAAAACGGATGGCAACGCATCATACATTACCATCCGAAAAAAAGCTTATGAGCCAAGATCTGCAACTCCCTCCGGCGGCATTATCCGCATCAGGTTCAAGGGTCGAAGGTGTACCTTCCTCTCAGCCTGTCACACAAGCTCCCCCGCTATGAATTTTTTAAAATTATAATGCTAAATCATTACTTTGTCAATTCTTTTTATCACAATATCCATTTTTTTACGTCTAAATCATCGCTTAAATTATCTTTTCTAAACCTTCATGCGCCCACAAATGGTCGTGCCACCATAAATAAAAGTCTGCTGGGCGCACTTGGAATACCTGAACTTAGACCGCCTAATCGGTGGTGAACTTTTACAGTAAATCATCTGCTTAATTAATTCTCATACCACTGTTCCATTTTTTCATTTGCCCAGATTACTTTATTTCTGCCAAACCGTTTGGCGTCATAGAGCATCGTATCTGCAATTTTTAAATAGACCTCATAGGAATTTTCTCTTTGTGGTGTAAGGGTAACGCCTCCCACACTGATAGTCACCCATTCTGCTACCGAAGGGGCATGGGGAATGCGGAGATCTTCCACTGCCTGGCGAACCTTTTTCAAATACTCAAATGCCTGATCCCCGGAGCCTCCCAGAAAGAACGCCACAAACTCCTCTCCGCCATAGCGGGCTACAAAATCTGTGCTTCTTTGAAGATGAGAAGAAATAACCTTGGCAACCTTAGCGATAACCTTATCCCCGGCCGGGTGACCAAAGGTATCATTATAAGATTTAAAATGATCAATATCAAACATACAAACAGAGAACGGAACTTTAAGGCGTATGGCTTCGTTCCATTTAAGAATACTGTAAATATCGTGCTGTCTCCGATTGGCAATCCCTGTCAGCTGATCAGTCATCGACTGATATTCAATCTGTTTGCGGTAACGGTACAGCTTAATATGTGTATTCACTCTTGCCTTGACAATTAAGGGGTGAAATGGCTTGGATATGTAGTCAACTGCACCTAAGGTAAGTCCAAGCTGTTCGTGTTCAATATCTGAAAGGCTTGTAATTAAGATGACAGGAATGCTTTGTGTAATAATTTCTTCCTGCAATTTTTTTAGCAATGTAAAGCCATCCATCCCCGGCATTACAACATCCAGCAAAATCAGGGTAAAGTTTCCTATGCTTGCAAGGTGAAGCCCTTTTTCTGCTGTCTGTGCGACGGTTATATCGTAATCATTTTCTAAGATTGACTTTAATTGCGTAGCCTGTGTGATGCTATCGTCAACAATTAATATCCTTTCCATATCTACACTCCTCTTTCTGGATAATGCTCAAGTTATTTTTCTTTTTGCCCTTTCGTCTATCAATATAGTTTAAACTTAAAAACAGTAAAAACCTGAAAATTTTGGAAAATCCGGATGTTTTTTAGGCAAATTCATTATAACATGGCATACCAGGTTAGGCAAGGGAGATTGTTATTTAATTATGAAACCAATGTGATAAATTAAGTCGCCTTAGCCGATTTGAAGTTGGACAAAAATAATCCTGCAATCGCCAGAAGCGTACCCACCGCTGTAATCCAGTTAACTGGTTCCTTTAAAATCAGCGCAGAGGTTACTACGGTAATTACCGGAACCAGATAGATATAGACACTGGTTTTGACCGGCCCCAGTCTCTTTACTGCAACATTCCAGGTCGTAAAACACAGGGCAGAGGCGCCAAGCCCCAGATAAAGGAAGTTAAACAGATAAACGGGATGGGAGAAACGTTCCAGCCTAAATTCAACATCGTACAAAAGTATCGAAGGAAGCATAAAAAGGATGCCATAGAAAAATGCTCTCCGCGTTGTAAGGATGACTGGATAGCCATAACCGGAAATTTTTCTGGTCAACAGAGAATAACAGGCCCAGGAGAAGGCGGCAATTACCGATAAAATATCGCCGGCAGGATTCAGCTTTAGCTGAGAACCGTTAAAACTAATCATAACAATCCCGGTCATCGCTACGAGAAAACCCAGAAAGAAACTTGGCTGCAATTTTTCTTCGCCATCCTCTTCATGTCTCCTCTTATCGGATACTGTACCACTTTTTGTTTCCTTATCGGATGCTGTACCGCTTCTTGTTCCTTCATCGGATGTTATACTGCTTATTTTCCTATCATTGGATGCTGTACTATTTTTTTTCCTGCGGCGAACGAAATGAAAAAGTATTGCCGTAAAAAATGGGGAAACCGAGACAACCACCCCCACATTCGAGGCCATCGTGTAGGTAAGAGCAATATTTTCCAGCAAATAATACAGGCACACTCCGCTAAGGCCTGCTAAAACAAATGTTATCTCCTGGCGGATACCGGTTGTTTTCAATCGACGCGGGCAGGCCAGAAACAGAGCACAGTAGCCCATAATAAAGCGAAACAGCAAAATTTCTGCCGGATTAAATTCTTCAAGCAGAATCTTAATGGAAACAAATGTTGTTCCCCATAAAAGAATTGTAAACCATGCCGCCGCCTGACCAATAACACGGGAAGAGCCCCCTTCCGTGTCTGGCTTGTTTCCATCCATATTTCTTGTTCGAAACTTATTTTCCATCTTGTTCATCGTCCTTATTTTATGTAATATTTAATCCAAAAACCTTGGCTGTGGTTTTTATGATTCACCGCTATTCTACCGCATTTTTTGTATTTTGTCCTGTAAAATATCTTCATTTCTCTGTTTTTTCTCGTTCCTTCCTCTTTTCCTAAATTGCATTCTTAGTGAACTTATGTTATGATAGCAACATTAAAAGGTATTTACAATCCAGTCAAAATAAATGAGGTGCAATATGGCAGAAAACAGCACAGAGAAGAGTAAGTTAAAGAAAGAAATTATCTTGAGAAGAGCACAGCAGGAAGATTTGAGGCCAATCATTGAACTGCAAAAGAAAATATTTCATTTTGAGCAAAATATTCCTGCGGACGATATCGAGGGATTTCTTGACCGGAACCCGGTGTGCTGGTGTGCGGTCTGTGATGGTGAGATTGTCAGCGCGGCGGCGGCCTGGGAAGAAAACGGCGTTTTTCACTGGGGGAGGTTTGTTACCGATTCCCGGTACAGGAGGTTACATATCGGAACACAATTAGCCCGCTATTCTTTTGATGATCTTTTTTCTCATGGCTATACACAGGTTTACATGGAAGCCAGGGAAGTTACGGCAAAGATGATTGTAAAAATGGGTGGAGAAATCACAGGGGAAACGGTTCCCTTCTTTGATGGAACCGTTTCCCCGTTAATCCTGAAAAAAGAAAACTATCTTAAATGTACAGGGCTATAACCTTCCCTTACTTCCTTTGATTCCCCGCCTTTTCTCGATTCCTCGCGTTTCCTGGTATAAAAATACTCCGGTAATTCCCAAGGTAACAGCTTCCGTTACCGGTGCAGCCATCCACACACCCGTCATGCCAAAAAGGAAAGGCAGGGTAAAAATACAAAGCAAAAGGACGATAAAGCCCCGCGAAAAAGATATCACTGCAGAAGCAAAAGCCCTTCCTGTCGCTGTAAAGTAAAAGGATGTAATCGAGTTAATCCCGGAAAAGAAGAAGGATGTTATAAAAATTATCATTCCTGTACGAATCATGGTCTGTACGGATTCATGCTGGACAAAAATTCTGCTGTAAGGTTCGGAAAGTGAAACCATAACCAAAACCACCACCATTCCCGCCAGAAACACATAGCGATTCGTTCTTTTTCGGATATCTGCCGCAAGTGTTTTTTCCTCTGCCCCATAGCAAAAACTGATTAAAGGGCTGCTTCCCTGCCCGAATCCGACGATAACCATACTAAACAGATAGGAAACATACCCGACGATGGTGAATGCTGTCACCCCGTCCGCACCAAATTTTTTCATAATCACAAAGTTATATGCAAACATGGCAATTCCCGTGGACATTTCCCCAATAAATTCTGAACTTCCATTTAAGATTCCCTGGATACAAAGCTTAAGAGAAAATCGGAATCTTCCCAGATGATAAACCCTTGCCCTTTGAAAAAAATAGACCAGGATACAGACCAGAGACACCAGAGCTGAAACCAGCGAAGCCAGGGCAATTCCTGCTGCTCCCAAACATTACATTGCGGAAAAAATATAATCGAAAAGTATATTCAGTAAGACATTAACTACCGTCACTTTCATAAAAAATCCAGGATTTCCCTCCCCGCGGATAAATATGCCAAAGGAAGAATTAAGCACCATCACCGGAAGTTCCAAAAGCATAATCTGATAATATTCCTGAAAATACCCCTTGGTTATTTCATCCGCCCGAAGCACGGAAAGCATGGGGGAAAAGCAAAAAACCATGATACTGCTGATAAGCCCTGATGCAATCCCTGCTGATGTAATCGTCTGCCGGAACACCTGATTGGCAAAACCCGTATCGCCAGAACCCAGTGCCATCCCTGCAACAGCCACGCCGCCAATTGAAATCATCAGGCCCACGCTCAGGTAGAGATAAATAACAGGCAGTCCCAGGTTTACTGCCGCAATCCCTTCTTTTCCCACATAATTTCCCATAAAAAATCCATCGGCAACGGTAATCAGCGCTGTCAGCACCATAGAGATAATGGCAGGAACAGAAAACTGTAAAATCTTTTTTGCCGGGTTTTGTCTGATTTCTTCTAAGTACATAAAAACTTCCTCCTTGTTCATGACAACGTTTTTGTGACAATGTTTTTACACTCATGTTCTTGCATCAACCATTGTTATGCAGTCCATTAAACACCTTGAATCGATCGTTGATATGTAATCCATTAAACATTATCCATGATAAAGAAGAAATCAATAAAATACTTCTGAATTCTTGCCCTGTGTTTTTCGATTATTTTTCTGTATTTCTTAAGATCTGCCTGTCAGGGCAGTTAGGGAAGTTCCTGCTTCTCCGTCATGACCCTTTTGCTAATCACTACTTCACTGGAACACAAATATCCATCTCCACTTCCATTGCCGCACAGTCCACTGTATGGTAGATATCAATAATGTTTCTCCCCTCATCCAGCCGATACTGTGTTTTGGGAAGCCATACCAGAAAAAGGGTCTGGTAGGCGGCATAAATAGATTTAATATGTCCCTTAAACGAATAAACAGCACATTTTCCGCCCAGCAGAATAGTCGTATTTTCCAGCCTGCACTCCTCTCCCACACTCAAACCAATATCATACAAACAGTTCTTTGCCTCGGTCAGTGACGGATCATCATAGGTGATTTCGATAAATTTTGTGTCTCTGGAAATATAATCCCGGTAGTGAACAAGCAGTTTGTTCCATGCCCTGTGCATGTGTTCGTAACTGCCAAAATGGCGCTCATAAATCATGCGGTAATCGGGTATCTGCTTTATCGTGATCTTTCCATTGCAGTCGGCAAAGCTTCCTGCTCTCCATTGTTCATGATGAAAAAACGGGTGTTTCATCGCTTCCTGGTAACTCTTTTTTCGGAAAGAAACTGGTGAGGTCTGGTAGTGCTGGCGAAAAGCCGAACTGTAATTGGATGAACTGTAGCCGTAATCGGCGCTGATCTCCGTTATGGAACGCTCTTTTTCCGTTTTCAGCCGAAATGCACTCTGCTCAAGCCGAACACGTTTAATCCACCCATAGACACTCTCTCCGGTCTGGGCTTTAAACAGGCGGCTAAAGTAATAGGGTGAATAATGACAGTGCGCCGCCACTTCCTTTAGGGTAATACCCTCTTCGACATGCTGCAGCATATAGTCGATTGCCCGGTTAATTGTTTCATTGGTAATCATATGCTTATCTTCCTTTCCCAGACTGGTTGATTAATCTTCCATACGTAGTTCTTCCATATGCGGTGATACCTGTTCTTAGAAGCAAACCAATTTTCAAACATATTCTAGTATAGCGCATAAAATTAATATTGACAATGCACCTGCTTCTTGCTATCCTGCCTAAAATCGGCTACAATAGATAATGAATGAACAGGAAGTAATTCTTCATAAAAACTTATCATGAAACATTATTGTAAGAACTTATCATAAAAATCATTAAAAAATAAAATCAGGAAAGTGGATTTACTTTATATGGAAATCAAACAACTCCGTGCAGGTGGTATTCTCCTGCCTTCCAATGTTTTTATGGCGCCCCTTGCCGGATACACCTGCTATCCTTTCCGCATTATGGCCTATGCCCTTGGCGCTGGTCTGTGTTTTACGGAAATGTCCAGTGCCAACGCATTAAAATACCAGGATCGGTCTACCCGTCGTCTTTTATTTACCACCGAAAAAGAGCCAATAAAAGCGGTCCAGCTTTTAGGCGGAAATCCTGCGGTGATGGAGCAGATGGCAGCCTCTGAACTTTTAAACGAATTTGCCATCCTGGATATCAACATGGGCTGTCCGGTTCCCAATGTCTTTAAAAGCGGGGAAGGCAGCGCCCTGATGCTGGATATGAAACGGGCGGCAAACATTATCCGGGGCTGTAAAAAAAGCGGTAAAATCATCACGGTAAAATGCCGCACGGGAATCCAGAAAGATCATATGTTTGCTGCAGAATTTGCCCGCATGTGTGAGGATGCCGGGGCAGATTTAATCACTATTCACGGGCGCAGCCGAAGCATGATGTATGACGGTGAATGCTGCTATGAAGAAATCGCCCAGGCCAAAGCTGCCGTTTCGATTCCGGTCATTGCCAACGGCGGAATTTTCTCTGCCAAAGACGCAGATACCATGATGGAAAGAACTGGCGCGGACGGTGTAATGGTTGCCCGCTATGCCCTGGAAAATCCTTTTATTTTCAGCGAATTAACCGGAAGAACCATTGAAAAAAACACCTTACAGCTTCTTTTGGAACAGCTTGAACTTACCTCTGTGCACTATGATGAAACCTTTACTTTAACCTATATCCGAAAGCTGGCTTCCTATGCGATGAAGAAGAAAAAAGGAACGAAAAAATATAAGGAAGGCCTGTTTCAATGCGGGAGTTTGGAGGAATTACGGGGACTTTTGATACAGATATTTTCCTGAGTTGAGCTTTTGCAAATATATCTAAATTTCTATGCTTAGTTTTTGCAAATACACCAAATAACATCAATAAAGGATGACAGCTACCATGAACATGACATCTTACCAGGATTTTCACATCACTGACGGCGTTTTACATGCCTATACCGGCAGGGACGAATCGATTATTGTCCCGGAACACGTCCACACCATCGGCGAAGGGGCATTTAAAGCCTGTGTTTCGTTAAAACAAGTAGTTCTTCCAGACCATCTGCGGCATATTTTATCCGGGGCATTTAAGGGATGCCGAAAGCTTGAACGCATACATATTCCCGAAGGGGTTCTTACTATCGGCGACTATGCATTTCACCGCTGCCATGCTTTAACCTCCATTGCACTTGCGCCGTCGGTGGAGGAACTTGGCGACTGCGTATTTCTTTACTGCGACAGCCTTACCCAGGCAGAGATTCCCGGTGTCAGGCGCATGGGAAAGCAGGTGTTTGTCAATGATGTTATGCTCCAGAAGATTACCATTTCCCCCAAATTGCAGGAGGATTGTATTTGTGATGTCTTTACCGGATGCAGCCGTTTATCTCATATTTCTTTTTTTCAGGGAGAATCCTTTGTCTTTCCCAATGCTGTGGAGGCAATTGCCGGGGAAATAGAACTTCCTTCTCTGGCCCGCGCCATTGCTGCGGATGTATTAAGGATGATGGAAATTGACGGGCGAAGGCTGGTTAAATTCCTTACCAACCTTAAACATGTGGAAATCCCGGAGGGAATTGAACAAATTGGAAAAAGCTGCTTTTTCGATAAGCGCGGAATCCTTTCTGTTACTCTTCCGGCTTCTTTGCATGAAATTGAAAGCCGTGCCTTCCGCAATTGTATCAGCCTGGAAACTGTCCGCTTTCAAAATGATTCGGTGATTATCCATGAAGATGCTTTTAAAAACTGTTCTCTGCTGAAAGAAGTCTACACATCGGATGGCAAAAGTTTCCATTTAGAGGGTATTTCCGATGTTTCTACTTTGCCAGCTACGGATTTTCCTGCGCAAACCCTGGTCAGGACGATTTGTCGACAGGTTTTGGGAAATTTTTGTATCAGCGGCAGTATTTTACTCAAATATCTTGGCGATGAATCCCGTGTTCTTGTTCCTGACGGGATTACCCGCATTGCCGAAGAAGCCTTTGCCGGGAAGGAAAGCATTGACCGCGTTATTTTGCCGGATTCTCTGACGGAAATCGGGTCCGGCGCTTTTCGGGATTGTCTGCTTCTTCAGACTATCCTCTTTCCCGATAACCTGTGCCGGATTGGAGAAGGTGCATTTGAACACTGTGTAAAACTTCTCCGAGTTGTCCTGCCTCCAAAGTTAGTTCAGATGGAAGCAAAGACCTTTAAGCACTGTTCTAAATTAAAAGAAATAACGATGGGAGAAGAACTTCGGGCGATCGGAGAACAGGCATTTTATGGCTGCGTGTCGCTAAAAGAAATCCATTTTCCAAAAGGATTGCGGTCAATTGGGACGATGGCATTTTATCGGTGCACAGGACTGCGTGAGGTCTGCCTTTCGCCGGAAATCCATTATGTGGGAAATCTCGCCTTTGCCAAAAGCGGCGTGAAAAAGGCAAGGCTTTACGGGAATGGGAAAGGTTATGGAGCGGATATGTTTTTTGGCTGTCTTTCCCTGAAAACGATGTGCTTAGAAAACGGTTTGCGCCATCTCCCGGATAAGCTGGCCTATGGTTGTACGGCGTTAAAGACGGTAATATGTTCAGATTCCGGTTCACTTGTATCCGCCGGTAAAAATGTCTGGGAAAATACGCCGTTTCTGAAAGATTGGATAAATGAGAATGAACATGTCGGGAATGAGAAAAAAACGGACAGGGAAATCTTCTGGGATGGAAGAAATCTTTCCGGGGAAGTTTATCTGCCAAAACAGACACGGATCATTGCCGGGGGTGCATTCTACGGAAACGAACATCTGACTGCCATCCACATTCCTGAGGGAGTAATCTGGATTGGATCTGCCGCATTTAAAGGCTGCTCTTCTCTGCGGTATGTCGTTTGGCCTCCGGGAATAAAAACCGCAGAAGCAGAGGTGTTTTCGGGTTGTAGCTATCTGGAAAAAATAGAAACAGCAGAAAAATTTTTGCAGGAATCTGCGGTTCAATCCTTGCAGGAATCGGCAGATCCTTCTTTGCAGAAACCTGCGGATCAATTTTCTGTAAACGGTGTTTTAAAACACCAGTGTCCAACATCTCCTGTCCGTTGGATTTCTATTCGGGAACGGGCATTTTATGGTTGTCATCATCTTGGGTATATTGCATTGGACGAGGTAAAAAGCATTGGTAAAGAAGCATTTTTAGGCTGCCATGCCTTAGCCGATACCCTTCGTTTATTGTTGCAAAAAGAGAGGAAACCGTTGGCCTGGGTTGGCGAAAGAGCATTGGAAAAGATTGGAGTTGATGTAATAGGAAATATTCTAATTTCCGACCAGAATGCTGTCCATGAAGTACAGTTTTTCTCATTGCCGACGAATGGCACACCAGTTTCCTTTAGGATTTCTTCGTCTCCGCCGAATGCCATAGCGGACTCCTTTAGGATTTCCGAAGGGATTTGTGCTATTGCTCCTTATGCTTTTTCTGGAAATCAAAACATCACCCACCTGATTCTTCCCGACAGTCTGAAGATTATCGGTGAAGGTGCTTTCTGGGGATGCAGCCGCCTGGTACAGGTTGATTTTCCTCCTCATCTGTACAGTATCGGTGCCCGTGCGTTTGAAAAGTGTACAGCGCTTGAAGAAATCAGCCTTTGTGCACGCCATATAGGAACCAGGGCATTTGCCTGCTGTACCGCGCTGGAAACGGCGGAAATTTCAGGGGTTTTCAGGTTGAAAAACCGGCTGTTCGAGCATTGTACAAGCCTTAAAAAATGCAGCTTTACCTCTCCTGTGCACATACAAGCTATTGGGGATTATTGCTTTAGCGGATGCAGCAGCCTGGACAATATTAATTTTTCTTCTGTCCGTGAAATCGGGTGTTATGCTTTTCAAAACTGTGACAGTTTAGGCAGTATTTCCCTTAAAGACGGCACGATTCTTCATCCTCACGCCTTTAAAGACTGCGGCAGACTAACACAGGTTTGTCTTACCGGAGAAGAGGGGATTTTGGTTTTGTATGAATATGCCTTATCCGGCTGTACAGCCTTAACACAGGTCAGTCACGGTGGAAAAACATGGGTTTTGAAAAGCTACCGGGATTGTTTATCCGGGCAGTTGCCGGAAGTTGTCCGTCTGCTTTTTCAAAGCGCATTAAGCTGCTTTACCGTTGAACACGAAGAAATATTGTGCGGCTATCGCGGGGCTGGACATATAGTTCACATTCCTTACGGAATCCGACGGATTGAGGCAGAGGTCTTTCGGGATGTGCTGATGCTTGAGCAAGTGACGATTCCTCCAACGGTGGATTACATTGGGGCAAGGGCATTTCACGGAACAGCATGGATGGAAAAAATGCGTCAAAGGTCGCCCATGGTTATCGTCAATGCCATGCTTCTGGACGGTTCCTTATGTGAAGGGGAAGTGATCATTCCCGAAGATATCCGGCTTATCTGCGGTTGGGCCTTTGCCGGGGGAATGGGGATTACACGGATATGTTTCCTGTCTGATCGGGTTAAGGTGGAGGCGTTTGCTTTTCGCAATTGTATTTATTTACGGGAAATGCAGCTTGCCGGCGGAACATGTATCCGCTTTGAGGGGATTGCCGACCGCCAAAGGACTCTCCCGCCTTTAGCTATGCAGGCCGTTACCGACAGTCTGAACTGTTTTAAGACCAATGAGCATAACCAATTGATCGAATGTACCGGGAATATTTCCCGCCTTCTTATTGCCTGCGGGATTACGGCGATTGGCGACCATGTGTTTCAGGACGGAAATCTTTTAACTGAGGTTACCCTTCCTGCGACCGTCACCTCCATCGGAAAGTCTGCGTTTTCCGGGTGTAAATGGCTGAGCGTGGTAAAGCAGGCGCAGTCCGTGGAACGTATCGGTGAGAGGGCATTTTGGGGATGCAATGTTTTAGAAAGAATAGAACTTTCAGAAAAGCTTGCCTTTATCGGCGCCCGGTCATTTGAAAACTGTACATCTCTAAAAGAAATCCTTTTGCCGGAAGGTCTGGAAGAAATCCCGGATCGGGCGTTTTTCCGCTGTCACAGCCTGGAAAGGGTTTTGTTTCCTTCAACATTAAAACGGATTGGAAAGGAAGCCTTTGCGTTTTGTAAAAACCTGGACATACCTGTCCTGCCTCAAGGTGTTTTGGTGGAAAATGGGGCATTTACCGGGGTAAAGCGTTTATGTGAATAAAAGAATAAGAATACTGATAGAAACCTTCATGCGCCCGCAAGCGGTCATGCCGCCATCAATGAACGTCTGTTGGATGCACTTGGAATACCTGAGCCCAGCGACGAGGCGCTGAACTTTTTATTGTAATAAAGGGGAATTTTTATGTATTACCGCAAATTAGGCCAAACTGGATTAATGGTTTCGGAAATCAGCTTTGGCACTATTCCCATCTTGCAGGGCAGTGTTCCCGTCCTTCCGGCTTACTTTAACCTGAGCGAAGAACAGGCCTTGGAAGTGATGGAGCACGCCTTCCGACTGGGGTGCAATCTGTACGATACAGCTATTTTCCCGGAATACGGCGACGCAGAGCAGAAACTGGGGAAATTTGCCGCAAAAATCGGACGTGAGCGCATTATTATCTCCGATAAAGCCCGCTTTTTTGACGGCAATGCCATGTATGCGGCAGTTCTTTCTTCATGTGAATATCTGAAAACCCTCCCGGATATTTACTTTGTCCATCAGGCAGATGCTGAACATGAAGAAGAGATTTTTCAAAAAGGCGGGGCATTAGACGCCCTCTGCGAATTAAAAAAAGAAGGAAAAATTCGCTTTACGGGATTAGCCTCCCACTATTATGATATCCTTCTTCGCGGGGCAATGGATTCCCGTGTCGATGTACTTCAGGCCAGCGGGAATATTCTGGAGAGGGGAATGCTTGACCGAATCAGGGAAGAACTGCACTTTTACAGCAAAGGCATTTTCATTAATAAAGTTTATGCTGCCGGAATCCTTCCCCGTTTTTTTCCGGTTAAAACGCTGATTACTTCCGTACTCTCCTATCCGGTTTCCAGTGTACTTATCGGCATCGGCACCAAAGAACAGGCGGAGGCGGCAATGTTGTGGGATACATCCCTGCCTTCATCCCCACCCTCCTTCTCGCAGGTAATTTCTCATCTGGAAAAAGAGTTTTCTCCCATCCCCTGTGACCGCTGCCAGCGATGTAAGTGTCCCTGCGGTACGGAAATCCATACACTGTTTCGGCAGTATAATTATTATTTTCTTGGCAAAGACTACTGGGCACTGCGCAAATTAAATCTGGGCATTTCCCGCAGTGCCGAATTATGCCAATTCTGCACGGACATGCCATGCCTTTCCATGTGCCCGAAACAAATCCGTATTCCCGATGAAATAGAACGGGTACTGGAGTTAGTTAAAACATGTTATCCGATTAGAGGTTGAACTGTATTATGTATCTTGTATCTGCAAACCTTGCCCTGACCTATAGCGTTTTCTTTAAAGTAAAGGAAGGAATCCGATGATGATTGAATACATCCCAGCCAAAACCATCGTAACCAAAACCAAGGACAGCCGGTGGTTCGGACTTGACTACAATATGAATATATACAAAGGCTGCTGTCATGGATGTATTTATTGTGACAGCCGTTCAGACTGTTATCAGATTGATGAATTTGATCGTGTCAGGGCAAAGGAAAATGCCCT
>CAJUDX010000063.1 GCA_910584785.1 uncultured Lachnospiraceae bacterium | reverse complement strand
GTATACTTTAGTTTACACCGTTGACCGTCGGATTGCCCCATCTTTGTTCAGTATATGGGTTAAATGTCATAAATTATATTTATAGTATAGCATACAGGGCGTTAAAAAAAGCATTTCACTGTAAGGGAAAACTTCAACTTTTTTCCATGATTACAAAAAATCAGCAAGGCACCGCATAAAATATGGATTCTTTATACACAGCTAACCCGGTATGGATTCGGAAAATGGATAAGTTGGATTTCTATCCGTTCAGGCGATGTTCAAAGAGAATTGACAACGGAACAAAGGCAGCAAGCTGCAGAATGCATGAAACAGATAAGAGAGAAAGCCACGAAATCAATTCTACAGTAAACCTCCATGCGCCCACAAATGGTCGTATCAGCATAAATAAAAGTCTGCTGGGCGCACTTGGAATACCTGAACTTAGACCGCCTAATCGGCGGTGAACTTTTATAGTAAAAGTTGAGATTCAGGAAACTGAATTGAATAATTCAAACGACTTCAATGGAGAATTTATAGGGTAAAAAGATAAAGGGGCAAATTTGACGATAGCGAATTAAGAAAATCAAATATTGTGATTGCAGGGCTTAGGCTGATATGTTATGATTATTTCACGGAAAGTCATAGAGCCAGGCAGCTTTGCCCTCCATCTTCGGAGGGGCTAACCCTCCAAACCAAAGAGGAAGGGGGGCTGACCATGGTTACATGCGGAGATTTATTTCTGTTTTGTACATTTGTTGTCGCTCTTATTGGACTGTGTTACACGGTCTTTAAGGGAAGAAAATAGCCGCCAACTACCCCAAATAGTTGACGGCTGAACTGTAATAAAATTTAGTTTAACTTGAAGGGTAGAGCCGCTTCTATGGCTTTCCCTTTTTACATCTCTACTATAGCACATCTGATAGAGGAAGGCAAGAGAAAATCAAGCCTTTCAGGTATTACGGGACTATTAAGGTTAAACCTTGTGTTTCTGACTTTCCCTTTTCAAGATTGACTATACCAGTCTAAAAACTCCCTTAATTCCGCAATTTTTCCATCCGCCAGGCTCTGGTCAAAGCCAAACCGGTCATCTTTAAGCGCCACCACCGTAACCCCTGCGCAGCGGGCTGCGGTAATTCCTACGGTAGAATCCTCGATTGCTATACATTCCTGCGGCAATACCCCCAAACGCTCTGCTGCTTTTACATAAATCTCCGGGTCAGGCTTGCTCCTTTTCACACTCTCCCCGCTGATAATCAAATCCAGGTATGGCAAAACCCCAACCTCCGTAAGAATCGCTTTCACCTTATCGTACGCGGTAGCCGAAGCCACAGCCGTAAGCATCCCCTGCTCCTTCGCCCACCGCAGGATTGTTAATGATTCCTTTCGGAAAATTTCCCGATAGTTTACCGGATAAGGATGCCATGGCTTCCAGTTTTCCTCATAGTCCCTCCGCGTCTCCTCCCAGTTCATTCCCCTGCCGATTATCCCGGCAATCCGGGTCCACACATCCTTGCTTGTCCGGCCCACGATCTGGTACATTTCCCCGACGGGCACCTCCGGGCGGAGGGAGCGCACATAAGCATAGACCTGCTGCATATTGTGCGGCTCCGTATCCACAATCACCCCGTCCATATCAAAAATCAGTGCTTTCTTATTCACTTTCATCGATCAATAATCCAGTCTGCGGTAATATCTCCGAATAGCAAGCGGATGACGGCGGTTATGCTCTAAATGCACCGACACCCTCTGGAATGCACTCCGCATTACGATAGGTGACAGCATCCCGCGAAATTCATCACTGATTCCCTTCAGTTCATAATCCTTGGTATCAAATACGGTTACATTTGCGCTGATGGTATTGACAAACTTCTCTGCCCTCTCCATCTGAGGCCTGGTCTTATCCTCGCCTTTAATTAAAATCACCGGAATATCCCGCTCCACCACCTCTAACGTGCCGTGGAAAAAGTTTGCCGCTGAAATCGGCCTGGTCCGCATCCACTGCATTTCTTCCATAATACACATGCCATAGCAAACCGCCCAATCCTCCAGGTTCCCTGAGCCGATAAGATAGGTCAGTTCTGCATCGCAGTACTTATCGGCATATTCCTTCGCCTTTGCATCAGATTTCTTATAAATCTCCACCACATTTTCCGGCATATGTACGATTTCTGTCATAAACTTATCGTACTGCGGAAACTGTCCTGCATTTGCCATCAGACGCAGGGTAACGGTATACCAGAAATAATACTCTCCGCCAACAGTGGTAATTAAATCGTCAGAATGTTCATACAGCGGAGTCCCTTCCTTTTCCACATAGCCGACAACCCTTGCGCCCGCGGCGTGGGCCTTGTGCACAGCCTCCACCACCTCCTTGGTATCACCGGAAATGGACGCAATCACCACCACCGAATCCTTCCCAAAATGCGGATTGCCCACCAGACAAAAGTCCGCTGCATTTTCCAGGAATAAAGGAATCGTGGAACCGGCTTCCTTCACAATATGCATCATCTGTCCCGCATACAAAAGCGTCCCGCCTATACCAATATAAAAGATATTTTTATACCCTTCCCCACAAATCTTATCCACTACACGCTGCGTCTCTGCGATAATACTTACCCCGTTTTCGTGCTCTTTTCTCACTGCTTCTTCATTAAAATTAAACATGATTTTTCTCCCTACAAGTCGTCTTAATCGATTATTTTTCCAAAATTTACCTTTATTTTCCACCCACCGCAAAGCAATACGTTTTACAATGCAGGTTTATAATGAACGCTTATCCGCAAATACATTTCTTCAGCCATTCAAACGATGTTTTCATAGCATGTTCAGGATTTTCCACATAAAGAGGATTTAAAATCTCCAGGCTCAGGCAATGCGAATACCCTGCCTTATCCAGCTCCGCCATCATTCCGGCAAGATCCAGTTCGCCCTCGCCCAGGGCAAAATGTCCATTTGGCTTTCCGTCACCAACATGTACATGCCGCAATAACTGCCCCTGGTCCAATGCCTCAATCGCCTGCCCAATCGTCTCATGGCTATAGCCCAGCACCGCCGTATCGATAATCCCAAAGACATTGTCCCGGTTTACCTCTTTAATCATCTTCTTCATCTTAGGCGTATCCGTCAGGCAGGTATAGGACTTAGGTGAGGTCTCCAGGGCAATATCTACTTCATAGGCCCTGGCAATATCCGCCAAATACGCTAACGCCTCCGCGCTCCTTAGCCAAATCGCCTCGTCCTCCTCATCCAGGCAGCCAAATCCCGCGAGGAACTGACAGAGATGGCAGTCTAATTCTGCTGCAAATTGAATCGATTTCTTATAAACTTCAATACTTCTCTTCCTTGCCGCTGGATGTTTCGCGGCAATATTCACCGGATAATTGCACTGTTCCGGCGTAAAACACTGCACCGTCAATCCATGGTTTTTTATCTTCTTTTTTAATGCCTTTGCATCGGCAAGTGTACTGTCATCCACATGAAAGTGCGGATCGCAGGCATACATTTCCAGATTTTTCCCGCCCATGCGCTCTAACGAATCCAGAGCATACTCCAGAGAATATTTATAATACGGGAAATTCGATACACAAATCTGCTCAACCGTCAAATGTTTCATCCTAACCACCTCGTTTTTTCCAGTCAAATTCTGCTGTTCAATTCTGCTGTTCTAATCTTCAACTCCACAACTCTGTTGCCCTCTCATTCAGTCTCTGCATGATTATTTTCCCCATTCTTAACTTCTTTTCTATCCCTTTACTCCGCCTGCGGCAATCCCTCGTACAAACTGCTTCTGGAAAATAATAAATACAATAACAATCGGCATCGCAGACATTGCCAAACCTGCAATTAAGGTCCCCCACTCTGTCCGCAGAGTTCCTGTTAAGTTCATCATACCAATCGGAATCGTCCGAACCGAATCACTGCTGGTAAATACCATCGCCATCATAAACTCATTCCAGTCATACATTGCCGTAAGAAGTGCACTTGAAGCCATAATTGGTTTACTTAAGGGCAGTACAATCCTTGTAAACACACCCCATGAGGTACAGCCGTCAATATAGGCCGCCTCGTCCAGCGATGCCGGAAGCCCCAAAAAGTAAGCGCGCATTAAAAATACTGCAAAGGGAATCCGAAATACCACATAAGGAACAATCATTGCCCAGTAGGTATTATATAAATGAATCTTATTTAAAATTTTAAACAATGGGATAATGCTGACCTGCGGCGCCAGCATCAGGCCTGCCAGGATAAAGATAAATACCAGTTCCCTGCCCTTAAAATACATTCTGCCGTTCGTCAGCGCAAATGCCGCCATCGCTGAGACAAGCAGGGTAAGCGCCGTGGAAACCACCGTGACAAAGATACTGTTAAAGAAATACTTCCCCACGCCTACCTGCCATGCCAGCTTATAATTGGAAACCATCCACTCCCTGGGCATACCAAAGCTGTTGGTAAATAAGTCGTTATTTGTCTTAAACCCGGAAATAATCATCCAGCCCAGCGGCACAATAATCATTAAGGCCAGAAAGATAAGAAAAAGAAGTACAATCCCATTGAAAATCATTTGTTTACTTTTATTGCGCTTATTCAATTCTTTCCCCCCTTTCTATTCTTCTCCGGTTCTGGACAGCCTCATCTGGATCAGAGACAGCACAAAAGTAATACAAAACAGGATAACTGCCAGGGTACTGGCATAACCCATCTGATCCGCCCTGAACGCCGTCCGGTAAAGATAGGTGGAAATTACTTCCGAGGAATAGCCCGGTCCGCCGTTTGTCATAATGAAAACTTCATCAAACAACTTAAATGATCCGATAACGGTAATAATACAATCCACCAAAATCATTTCCTTTATTCCCGGTATCGTAATATGGAGAAACCGGTCAAAGGCATTTGCACCATCGATACTTGCCGCTTCATAAAGCTCTTCGGGTACTTTTTGAATACCGATAATTAACAGCATTGCCATATAGCCAAAATACATCCACTGTGAGGCAAAGATAACTCCAAAAAGTGCTGTGCCCGGATTGCCCAAAACATTCAGCTTAGATGTGTCAAAGCCCAGGCTCCCCACGATTTTATTAAACGGGCCGACAATCGGGTTAAAAAACAGCTGCCACAAAAGGCCCACCACCATAAAGGAGATAACTGACGGGGCAAAGTACACCGTGCGGAAAAACCCTGAAATTCCACGGAATGTCTTGGATTCCAGCACAGAGGCAATTACCAGTCCCACGCCCACCTGCCCCACCAGGGAAATCAGGGCATACAGCGTATTGTTCCAAAGACAGGTCCAAAATACCTTATCTTTTGTCAGTTCAATAAAATATTTAAACCCTACAAAACTTCTCTGCGGCTTATAAATGGACCAGTCAAACAGGCTGTTATAAAAATTCTGGACAATCGGAATATACATAAAAATCAGCATAAACACTATCGCAGGAAGCAAATACAGTATGGGTACTATGTTCTTTTTCTTCATTAATTTTTCCACCATCCTTACCTTAACTCAACTGGTCCATCTGCTTTGGCTTCCAGTGTACAGCCTGTCTGACCTGACTGTACACTGGCGCTTAAGATAATACATGCTTTTACCATCAGTCCGCATTTGCCTCACGAACCGTCTTAGCCGACTCCTGCATTCCCTTTATATATTCCTCTGCAGTGATGCTCTTATCCACAAAATCCTGGCCCAGTTTACACATGGTATCTACAATTCCTGCCTCAAATCCACAATCGGTCCAGTTGCTCATTCCCTCGAAATCCAGCACCGCATCCATCGCACCGCGCAGCTGCGGAATGGTATTTTCATCGGTGTGTGCGCCAATGGTCGAACTGGTATGTCCGGCTTCCTCTACCACCAGCTTCTGCATTTCAGGGGACGTTAAAAACTTCACAAAATCAACGGCAACATCAACATTCTGAGAATTTGGATTAACAATCATTCCCTCGGGCGCACCAAACATCTTGTTTTGATTTCCCTTGGCATCCTCTGCTTCAATCGTTGGCATCATAAAG
The DNA here is from genome assembly GCA_910584785.1 of uncultured Lachnospiraceae bacterium. Classification (GTDB taxonomy): domain Bacteria; phylum Bacillota; class Clostridia; order Lachnospirales; family Lachnospiraceae; genus Caccovicinus. Next base: position 11,794 of record CAJUDX010000063.1, on the reverse strand, counting down.
AAGCCAAAGTCGCCGTTTAAGCCCTTATTAATATCATTAAATTCAAGAATTTCCACATACATCATTGCACCCTGACCGGCATAGAAGTATTCTAGGGCCATATTGTGCTCCATAGAGTTAATATTGTCGTTAAAATAGCCCTTATCCAGTAAATCCGTAAAATAATTTAAGCCAGTAATATACCCCGGATCGTCAATCTTTACCGTCTTTACATTAAAGTCCTGCTGTTCAAGCACATCCTCAGGAACACATTTCTGCCACAGTGCCCCAAACCAGTGCGGTGCATCCCAGGAAAGCTGATCGCCCAGGATAAACGGAGTTACACCATTTGATTTTAAGGTTTCACAGATAGCAAGCAGTTCGTCCCAGGTCTTAGGTTCTTCAATTCCATACTGTTCAAACACAGATTTCTTGTAAATAAACACCTCACCGTCAAACCGGGTGGGAACCGCATACTGACCGCCGTCGGTATACTTAAACATGCTATAGGCTGCCGGGATAAAGCTGTCTTTCCACTCCGGGTCCGCTTCCATATAAGGAGTTAAATCCAGGGCCGCACCTGCACGAATAAACTTCTCTGTATACTCGCCCGCCCAGGTCTGGTATACATCCGGCATATCGCCGCTTCCCAGGGCCAGTTTCAGCTTGGACTTAATCTCATTATCAGTGGTGGTTTCAATATTAATCTTTACATTGGGATGCTCGTCCATATACATCTGGACAATCTTTTCAAAGGCTGGAGCCTGCTCCGGCTGGCAGTACTTGTGCATAAAATTAATCACTACCTGGCCGTCTGCCGGTGCTGATGCCTGTTCCTGCCCCTTATCGCCTCCCCCGGCTGCCGCTGTCGTCTGTGTACCCCCTGTGCTTCCTCCGCCGCAGGCCGTCAGCATGGCGGTTACGGTCATCATACAAATGGCTGCTAATGTTCTTTTTTTCATCCTTTTTTCCTCTCTTTTTCTTTATTTTTATCGTAAATTTATTTCAACAAATATTTTATGGCAAAAATTTATTTCAACAAATCAAACAGCTTTTCCGCACTCTGCCGAATCGATGCCTCCGGGTCCATAAAATACCGCCCATCCGTAATTTCCAGCGATAAGATCCCCTGATAATCCCCTTCTTCAAGCTCCTGAATGTACTTTCCGGCATCCAGGATACCATCGCCCCAGGCCAAATGCCCCTTGGGGGCCCCATCGATAAAATGCACATGCACCAGCTTTTCCCCCAGCTCCCGCAGATAGTCCGCCGGTGTTTCCCCAGCCAGGTTCATCGGAATAGTATCAATCATCCCGCCTATGCTCTTATGGTTCAATGCTTCAAGCATTTGTTTCAGGGACTGCAAATCATTAACCAGATTTGATTCATCCTTTCTGAGAACCTCAAGTGCCAGTCCTATTCCATGACAGGCCGCACATTCTGCCAGATCGTAAAGTCCTTCCTCAGCATACTTCCAGGCCTCGTCCCGGTTGCTCCCATCAAAATACCCCCAGCCCGAAGTAACTAACATCTTATCTGAACCGATTTCCGTGGCAACACGGATATAGTTTTCAAAAAATTTCAGGCTTCTCCTCCGCTCATCTGCGGTTTCTGCTGCAATGTTAATCGGATAAACACATTGTTCCGGGGTAAGACAGGAAACTTTTAATCCCCTTTTCTCAATCTCATGCCGCAGCCCGGCAATTTCCCGGTAAGTTCTGTCCTCCAGATTCAGATGAGGTGCAGCCCCCCAAATTTCCACATAAGGGATTTCATACTTCTTTGTGTCATCCAAAAACTTTGTAAACGGCCAATACTTATACTGGATATTCATGGTTGAAAGACGTTGTTTTGTAATTTTCACCGGACTTCTCCTCCTTTAACTATTCTAAAACTTCAGTGCTTTATTGCCCTCCATCACTTCTACATCCTGGTCAGTCAGCTCCACTTCTTTTCCGAATCCAAACGATCCGTCCCTCTGGCACTGCCCCGAAGCAAATACCGCTGCCCGGTAGAGACAAAGCCGTATCAAAATGTCCTGATATTCTGCAGCAGAGACAATGCCCCGCTCTCCAGATTCCTCACTAAAATCAACCGCATCCCGGATTCCATCCAGATAATGAATCAAAAAGCTGGTGATAAACGAATCCCCGGCGCCCATGGTATCTCTCGCCTGAACTAACTGCGAGGACTGCTCATAAAACTTCCCATTGACTAAAACACAGGCCCCCTTACTTCCCCTAGTGGCAATAACCATGTGCTTACAGCCAAGGCTTATGATTTCTTCCATCGTCTGGTGCATCTCCTCCTCGTCCATATCACCGCAGGATATCTCTGCACAATCGAGGTAAGGACAGCACTGTTTCAAATACGCTTCATCATAGTGATTAGAAAAATCCATGGATACAAACTTTCCTGCCCTGCGCAGTTTAGGAAGCTCCGGCTCCATATAGCTGTAGATACTGGTATGAACCAAATCAAAACCTGCAATATAGGACTCATCTAACTTAGTCAGCACTGGCGGCTTTGTCCTGGCTATTCCTCCATGATTGCCTTCTAAAAATACCCGATCCCCATTTACCAGACGCACCCTGGCACAGCCGTTCTCCCCCTCTTCCATCCGGCAATGGGAAAGATCAATTCCCAGTCCCCTCACAACCGAATACACATGCTGCCCTACCTCATCATCTCCCAGAGTTCCCAGATATGCCGTCTCCGCTCCCATAAATTTTCCAAAGACAGCAATATTCAGTGCATTTCCCCCCGGATAAATGATTTTCCTGTGCAGGTATTTATCACATACATTATCTCCAATCCCCAGAACTTTGATCATAATGTCCTCCATCTAATGCTCAATGGTTTTATTTATTCTATTTTCTTGTTCTATTTTGTTATATCATAAATATTACAAATAATCAAGTAGTTATTCTCTATTTTTTTACTTTTTTTCAGAAAACCTTTTGCTGTAAAATTTCCCTATGGGTATATTCCCCAATTTCACTTCAAATTAGCAGAAAAATATGTGAACTAATTTTCCATAAAAATTTTTTGTATTAAAAAAGCCTGCCCGGATGCTTTCCCAGACAAGCTTTTTAACGTTAATCTTTATGAATAGAAACATCAAAAGATCTTTTTCCGCAATGTTAAGATAAGTTTTGACTTGCGCCCAAACTATTCGTCAATATCTTATACTCATACCTTTCTGCATTGACAATTTCTTTCCCATTATACACGGCTTCCCCTGTAATATCAAACGCAACATCCTTCGATAAAATCAGCGCATCATGCTCCTGAATCTCTAAATGCTCTGCTTCTTCCTTCGTCGCATAGCACACGCCAATGGTCTTTTCCCCACGGTTCAGGATAACCCCATGCTCCTGAAGAATCTGGTGCAGGGATCGGTTTAAATCCTCAGCCAGCAAATACGCGTATTTTTTAGGAAAATGGTTCTCTTCTAAGATCACCGGGACATCATTACAGTAACGCAGGCGCCGAATACGGATAACCTTGTCCTCCTCCGGCAGGCAAAACACCTTAATATCCAACGGCCTGGCCTTCACCAGCTCTGCCGATAAAAATTTCGTTCCCGGTCTGCCCCCTGACATCTCGCAGCTCTGTGAAAATCCCATAAAATGGTTTAAACTTCTTGACACTTTTTTATCTGAGACAAATGTTCCAATTCTCTGCCTGCGAACCAGAATCTCGTCCTCCACCAAAAGCTCCAGCGCTTTGCGTATCGTAATCCGGCTGACACCATAAGCTTCGCTCAATTCCAGTTCGGTAGGTATCCTGGAATTTGCCACCAGCTCCTTCCGCTCAATTTTCGATTTAATATCCCCTGCAATCTGCATATAAAGAGGTGTTGCCGTATCCCGTACTACTTCTGCCATACTATACAATCCATCCTTTCTAAGGCTACCGGGATTTATCACGTCACAGTATCAAGTCATGCCCATGTACCTTATCTTGTATCTAAAACAATCATAGCATAAAGAATGAATTTGCGCTATCCGTTTTCGAGATCTTTCGGCTGATTCCTGTACAAAAAACGCAGATATTCAACGTTTTGCGCGATAACAGTGAACATTTAAACAGGTCAAATTCAGTATTATTGTACTTCCAGACGCTTTTCAAAGTTGCCGATAATCATATCAGGCGACATTACCTGGACAAAGGCATGGGGATCTTCCTGACGAATTAATTTCTTTAACTGTAAAAGTTCATACTTATTCACCACAACCATATGGACAATTTCCTCCGAACGGCTGTATTCCCCCCACGCCTTCCAGCTGGTAACGCCCCTGATCATTGTCCGGTTAATCTTTTCTCCCATACCCTTTTCTTTTGTCACCACAAAGACGGAAACCTTGATATTTTGATCATGCACCCGATCCATCATTATACCCGCGACAATGGAAAAGATCATGGAATAGGCTGCCACTTCCACATCGTACCGGATGGCGGCGATGGTATAGACAAAAAGATTAATCACCATATTCAGCTTTCCTACGCCAAACTCAGGATAATGCTTTGCACAATACATCCCGACAATATCGGTTCCGCCTCCCGATCCCCCTGCCCGCAGGGTAATTCCCACGCCAAAGCCCGATAAGACGCCGCCGACAACACAATTTAACAGCAAATCGTCCAAAAGCAGCTTATCCGGCGCAGGAATTACAGTCAGTAAAACGGACTGAATGCAAACCGCAATAATGGTTCGATATAAAAACTTTTTGCCAATGCTTTTATAGCCCAGGACAAATAAAGGAAGATTAATACACCACAAAATACTTCCGGTTAAGTCCATTTCCTTTGGCACATGCAGACCCAGCCCTTCCACGAGGAAAAGCTTGATCAGCTGGGAAACTCCTGTGAAGCCGCCGCTGTAAAGGTCTGCCGGAACTAAAAACCACCGGTAGGCCGCCGCATAACAGGCAACACCCAGAATCGCCCATAACATATTTGAGGTCTCCCTCTGCAATTGTCTTTTCATGGATGAATCTCCCAGCCTTCTCTACTGTCTTTTGCCAATTAATATTCCAGCTTCCACATATATCTTCTCTGGGTCAGCGGGTGATTTCTCTTAATCGCCAGCTGTTCTGCATACACACGAAGGACTGCAGAAAGCACCATAGGATTAAAATACTCCGCCACTGACGCCGGAACCTCCGAAGCAAGGCCAAAATCCTTTCCGTCCAGCACAGTGGTCTTTGCCTGGAAGCGGTTTAAGAAATCTAAGGCACGGGAATCTAAGGCGCGGGTGCGGCCCTCATTCATTAACAGGATAAATGGAACATCCTTTTCCACAATCTCAAACGGTCCATGGAAAAATTCACCATCGTGGAAGGAACCTGAGTTGACCCACTGCATTTCCATCAGCAGGCAGATGGAAAAGGCATAGGCGACTTCCTGTGTTGCACCAGAGCTCATTACATAAACGACAGGGGCGTCTTTATAGTCCTCGGCAAAGTTCTTCGCCGCCGGAACAACAAAGGATACCGCCTTTTCAATTAAATCGTAAATCTTTCCAAAGGCTGTCTGCATATCATCGTAGCGGTCATACCCCTCGTACTGGTGTAAAATTTCCACAGCAAGCGAGAGAACCTTCGTCATCTTCTCCAGCTTGGCAGCATAATTCTTCTCAAATCCATGCAGCACAACATAGTGTGCATTCTTAGCCAGCGGCGAACCGTCCACATGGGTTACTGCAACCACCTTTGCGCCAAGGTCCATGGCTTTTTTGGAGGCTGCCACGGTTTCCGGGGTTGTGCCGCCCAGGGAACAGGTAACGACAATTGCGGTTTCATCCACAGCGACAGGCGTAGCATAAAGGAACTCATTTGCGGTATAATGGCCCACACGGATATTCCGTGCATTTACCTCCAGGAAATATTTGCCCGGATACAGCTCCGCCTTCGAAGCCCCACAGCCAACAAAATAAACGGATTTTGCTGCCGGCACTTCCTTTTTGATTGCTTCAATTATCTGCTTAGGTTCCATAAAATCTTATCCTCCTTGTTTTTATAGTACAAATATATAACAAAATATAACTTTTGTCAATAACAAATAATTTTGTTTTGTCGTGTTTTATATTGTTTTGTTTTAACCTATCAAGAAAATCCTCCGCCTCTAAGCCGTAAAGTCGAAAGCGTGGAATAAGGGCACATTTTCCTATATAAAATAAAAAATTGCCGGATTTCAGTTTCCCAAAATCTGACAATTTTTATTTTCTGTTCTTATTTCTTATTCTGTTATCATAGCCCAGAAAAATCCTTCTTCCTCGCTTATCTTCCTGTTTTCTTATTTCTTATTCTGTTATCACAACCCCAAGCCCAGATGACGGTAAGCCAGACGCGTCGCCACCCTCCCGCGGGGCGTACGGTTAATCAAGCCATTCATCAGCAAATAAGGTTCGTACACATCCTCAAGTGTCCCTGCATCCTCGCCCAATGCTGCCGCCAGCGTATCCAGCCCCACCGGCCCGCCGGAAAACTTTTCAATCATCGTCTGTAAGAGATTCCGGTCGTTTTGATCAAGCCCAAGCTTATCCACATCCAAAATATCCAGAGCAAAATCTGCCACTTCCCTGGTAATCACCCCATCATACTTCACCTGAGCAAAATCCCGAACACGCTTTAACAGGCGGTTTGCCAGACGAGGTGTCCCGCGGGATCGCTTTGCCAGCTCCTTCGCCCCTTCTTCGTCAATCTCCACATGAAGCACGGATGCCGAGCGAATAATAATGGTCGTAAGCTCTTCCGGTGTATAAAATTCCAGTTTCTGCACCACCCCAAACCGATCCCGAAGCGGAGCTGTTAACAGACCGGCCCTGGTCGTCGCCCCCACCAGCGTGAAATGTGGCAAATCCAAACGAATGGAACGCGCCGAAGAATCCTTTCCCAGCATAATATCTATCGCAAAATCCTCCATCGCCGGATATAACACCTCTTCCACCTGCCGGTTCAGCCGGTGAATCTCATCGACAAATAAAACATCTCCCTCCTGAAGATTATTTAACACTGCCGCAATCTCACCGGGCTTTTCAATCGCCGGACCGGAAGTAATCTTAATATTTACCCCCATTTCATTGGCAATAATTCCCGAAAGAGTCGTCTTGCCCAGCCCCGGCGGCCCATAAAACAGCACATGATCCAGAGATTCTCCCCTGGACTTAGCCGCATCGATATACACTTTTAAATTTGACTTAATCTTTTCCTGCCCAATATAATCTTTCAGCATCTGCGGTCGAAGGCTGCTCTCTATCTTCTGATCTTCAACCGTAACATCCGTATTAATAATGCGCCGTTCCCCATTGCTGCTCATATGCACTTTCCTTGTCTATTCCAATTTTTTACAAAAACGATAAATACTTTAGCGATGCTTTTAACACATCCTCCGAAGTCATCCCTTCTGTCAATTCCACCTTTTTCACTGCCTTTGCCGCTTCCATATGACTGTAGCCCAAAGCAACCAGCGCCTGCACGGCCTCCTTCGCTGCACCTGCCAGGCCCATATCCAAAGTTTCCTCTTCTGCTCCCCCGGCTCCATTTGCCGCCATCCAGCTCTCTGTCATCTGATCCAGGGAAATCTTATCCTTCAAATCCAAAATAATTCTCCGCGCTGTCTTAAGGCCAATCCCCGGTGCCTTCGCAATCGCCTTTGCATCCTCAGACACTAGTGCTATCCGCAGATTATCTAAAGACAATGCCGATAAAATCGCCAGTGCCGCCTTAGGCCCTACACCGTTAACGCCCAAGAGCTGCTTAAAGATCTGCTTATCCTGCGGTGTTAAAAACCCATACAGGCTCATCCCATCTTCGCGCACCTGAAAATACGTATATAGCTTTACTTCTATCCCGGTCTGCGGAAGCTGTTCCAAAACAGACAGCGGCACCCGAATCTCCAGCCCCACCTGCCCTGCCTCCACTACCACAGAGTCCTCTTCCTTACTTATTAATGTTCCTCTGACCAATGCAATCATCGCAACCAAAAGCTCCTCTTCTACCCGCGGCACCCCTGCCGCACCATACAAAATCTTTATCTATCCAATCATAACATAAGCCTAAGTTCTAGGCAAGCGCTTTTTCGAACAAATATTCGTCTTATGCTGCATGGGACAAATCCAGTTTGCCAGCCACTTTTCCCCAGGCGAAAAATCTGTCAAGTTGACAAGCCGCCAGTACACGAATATACTATAACAATAATCAACGAAAAGGAGACTCCGCCCGATGAACGTCCTGCAATCCACCCTTAACCTTACCCCTGCTTACCCCCTGGAAAACCTCGCTCCCCAAAAAGACATCCTGCTCCTTGATATCGAGACAACAGGCTTTTCTGCAAATCATGCCAGCATCTACCTTATCGGCTGCATTTATTATGCATGTTCTTCTGCCTCCTGGAAACTCTGCCAGTGGTTTTGCGAATCTCCCGAAGAAGAAGCTTCCCTCCTGGCTTCCTTTTTCTCCTTCCTCGCCCCCTTTACCACGCTGATTCACTATAATGGTGATGCCTTCGACCTGCCCTTTATCCGCAGCCGCAGCCAGTTCCACAAGCTTGCCTGCCCGCTGTCCGGCCTGACAAGCATTGACCTCTATCAAAAAATCCGGCCCTGGAAAGCGGCGCTTTCCCTGCGCTCACTCAAGCAGGCTTCCTTAGAACCACTGCTTGGCATTTCCCGTAAAGCCCCTTACACCGGCCGCCAGCTTATCGCCGTGTATCAGGACTATCTTTCCAGCCAAAAAACTTCTCTCCTTCACCTGCTGATTCAGCACAACCAGGAGGACCTGCAGGGATTATTCGGGATCCTTCCCCTGCTTGCCTATGCCGACCTGCCTGCTGCTTCCTTTTCGCTTGTCCGTGAACAGATATGCAATACAGAAAACCGCTTAACTCTTGAACTCCTCTGCCAAAGCCCATGTGCGGTGTCTGCTCCATTCCAAATCGAATACCCCCTTGCCGCCATCCGGGGACAGAAACCCGGCTTTACATCCGATGATATTGCTGTTAACCCCTTTGCTTCCATCCAGGGACAGGACACACAGATCACCTGCCGCCTGCCTATGTACCAGGGGGAATTAAAATATTTCTATCCTGACTATAAAAACTACTATTACCTTCCCTGTGAGGACATGGCAATTCATAAAAGCGTGGGAAGCTATGTCGCTAAAGAAGCCAGGAAAAAGGCAACACCGCAAACCTGCTACAGCAAAAAAACAGGCCTCTTCTTCCCGCAGCCCACAACGCTTTTGCAGCCCGCCTTCCAAATCGAATATCAGGGCCGTCCTATTTATGCTGAATATCAAGAGGGTTTTTTTTCCAATTCCAAGACCTTAAGCACCTTCCTCAGGGCCTTCTTCCCGCTGTGCCCATAACAGCCGTTTGGTCCTTTATATTGCCCTCTTTTCCTTTTTTGCCTCACTTCTTTTTTCCTTTATCTCACTTCTTTTTCCTTTGTCTCACTTTTTTCCTTTGCCTCACTTCTTTTGCCTTTGTCTCACTTCTTTTTTTCTTTGTCTCACTTCTTTTTCACTGCTGCCATAAGTTCCCTTTCTCAGCAGCCGACGAATATAGGCAAAAGTTTTTTTCTCCCCCTCGTCCTTTAACATCAACAGCAGTTTTTCCAAAAGGGCTTGTGTCTCCGGGTGCAAAAGCGGTGTTATATACGGTTTGGTAAAGGCATAATACTCCCATGCAGCACTGCTGGTATAATTCTCTCCCCGATAAACCTTGCAGGCAGCAATCCGGTCACAGACCATCTCCACCACATAGCGCAGAGGCATCTTATTCCCCACCAGTCCCTTTGTCTTATCATTAGAAAAATCAATCCAATATTCAAAATGATGCTTATTCCTGCCTTTGTGATGCAGCCATGCCGTGGAGAATCCAACAATCTCCCGCTCAGCTGCGTTAGGGCTCCGATCTCCCTGATAATACTTTACCCCTGTCCAAAACTCTGAAGGACTGTACTTTGATACATCGTGGAGCAATCCCTGCCAGTACAATCCCACCTTAAAACACTCCCGCATAACCAAAAGCTTATGCTGTGTTATGGTATGAAAATGCCTTGCTATATTCCGAATATCCATCCTTTAAAACCTCATACTTCCTGTTCTGTGCCATGATACCAGTGTCCGCATGATATTCAGGGACTGTTGAAAAATAACGGCTAAATGCATGAAATACAACAGAAACCATAAGCGTTTCACCCATATATTGTGCATCAGCCACATTTTGTAACAGCTCCTTCCCTTTATTTCAAGAATAACATTACACTAAAGAGAAAAGCGTGCTGATATCTGTGGTTAAAATTGTGTAATTTTTCAAGGACAACATTACACCAAGAATATTATAGCACATCCCCCATTCTGATAAAAGACCCTGCTCTGCGTTTTTCTCAGCTGAATTATCTGATTTCTTTCCCTGCCTCCTGCCATTGAGAATATCTATATCATTTCCATAATTCTACTAATTGTTTCCAATTTTAGGGCATCTTGGAATTAATTGGAATAATTATTCGACCGATTTCCATATTTTAGACGAAGAGTAAGTTTTTTTCAGAATATTTTCGTAAAATTATTCAAAATGATTTGACTTCGCAGGAAAACTATGGTATTCTTAAGGCAGTCACAAAAGAAAGTGGCTGACCTATATCTTTATTTTTTTTATATTTTTGGAGGTATCATATGAAAGGTACAGTTAAGTGGTTTAACAACCAAAAAGGTTACGGATTTATTTCCGACGAACAGGGAAACGATGTGTTCGTTCACTACTCTGGATTAAACATGGAAGGCTTTAAGTCTTTAGACGAAGGCGCTCAGGTTGAATTTGACGTAGTTAACGGAGCAAAGGGCCCGCAGGCAACAAACGTTACTAAATTATAATCATTACATTACAGTGTACCTTTTTCAATATATATCAGGATTTGATAGTTAGTTGAAGTAAGTTATATTTGTTATCGCGTGATTAACAAAAAAGCCATCGTTAGATGGCTTTTTTTGTTGCAAGCTTAATCCCGCACTAACACATTACCCTAAGCAAGCTTAATCCTACGTTACCATAAGAAATGGAATAAGGAAAAATTTTCTAGTCTTACGTTTTTTCCTGCTGAAAGAATAAAGGGATTAAAAATTCAGGAATTTATACATTTATCATATTGCTTTCTAAACCTTCATACGCCCACAAGCGGTCGTGCCACCATAAATAAAAGTCTGCCGGGCGCACTTGGAATACCTGAACTTAGACCGCCTAATCGGCGGTGAACTTTTACAGTAAGTTACTTTACTATATAATATTATACTTGGAAACACTTCCTTGCTGCACAGGGCACAAAGGCCACTGCTATCTTTGTTATAAACCTTTATGCGCCCACAAGCGATTGCGCCACCATAAATGAAAATCTGCTGGGCGCACTTGGAATACCTGAACTTAGACTGCCTAATCGGCGCTGAGCTTTCACAGTAAATATTGTGTTTAAAAACAACGTTGCTCTTTTGCCACCGGGTAAAGAGATTTTACGTCAGACTTTCTATCGTTAGGTCATAGAAGATAGAAAGTTCTGATGTTTTTTGTTTTTTAAGGAGGAGTCTATGAAAACAGAAACACTTTTAAGAGAATTTTTTCAATATGTAATGCTAAATATATGTGGAATGATTGGCTTATCATGTTACATACTTGCGGATACCTTTTTTATTTCCAATGGTTTGGGTGCGGATGGTCTGACTGCACTTAACTTAGCCATTCTTATTTATAGCTTTATTCATGGAAGTGGTCTGATGTTTGGAATGGGAGGTGCAACAAAATATTCCATTTACAGAGG
>CAJUDX010000062.1 GCA_910584785.1 uncultured Lachnospiraceae bacterium | reverse complement strand
GCATCAGAGGCAGTTCCATTTATTAAGACTGGCGGTTTGGCGGATGTAGTAGGTTCGCTTCCCAAATGCTTTGATAAGGAATATTTTGACGTGCGTGTGATGATTCCCAAGTATTTGTGCATGAAGGAAGAGTGGCGCAACCAGATGCAGTATGTCAATCATTTTTATATGGACTATCTGGGGCAGAGCCGCTATGTGGGAATCCTGGAATATGTGCAAGAGGGAATCACCTTTTACTTTATCGATAATGAAAGTTATTTCTGCGGGCCTAAGCCCTATGGAGACTGGTATAACGATCTGGAAAAGTTTGCCTTTTTCTCCAAGGCAGCGCTGTCCGCGCTTCCCGTTATCGGTTTCCAGCCGGATGTTGTGCATTGCCATGACTGGCAGACGGGCCTTATTCCTGTCCACTTAAAGGATAAATTTCATGACGGTGAATTTTTCCGCAATATGAAATCGGTGATTACTATCCACAATCTGAAATTCCAGGGTGTGTGGGATGTAAAGACGATTCAGCGGCTTTCCGGCCTGCCGGATTATTATTTTACTCCGGATAAGCTGGAGGCCTATAAGGATGGGAATATGTTAAAAGGCGGTATCGTCTTTGCCGATGCTATTACCACGGTAAGCAATACGTATGCTGAGGAAATTAAGATGCCATTCTACGGCGAGGGCCTGGACGGGCTGATGCGGGCAAGATCCAACAGTCTGCGCGGTATTGTCAATGGTATTGATTACGATGACTTTAACCCGGAGACAGATCCGCATATCGTCCAGCCATATAATGCAAAGAATTTCCGCAAAGAGAAGGTTAAGAATAAACGTGCCCTGCAGGCAGAACTTGGCCTGGCACAGGATGATAAGAAGTTTATGATTGGCATTGTCTCCCGTCTGACCGACCAGAAAGGGCTGGATTTAATCCAGTGCGTGATGGATGAAATCTGTACCGATGATGTGCAGCTGGTTGTATTGGGAACCGGTGACGAGCGCTATGAGAATATGTTCCGCCATTATGACTGGAAGTATAATGACCGGGTATCTGCACAGATTTATTACTCTGAGCCGCTCTCCCATAAGATTTATGCGGCCTGTGATGCTTTTTTGATGCCTTCTCTGTTTGAACCCTGCGGCTTAAGCCAGCTGATGGCCCTGCGCTACGGCACAGTTCCGATTGTGCGGGAAACGGGTGGATTAAAGGATACTGTGGAGCCATATAATGAATATGACGGCAGGGGAACCGGATTCTCATTTGCCAATTATAATGCGCATGAAATGCTGGGAAGCATCCGCTACGCAAAGTATGTTTATTATGAGAAGAAGCGGGAATGGAATAAAATTATTGACCGTGCCATGGCACAGGATTTCTCCTGGCATACATCAGCGATGAAGTATCAGGAGTTATATGACTGGCTGATTGGTTATTAAAGTGAGCGGTCGGGTAAGGACTAGAATGCGATATGAATAAGGTGAAATTAAGTCTCGAAGAACAGGGAGCGGCGGCCCGCTGGGCCGCCGACACCTCCTGGGGCGAGCAGGAAAAATACCTGGAGGATGAAGCGTATATGGAATGTGTTCGGGACATCCTGGACCACCCCATTTTCCAGTCCATGGAGAAGTATATTCAGCACGGTTCGACCAGCTGTAAAGCGCACTGTATCCAGGTTTCGTATTTAAGCTACCATATCTGCCGCCGGTTTGGCTGGGATTACAGAAAGGCAGCCAGGGCGGGTCTTTTGCACGATTTGTTTCTTTATGACTGGCATACCCATGCCAGAGAGACGGGAAATCATTTTCACGGTTTTACCCATCCAAGGACGGCATTGAATAATGCGAGAAAATATTTTTCTCTTACGGTGGGAGAGGCAGATATTATTCTCTGTCATATGTGGCCCTTAACACCGATTCCGCCTAAGTCGATGGCGGGAATGGCGGTGGTATACGCCGATAAGCTGTGCAGCGTAACCGAGACAGCTCTGCAGGTGCGCGGCTGGTTTGCGTGGAGGTTTTTACTGAGAAGCAGGGTTGGATAGAGAGGTTTTTGATCTAACGGACGAAAAGGACGGAAAGCAGGAAACAGATGAGTATGTGGCAGGAGATGTTAGGAAATCAGGTGCTGATGAGTGCTGTTGCGGGCTGGACAGTAGCACAGGTGTTAAAGACCTTATTGGACTTTTGCCTGAATAAAAATTTTAACGCAGAGCGGCTGGTCGGCTCTGGCGGTATGCCCAGTTCCCACTCTGCGACGGTGTGCGGCCTGACCACAGCTGCCGGGCTTTGCTATGGCGTGGGGTCGTCAGCTTTTGCTGTCAGCTTTATTCTGGCGATGGTGGTGATGTATGACGCCATGGGCGTAAGGAGGGAGACAGGGAAGCAGGCTAAGCTGCTTAATTCGATTCTTTTGGAAAATCCGCTGAAATTAAACGGGGAGATTTTGCAGGAGAAGCTTAAAGAGTATGTGGGGCATACGCCGCTGCAGGTGATGGCAGGGGCGATTCTGGGAATTGGTTTGAGTTTTGCCATTGATCATTTTTGTTATTAAATGCTTTAAAAGATAGAAGAAGGAAAGAAAATGACGGAAAGCGCCAAAACCTGTGGCAGGGATGGCGCTTTTTAAATTTACTTGAGTCCGTTAAGAGATAAATTTGATCGGAAGGCTTAATCGTAAGGTGATCAATTCGGGCAGTTTCAATATCCCAGGTCATCAGACCATCGCAGATATCAATTCCATCCAGGCCAATAAAGGATTTGCTGAATCTGGCGTTGCTGATAGCTTTCTTGCTATCCGCACGAATTACAGCCCGATACAGACCGAAGATGTTATTCATTGCGGGAACGAGGGGAAAACCTATAGTTTGATTACGGATATGGGATTTTACCTTCCTATGTATCGTCCAAGCCTGTTGGAAAAAGCAGGTGTTGCAGAATACGCCAGGACGCCGGAGGAATTTATCGAGATGGCGAAGAAGTTTAGTATGCTGGATAATGTAAATGGTTACGCCGCAATGCTTAATCCCGGAAATTGGTCGGAAGGCAGCATCGATCTTTCTATCTGGGTAATTGGCCTGGGCGGACATGTTATTTCCCTTTTACTGGCTGTTAAATACGTCGCTTCAGCCTTTGGATGGGCTGTTTAGTTATCCTCCTCGTTTTTTTTCGCAGATTACGCCTCTGGCTTATCTGGACTATATGTTGAATAGTGCGATTTTGCAGTGGATGCGAAATTCTCTTTATGTGGGGGTGACGGCAACACTTTTGTCAACGCTGTTTGCTCTTCCGGCAGCCTATAGCATTTCCCGCTTTACGTATCGGGCAAAGCCAGCGGTGATATTCCTGGTGCTTCTAACACAGATGCTTCCGCCGGTGCTGCTGTCAATTCCTATTTATATTCTATTTGCTAAACTTGGTTTAACGAATACTCTGACTGTGTTGGTTATTATTTACACAGCGACGACAATGCTGATTGGAATATGGTTTCTAAAGGGATTTTTTGATTCGATTCCAAGAGGAATGGAAGAAGCGGCGGCAATTGACGGATGCAGTGTGCTGAAAACCTTATTTCTGATTTTAATTCCTATGCTGAAACCAGGAATTGTAGCGACAGCTACCTGGTCGTTTATCATTGCATGGGACGAATATCTTTATGCCTATACATTGGTGGAAAATAATAAGCTTTGGACGCTTTCGGTAGGTCTGGCTTCCTATATGGGACAATATTCTACCCCATGGAATGAAATTATGATGGGGGCAGTGTTGGCGACACTTCCCGTTGTGATTATGTTTATGTTTTTCCAGAAGCATCTGGTGAGCGGACTGACGGCAGGCACGGTTAAGGGGTAAAAAGGGGGTGTATGAAGTGAAAAAAGAAATAAGAGTTCCCTTTTTTGAAGTTGGGGTTAAAAATTATCTCTATGGGGACAGCGTCCTGGATCTGGCAATTGCCGCGGATAAGGCAGCAGCCAAATATGATATTACGGTATTGTTTTTATCCCCCTACACGGAGATTCGAAGGGTGGCAGAGAGAACAAAGCACTTGATTGTTTTTGCCTCCTATATGGATACACTGTATCCGGGGCGGGGTATGGCAGATATCCTGCCGGAAGCAGTGAAAGCAGCGGGTGCTGAAGGGGTGGTGCTTAACCACTGTGAACGTCCGATGACGCTGTCAGCCATTCGTGAAACGATAAAACGTGCCAATGAACTGGAACTCGGAAGGAATGGCAATATATGCATCCGGGACCAAAATTTACAGAATTTTCCAGAATGCATGGTGAAGATAAGCCACAGACGTTAAATACGGATGCCCATCTGCGTTCAGTTTTTCTTGGAAGAAGTGAAACTGTGATTCTGATGGAGGGGAACTTGGATTTGGGAAGTTTTGGTCATCTTTATTTTGTGGATTTGGATCAGACCTGCGGACACGAGCGTCAGGTGCAGGTGCAGGTGATGGGAGAGTGATTTTTGGAAAAAAAAGGAAATAAAGTCTTGTCCTTTTTTATGATATATGGTAGTATAAGGGAAAGATAATTTGTGAAAGAAGTATTTGACATTTCCCATGTTTTATACTATAATCATAATACGAACATTTGTTTGGATGGAGGATAAGGAAGATGGAGAGAGACGAAAAATTAAAAGCTCTGGATGCAGCCATAACACAGATAGAAAAAGCCTACGGTAAGGGATCCGTGATGAAACTGGGGGATTCCGGTGCAAATATGAATATTGAGACGGTTCCCACAGGTTCGCTGAGCCTGGATATCGCCCTGGGACTTGGCGGCGTGCCTAAGGGAAGGATCGTTGAGGTATACGGGCCGGAGTCCAGCGGTAAAACTACGGTTGCCCTGCACATGGTTGCCGAGGTGCAGAAGAGAGATGGCATCGCCGGTTTTATCGATGCGGAGCATGCCCTGGACCCGGTGTATGCGAGAAATATCGGCGTGGATATCGATAATCTTTATATTTCCCAGCCAGATAACGGTGAACAGGCATTGGAGATTACGGAAACGATGGTTCGCTCAGGTGCAGTGGATATTGTAATTGTGGACTCGGTGGCAGCTCTGGTGCCGAAGGCGGAGATTGACGGTGATATGGGGGATTCCCATGTGGGCCTTCAGGCGCGTCTGATGTCTCAGGCCTTGAGGAAGCTGACAGCAGTGATTAGTAAGTCGAACTGTACGGTGATTTTTATTAACCAGCTCCGCGAGAAAGTGGGCGTGATGTTTGGCAACCCGGAGACCACGACCGGAGGCCGGGCGCTGAAGTTTTACTCCTCCGTCCGTCTGGATGTGCGCCGGATTGAATCCTTAAAGCAGGGCGGAGAGGTTATTGGAAACCGTGTGCGTGTTAAGGTAGTTAAGAATAAGATTGCTCCTCCATTTAAAGAGGCTGAGTTTGATATTATGTTTGGCAAGGGGATTTCGACAGACGGGGATATTCTGGATTTGGCAGCGAAGGAGAATATTATCGAAAAGAGCGGCGCCTGGTATGCCTATAACGGGGCGAAGATTGGACAGGGCCGGGAGAATGCAAAGAATTATCTCCGTGAGCACCAGGAAGTGCGCGACGAGGTGGAGCGCAAGGTGAGGGCACATTACGGTTTGATTGACGGGGAAGAAGGGGCAGAAGAAAAAGGGGCAGCAGAAAAAAAGGCAAAGCCTGCGGATAAACCCGGACGTACAGGAAAGAGCGATGGAAAATTAAAGCCGCTTGCCGGGGAAAAGCCGGTAGAGCCGGAAACGCCGGTGACGGATGAGAAGCCGGCAGAAGGTTCAGAGGTATGATAGTGACGTCGATAGAGAAGCTGGATAAAAAGAGGAGCAGGGTTCTGTTAGACCAGGACCTTGCCCTTGTTCTCTATCCGGGGGATTTGCGCAAGTTTTCCCTGATGGAGGGAAGTGAACTGAGCAAAGAGGCCTATGAGAGACTTTTAAACCAGGTGATAAAGCCACGGGCCAGGGAAAGACTTCTTAAGACGCTTATGGTATCCGATAAGACCGAAAAGCAGCTGGATGATCTGCTGCGCCGGGAGGGGTATCCCGCGGACGCGATAGAAGATGCTTTGGAAATGGTAAAAAAGTACCATTATATCGATGATGAAGCATATGCCGAGCGGTATATCGCATCACAGGGAAAGAGAAAAAGCCGCAGGCAGTTAATGGCAGATATGCAGAAAAAAGGTTTTGACCGTGATGTAATTGATAAATTGCTGAGAGAAAATCCCGTCGATGAACAGGCACAGATAGAGCGATATCTGGCACAGAAGGGAATAACGGCGGGGGAGGAGTTAAGCCGCGAGGACTATGGGAAGCTGACGGGAAGGCTGGCAAGAAAAGGGTATTCTTATGAATCTATCAGCAAGGTTCTGAAGAGAGAGCCGTTCTTTTGACGAATTATGCATTACTTTTTTAAGATTATCGGTGAAATTGTCTAAATTGTCCGAATAGAATCGAATCTTTACTTATATACTTGACATAATACCGAAAAGAGTTTAGAATTATACTATTGTATTCGTACAATGAAAATTAAATAAGGAGGTGCTCCTGTGTCACCGATAATAATGGCTGCATTGGTTACTTTGGTTATCGCTGCTCCTGTTACCTGGGTTATGGCAATTGCTTATCAGAAAAAGACTTATGAAAGCAAGGTAGGTTCTGCGGAAGAAAAATCCAGGGAGATAATCGATGAAGCGTTAAAAGTAGCAGAGACAAAGAAGCGAGAAGCTCTCCTGGAAGCGAAAGAAGAGTCATTAAAGACTAAGAATGAGCTGGAAAAAGAAACCAAGGAAAGAAGAGCAGAACTTCAGCGTTATGAGAGACGAGTGTTAAGTAAAGAAGAGAATGTGGAAAAGAAAGCAGATGCCCTTGAGAAGAGGGAAGCAGGTTTACAGCAAAGAGAGGATGCCCTGAACAAGCGAAGTGCAGAAGTAGATACACTTTACGATAAAGGGATACAGGAACTGGAGAAAATTTCAGGACTGACCTCCGAACAGGCAAAAGAATACCTTTTAAAATCTGTTGAAGACGATGTAAAGCACGATACTGCAAAATTAGTTAAGGAACTGGAAAACAAGGCAAAAGAAGAGGCGGACCGCAAGGCTAAGGATTACATTGTAACAGCGATTCAGCGGTGTGCTGCAGATCATGTGGCAGAAACCACGGTTTCTGTTGTACAGCTTCCAAATGATGAGATGAAGGGCCGGATTATCGGACGAGAGGGAAGAAATATCCGTACCTTAGAGACGATGACTGGGGTAGAATTGATTATTGATGATACGCCGGAAGCTGTCGTATTATCTGGATTTGATCCGATTCGAAGAGAAGTGGCAAGGATTGCATTGGAGAGATTGATTGTAGACGGAAGGATTCATCCGGCTAGAATCGAGGAAATGGTTGAGAAGGCACAAAAAGAAGTTGAGCTGATGATGAGGGAAGAGGGCGAGACAGCTACCCTGGAGGTGGGCGTTCATGGCATTCACCCGGAGTTAGTAAAGCTTTTAGGTAAGATGAAATTTAGGACCAGCTATGGTCAAAATGCATTAAAACATTCGATTGAGGTAGCACAGCTTTCCGGGCTGTTGGCGGCTGAGATGGGATTGGACGTGCGTCTGGCGAAACGTGCCGGACTATTACATGATATTGGGAAATCCGTTGACCATGAACAGGAGGGAACCCATGTGCAGCTTGGCGTAGAGCTGTGCCGCAAGTATAAGGAATCAGGTACATTGATTAACGCGGTGGAATCCCATCATGGCGACGTTGAGCCACAGAGCCTGATTGCCTGCATTGTTCAGGCTGCAGATACGATTTCCGCAGCAAGGCCAGGGGCAAGAAGGGAAACTCTGGAAACATATACCAACAGATTGAAGCAGTTAGAAGATATTGCAGTATCCTTTAAAGGTGTGGATAAGTCTTTTGCTATTCAGGCAGGACGGGAAGTTCGCATTATGGTAATTCCTGAGCAGGTGAATGATGATGATATGGTATTGCTTGCCAGGGACATTTCCAAGCGGATTGAGAATGAACTGGAATATCCAGGACAGATTAAAGTGAATGTAATCCGGGAATCGAGAGTTACCGATTACGCTAAATAAGAAAATAAGAGAGGCTTTATGGACAGGCGGTTCATAGGGCTTCTTTTTATGACGCTGGGAGGAAAGACGGCATGCAGAATACAGCATGGCGGAAATCCTTGGACACAGAAAGCGAGGGATGAATATGGCAAGCATAGGTTTTATTGGAATGGGAAATATGGGAACGGCAATTATCAAAGGCTTATTGTCCCATGGATTTGCCGCAGAGGAGTTGATGTTTACCGATGCAGATAAGGAAAAAGGAAGAAACAAAGAAAAAGAGATGGGAGTTTGTTTTGCAGAGTCTAATTTGGACTGCGCCAGAAAGGTGAATTATCTGGTATTGGCGGTAAAGCCCCAATATTACGAAACTGTGCTGCAGGAGATTCGTCCTGCGGTCAATAAGGATCAGATTGTGATTTCCATTGCACCGGGAAAGACGATAGATTATCTGCACAAGATGCTGGGCGAAGAGATACGCATTGTGCGGGCCATGCCGAATACACCGGCGCTTTTGGGAGAAGGTATGAGCGGGGTTTGCATGAATGGGGAGAAATTTTCTCAGGAAGAGAAGGCAATGATTGAGCGTTTCTTTTGTTCGTTTGGGAAGATGGAGATAGTGGAAGAACGGCTGATGGATGCTGTGGTGTGTGCAAGCGGAAGTTCGCCGGCTTATGTATATATGATGATTGAAGCTTTGGCAGATGGCGCGGTAAAATGCGGGCTGCCCAGGGACAAGGCTTACGCTATGGTTGCCCAGACGGTGATGGGAAGCGCAAAGATGGTGTTGGAAACAGGAAAACATCCGGGGGAATTAAAGGATATGGTTTGTTCTCCGGGCGGGACGACGATAGCTGCGGTGGAGGCCCTGGAAGAGTGGGGATTTCGTAATGCATTGATGAAGGCGACCGATGCGTGTTATACAAGATGCAGGTCGATTTAACCATTGTGTAATGCGATGGGATGAGAAATAGTGCTAAACCAGAAAATAAAGAAAGGTCAATTTGAACGTTGTGTAATGCGATGGCAGAGTTTCCGCAAAAGTTAGAATGAAGATGAAAGGAAAAGTAGAAAAGATGGGTGAGAATAAGCAAATGGAAGAGAAGAATCCGCCGGTTGTGCGCCTGGGAAGGGAATTAAAGTATCAGGGGACTATTTTAAAAATTTATGAGGACCAGGTGATTTCCAATGGTCATGCATGTCGATGGGATTTTATTCATCACGACGGCGCTGCTGCGGTGATTCCTGTGACTAGTGACGGGGAAATTTTGATGGTTCGTCAGTATCGGAATGCGCTGGATCGCTATACACTGGAAATTCCTGCGGGAAAGCTAGATGATCCAAAAGAGCCGACCTTAGACTGCGCTGTCCGGGAGCTGGAAGAAGAGACGGGATTTAAGGCGGGAAGTATGGAATTTTTACTAAGTGTAAATACTACCGTGGCATTCTGTGATGAGCATATTGATATTTATTTGGCACGGGATTTGCAGCCTTCGTATCAGCATTTGGATGAGGATGAGGTGATTCAGGTGGAGCGCTGGAAATTGGAGGATTTGGAGAAATTGATTTTTTCCGGGAAGATCAGTGATTCGAAAACGATTGCAGCGATTTTGGCGTATGCCCGTAAATACCGCTAAAAATACGCATCTCTAAAACAGAGGACAGATTGAGGAATGAACGAGATAGTTTCCAGCATAGATTGAGTTAATAAAAGGCAGACGGGCAGGGTCTTTTTATGAGAAAGTCGGGACGCGTACAAATTGGTGTGTGGAAGGTATTTTTTTTCTGTTTTTGGGTGGGAATTATGGCGGGAACCATTGTAGGAAATTGGAAAATGGTCAGAGAGAAGGGAGCAGAAGAAAAAATCATTGGGGAAGTTGAAGAATGGAGAGAGACAGAGGATGACAGGTATAATATGTTTTATCCTGGAATTACACCGTGGAGGAGACAGCCGGGAAACTGGGAAAAGTTTCAGTTCCTTTGCGGGAAGCGGCTGAAGGAGGGTGGTCTTGGCTGGCTGCTTGGTCTGACAGTCTGCGCCCCCGCTGGGTTTTGTCTTTTGGCGGTTTATCTTGGTTTTGCGTTTAGCTGGACGATAACCTGGTATACGATAGAGCTGGGATTAATGGGGCTTTTATATTTTTTTCGTTCCTGCTTTCCTCAGATGATATTGTATCTGCCTGCATGGGCAATTTTGACCTGGCAGGGACTGGAAGGAAAAGCCAGGCTTCGTTTGTTCCCTGCACTGTTCGCCGCGGTTTTCTTAAGCGTTGGGGCAGGGCTGGAGGCATTTGCCAATCCATGGTTTCTTTGACTACGGAGCGAAGTAATGATAAAGCAGGGGTATAGATTACGAGGAAGAAATAATGTTGAGTGATATAGAGAATTTTACAGAATATTTGCGGGAGGTTAAAAAAACATCCAGAAATACAGAGATCTCCTACCAAAGAGATTTAGTACAGTTATTATCCTACCTGGAAGGGCAGGGGATTAAGGAATTAAATAAGGTGACAAAAACCAGTTTAAATTCCTATATTTTGTATCTGGAGCATGAGGGAAGGGCGACTACCACGATTTCCAGGATGTTAGCTTCCATTAAGGCTTTTTTTCATTATGAGTTTAGTATTGGGGCGATTGCAAAAGATCCCGCTGAATTACTTAGAGCGCCCAAAATTGAAAAGAAGGCGCCTACCATTCTTAGTGTTGAGGAAGTGGAAGTTCTGATGGCCCAGCCCAAAGGGAAAAAGCCAAAGGAGATCAGGGATAAAGCTATGCTGGAATTACTGTATGCGACAGGAATCCGGGTTTCTGAGCTGGTTCATTTAGAACTCGGCGATCTTAATATGCCGGTAGGCTTTATTACCTGTCGGGCAGATCAAAAAGAAAGGAATATTCCCTTTGACAGAAAAACGAAAAGGGCATTAGCCGATTATCTGGAAAGCAGCCGCGACCTTTTACTTAAGGGCGGGGAATCTTCCTGGCTTTTTGTTAATTGTAATGGAAAGGCCATGAGCCGACAGGGATTTTGGAAGATTATTAAATATTATGGGGAGATGGCGGGAATCCAGAGCGATATCACCCCGCACAGCCTGCGTCATTCTTTTGCTGCCCATCTTTTAAAAAGTGGAGCCGATGTCCGCGCTGTCCAGACAATGTTAGGACATTCAGATATGGCAACGACCCAGATGTATACTGCATATTTTGGACAGACAAAGCAATAGCAGGTTTACAGCGCAGGCAGAAGAGGGTATAATAGAGTATAGTGGCAAAGAGAAAATAATCATGTTGAAAATTTTGATGGAGGCTGCAAATGAAAAAGGTTGAGGATTATGTAAGGAGTATACCGGATTTTCCAGAGCCAGGTATTATTTTTCGGGATGTTACCACCATTTTACAGGACGCCGACGGGCTTCATCTTGCAATTGATCAGCTGATTGAAATGCTGGATGGTGTGGATTTTGATGTAGTGGTAGGACCTGAGTCCAGGGGATTTATCTTTGGTGTCCCGGTGGCTTATATGCTGCACAAGGGTTTTGTCCCGGTAAGGAAAAAGGGAAAGCTTCCCTGTGAGACTATTAGTGCAAAGTATGATTTGGAATATGGAAGTGCAGTGATTGAAATGCATAAAGATTCTATCAAACCCGGACAGAAGGTCGTGATTGTGGATGACTTGATTGCCACGGGAGGAACGATAGAAGCCATTACCAGGCTGGTGGAGCAGCTTGGCGGAGAGGTGGTTAAAATCTGCTTTGTAATGGAACTTAAGGGGCTTAAAGGAAGAGAGAGGCTGAAGAATTACGATGTAAAAACCGTGATTGCTTACGAAGGGAATTAAAGGAAAATCAGGCTGGCTGATGCATAAATATGCAGGCCAGCTTTTTTCACTTTATAGGAAATTTTGCGTCCTATAAAGCAAAAACCCTCCGGGGGATGCGCACTCCGTGCCTAAGGAAAGTGTCTGCTGACACAGACGCGCTCCGGCGCAAGGGGCTGTCGCAAAATAACGGCTAAGTGCATGATATACGACAGAAACCACAAGTGTTTCATCCATATCTTGTGCATCAACTGTATTTTGCAACAGTTCCTTTTTCATCTTTTTGCGATTCCTTTCCAAGGCACAAACAAGTTGTGAAAGTTTTATCAAACTTTTTTGATTATATTTTGTCGTGAATCATTTATAATGTGTGGGAGGCAGTATGGTCAGGATTTTATGTGTGATGGATAATGTTGTGTCGGGTAATAAAGGATTAGAAGCCCGGCACGGTTTATCGCTTTACCTTGAAGCAGGGGGAAAGAAGGTTTTGTTTGATTTTGGGCAGGGAAAGGAAACCTGGGAGAATGGAAAACGGCTTGGTGTGCCGTTTGACCAGTTGGACTATCTTGTATTCAGTCATAGCCATTATGATCATTGTGCAGGCTTTTTGTGGGCGGAAGAATATGGGGTGAAGGGATGTGCTGTGTTGGGGAAGGAGGAGGCCTTTTTTCAGGAAAAGTACGGGAAGGAGAAAGAGTGGAGCGTTTATCTGGGCTGCGGGATATCCAAGGCGTATTTATGGGAAAAGACTGGGCAACAATGGATATGTGAGGATGTGCTGGCCCTGGGCGAAGGGTTGTGGGTGGTAGGCGGTTTTGAACGGATTCACCCGCAGGAAGCAATTCCGGCACGTTTTATCCGGGAAGCGGCAAGGGGTGTGATGGTTCCTGATTCTTTTGATGAAGAGATCTGCCTGGCGGCAGATACGGGAAATGGACTGGCAGTTATCGCAGGATGCAGCCATCCGGGAATCATCAATATGCTGGAAACCGTGGAAAGAAAATTGGGGCAGCCTGTCCGTACCGTGATTGGCGGAACCCATCTTCTGGGGGCAGATAAGGAAAGGCTTTTGTGGACGGGCGCTCAATTAAAACGTTTGGGCGTGGAACTGACCGCCTTTAACCACTGTACAGGAACCGAATTTGTACCAATTCTTACAGAAAAAGGGATTCGCAGCGGATATTTTGGGGCTGGAAGCTGTCTCTATCTGTAGTATCCGGCAGTGTGCTTTTTTGTTACTGTTCACGTAGGTCTGCGCACCTGTTGCAGTGAACGTGTGAACAGTAACGCTTTTTTGTTTGCTGACCGTGTGCTTTTCAGTTTTGCTTGCATTTTTAGACAAAAAAAACTATAATGTGAAATAAAAAGATAACAGGCAGGTGATCAAATGGTGAATGATGAGATGAAGGAAAAATTGGATATTGAATTGGAGGCCCCGGCGTCATTTACCAGTCCGGGGAGACTGTATGCAGATTTGATTAAGAGTATCCGCCGCTATCATCCGTCGGACGATATCAGCATGATTGAAAAAGCCTATCAGATTGCAAAGGAGGCACATAAGGCACAAAAGCGCAAGTCCGGCGAGCCCTATATTATTCATCCCCTCTGTGTGGCGATTATTCTGGCAGATTTGGAGATGGATAAGGAGACGTTAGAAGCTGCACTGCTTCACGATGTCGTGGAAGATACGGTGATGACATTGGAGGAGCTTAAGCAGGAGTTTGGCGAGGAGGTTGCTTTATTAGTCGATGGGGTAACAAAACTTACCCAGCTGTCCTGGTCGGCGGATAAGGTGGAGCTTCAGGCAGAAAACCTCAGGAAGATGTTTTTGGCAATGGCTAAGGATATCAGGGTAATTTTGATTAAGCTGGCTGACCGGCTGCATAACCTGCGGACACTGCAATTCCAGTCCCCGGCAAAGCAGAAGGAGAAGGCCAGGGAAACGCTGGATATTTATTCGCCTATTGCCGATCGTCTGGGAATTTCTAAAATTAAGGTGGAACTGGATGATTTATCATTAAAATATTTGGAGCCGGAGGTTTTTCAGGATCTGGCAGATAAGATTTCTTTAGGACGGGGGGCCAGAGAAGCATTCGTTGAGGAGATTGTCGAGGAAGTCAGGGAACATGTTCAGGAGGCGGAAATTGAAGCGAAGGTGGACGGCAGGGTAAAGCATTTTTTCAGCATTTACCGAAAGATGGTGAATCAAAATAAAACGCTGGATCAGATCTATGATTTGTTTGCTGTTCGGATTATTGTGGATACGGTAAAGGACTGTTATGCAGCCCTGGGCGTGATCCATGAAATGTATAAGCCGATTCCGGGGCGGTTTAAGGACTTTATCGCCATGCCAAAACCCAATATGTACCAGTCGCTGCATACAACACTGATTAGCAGCAGCGGGCAGCCGTTTGAAATTCAAATCCGCACCTTTGAGATGCACAGAACGGCAGAGTATGGAATTGCTGCACATTGGAAATATAAGGAGAGCGGAAGCGGGCAGGTGGCTGCGGGCAGCGAGGAAGCCAAGTTAAGCTGGCTGCGCCAGATTTTGGAGTGGCAGAAAGATACCGATGATTCTAAGGAATTTTTAAGTCTGATTAAGAGTGACTTAAATTTATTTTCAGATATGGTTTATTGCTTTACGCCGTCGGGCGATGTAAAGAATCTTCCCAGCGGTTCCACCCCTATTGACTTTGCCTATGCGATTCACAGCGCAGTGGGAAATAAGATGGTTGGAGCTAAGGCAAACAGCCGTCTGGTCCCGATTGACTATATTATTCAAAACGGAGATCGGATAGAGATTCTTACTTCTCAAAATTCCAAGGGACCAAGCCGGGACTGGCTGGGGTTAGTTAAGAGTACCCAGGCGAAGAATAAGATTAATCAATGGTTTAAGGCGGAATTGAAGGAAGATAATATTCTCCGGGGCAAGGATATGATTGACCGCTACTGTAAAGCGAAGGGAATTGTCTATTCGGAAATCAGCAAGCCGGAATATATGGAAAAGGTAATGCGCCGTTATGCCTTCAGAGATTGGGATTCGGTGCTTGCGTCCATTGGTCATGGCGGTTTAAAGGAAGGCCAGGTCATTAATAAAATGCTGGAGGAGCGGGAAAAGAAGAAAAAGAAGGATGTTACCGATACCTCTATACTAAAAGAACTGACCGAGATGACGAATAATGGGCAGGAACCTGCCAGAAAGTCCCAAAGCGGAATTGTAGTTAAGGGGATTCATGATCTGGCGGTTCGGTTTTCCAAGTGCTGCAGCCCGGTGCCCGGCGATGAGATTGTGGGCTTTGTTACCCGTGGGAGGGGTATTTCCATCCACCGGACGGACTGTATTAATATGATTTATCTTCCGGAGGATGAAAAAGGGAGGCTGATTGACGCCGAGTGGCAAAAGTCCGAGGCGGAGAGTACAGGTACGACCTACTCGACGGAGATTAAGGTCTATGCCAATAACCGGATTGGTCTGTTCGTGGATATTTCCAAGGTATTTACAGAAAAGCAGATTGATATTAAATCCATGAATGTGCGTACGAGCAAACAGGGAAAGGCGACGATTTCAATGAGCTTTGATATTCATGGAGTTGAGGAGTTAAATCGGCTGATTGATAAGATTCGGCAGATCGAAAGTGTGCTGGATATTGAGAGGTCAGCGGGGTAAACGCTTTAATACTTCGATGATAAAATGTACTAACTGAAGATTCAGGGGAAAATACAGGCAATAAAAGCAGGAGGATGGGCAGTTATGGGGAATTTAAAAATCAGAAGTCAGGTATTGGGAATTGTCGGGACGAATTGTTACCTGGCATTTGACGATGAATTAATGGAAGGAGTAATTATCGATCCGGCGGATAACGGACCAGTGATCTTAAATCAATGTAAGGAACTGGGGGTAATACCCAAAGCAGTTCTTTTAACACACGGGCATTTTGACCATATTTGTGCTGTTCCGGATCTGGTGCGGGCATTTCAGCTTCCGGTTTATGCGGGGAAGGGAGAGGAAAATCTGTTAAGCGATCCTTCCATGAATCTTTCTGTGACTTATGGTGACGGCGTGTCTTTAAAGAAGGTGGAGCTTTTGGGCGATGGGGAAGAACTTTCTCTGCTGGGAAGGACATGGAAGGTTATTGCCACACCGGGACATACCGGGGGAAGCGTGTGCTATTATCTGGAAGAAAATAAGGTACTGTTCAGCGGGGATACACTGTTTTGTGAATCCTATGGTCGGACGGATTTTCCTACGGGAAACGGGCGGGATTTGGTTTCTTCGGTGGTAAATAAGCTGTTTGTGCTGCCTGAGGAGGTGAATGTATATCCCGGACATGAAGCGCAGACGACGATTGGGCATGAAAAGAAGTATAATCCGTTAAGCTCGTACCAGAAGTAAGGACAGGGACGGAATAACGAGAGTGGCAGGGATAATGATAACGATAGAACTGACGATAGAGGTATAGTAGGGATATGTCCGTGGTAATAGGGATAGATTTGGAAGATGAGGCGTTTGAGCAGGATGTACGGGAACTTTTGATGGCTTTTTATCCGGGGGCAGGGTTTGTCTATGAGGAAAAGCTTTCGGATGCCGATATTCTGGTAACAGGGCGTTTTTTGAACAGCAATGGAGCAGAAAGCGGAATGTATATTCTGGATGTTCAAAAAGCAGAGAATAATGATGCCCTGGAGGGTGGAGATGATAAAGATAACACCAGTGGCGAAGATAAGATGGATAAAGGCTCTGGTGCAGGGAGAATCCCCGGTGAGCCGGATGCGGGCAGGGAACAAAGTCGTGACTGGCGGGAAGTGTTTTTCTGGGTTTCTCCAGTTATCAGGAGGGGACTGGCAGAGGCGGAGGAAAACCTGCCGTTTGCCGTGAACCGTTCTGAACGAAAAGAGATGAAAAACAGGATTAAGCGGCGCTTGTATTTTCTTTTAATGCTGGAAACGAAAAAAGAACTTCCCTGGGGAGCGCTGACAGGAATCCGACCGGTGAAAATTCCCGAAGAAAAGCTTTCTCTTGGATGGAACGACGAGAGAATTTTAGGGTTTTTGGAAGAAGATTATCTGGTCGGGGAAAAGAAGAGGAAGCTGTGCTTAGAGATTGCCAAAGAAGAGAGATCACTTCTTGGCGGGTTGGATGCCATGAAAGGATACAGCCTGTATGTGGGGATTCCGTTTTGCCCTACAACCTGTCTGTACTGTTCGTTTACCTCTTATCCAATTGGAAAGTGGAAGGGGCGTCTGGGGGAATACCTGGAATGTCTGCAAAAGGAATTTATAATGGTGAGGGAATGGGCCGGGAAAGAGAAGAAGTTGCAGACCATTTATATCGGCGGCGGCACACCGACTTCATTGCCGGAAAAGGAATTAAAGACGCTGATGGAGATGGTGCACCGGACGTTTTCAACTGACAGCTTAAAAGAGTTTACGGTGGAAGCAGGAAGGCCGGACAGCTTAAACCAGGAGAAGCTTCGGATCTTGAAAGCCTATGGAACCGGGCGGATATCCATAAACCCGCAGTCGATGAACCAGAAAACCCTGGATTTAATCGGTCGGCGGCACAGTGTAGGGCAGGTGAAGGAAGTTTTTTATGCCGCCCGCAAAGAAGGGTTTGACAATATCAATATGGATATTATTCTCGGCCTTCCCGGAGAGGGAGAAGAGGAAATCCGGCATACATTAGATGAAGTTCGTGCGCTGGGACCGGACAGCCTTACCGTGCACTGCCTGGCATTGAAGCGGGCGGCGCGTCTGAATGTGGAAAAGCAGCAGTACACCGATTATCCGATGGCTTCCGGGGAAATGCTGGATGAGCTGGTGGATTTAGCCGCAGAGCGGGCGGGGGAGATGGGGATGAAGCCCTATTACCTGTACCGGCAGAAGAATATGGCAGGGAATCTTGAAAATGTCGGTTATGCCTGCGAGGGGAAGGCATGTCTATATAATATCTATATGATGGAGGAGAAACAGACCATAGTTGCCTGCGGCGC
>CAJUDX010000061.1 GCA_910584785.1 uncultured Lachnospiraceae bacterium | reverse complement strand
TCTTCATGAACTTCGTAGTAGTCGCCGAAAGAATATTCAATATCTATATGTCTGTCGATTATTGGAGTGTCACCACATTCAAATACATCCATACGATACACAATTTCAGTTACATCTCCACTTAGATTATCATTCGATAAACCATTTTCCAAAGATATTTTTTGACTTATCTGTTTGGCACTGTCAATTGTAATCATAATGTCTATCCTCCAAATGCCGATTTATATATTTGAATATGAAATACTCGCCAACCACTCGCAAAACATATTTATTGCCTCATTTTCATTGGGGCATACAATTCCGAAAAGGGAGAAAAACTTTTATAGAAAATATTATTTATTATAAAATTCATATATAAAAAATTCAAACATAAATCCATTAATCCTGAAAAAACAGTCCTGAAAAAAATTAAACAAAAAGCCAGCATATTTTTTTACACCAGCTTTCTGTTTAATCCATACCCTAACTTCACTTTTCTCTACAAATGCTCCTTACCAGGAATCCCTGCCTTTCTGGGATATTTTTTAGCAAGCACCCGTTCCTTCCGAATCACCACAAAACTTCTTTTTATCTCTGTTCCCGGTAAGACAAAAGAATAAACTCTATCCATTCTTCCTCCAAGTATTTGGACAGCATTTATTGCCTCTTCCACCTCTTTATCCACATCTCCCGACTTATAGGCGGCAAATATCCCCCCAACTTTAACAAAAGGCAAACAATATTCTGCTAAAACAGCTAAATTAGCCACTGCTCTGGACACACAAAAATCATACTTCTCACGATAATGTAAATCCCTGCCAAAATCCTCCGCCCGTCCATGAATCGCCTCAACCTTATCCAAACACAGTTCTCCACTAACCTCCCTCAAAAACTTAACCCGTTTATTCAGAGAATCCAGCAAAGTCACCCGATGTTCGGGAAATGCAATTGCTAAAGGAATACCAGGAAATCCTGCCCCTGTCCCCACATCCATCATCGAAATCTTTTGCCCCTCTTCCATTAATGAAGGAAAAACTTGAACAAGTGACAAACTATCAACAAAATGCTTTGTTACCACTTCTCTTTCTTCTGTGATTGCTGTTAAATTCATCACCTTATTTTTCTCTATCAACATCCTATAATAATGAAAAAATTTTTCCATCTGACAAGGAGTTAAATTAATTCCAATTTTTTCTAATTCATTCTCCATCTGTAAAACAAATTCTTCCTTCATAAAAATCTCCCTGAGTTTTCTACAAGTACTTTCCTATACATATTTTTCTACACTTACTTTTCTATACTTATTTTTCTACACTAATTTTTCTACACTTACTTTCCTATACATATTTTTCTACACTTACTTTCCACACCTATTTTTTTTAACTCACTTTTCTACACTTACTTTTTCAAACTCATAATTCTAAACAAAAAATAATCATTAAAAAATTTCAAAATAAAAAAATCAAATAGTCAAAATTTCTGAAAAACTAAAATACCTAAATCCCAAATACATAGACTAAAAAGCAAAAACATTCTTATCATCCTAATATAATCCAACCCTTCAAACCCATCTCTTACCGTAAAAAATGCCGCTGCTGCTCTAAATAAATTAAAAGCACCGAAATATCTGCCGGGGAAACGCCAGAAATTCGTGAAGCCTGGCCTATACTTACTGGTTTAAGCTGATTTAACTTCTGCACAGCCTCTCTTCTAAGACTCTTCACTGAACAATAATCTAATTCTTCAGGAATCCGTTTATTTTCCAGTTTTTTAAATTGAGCAACCTGCTGTTTTTGTCTTTTAATATAGCCTTCATATTTAATATTAATATTTACCTGTTCCTGGACATCAAAGGCAAGTTCTGGTCTTTCCTCATCCAACTCTTTTAACAAAAAATAATCCAACTCTGGTCTTTTTACCAGTTCAGACATCGTTGATCCTGACTTTAACACAGTACTGTTATGCTGTATTAAAAACTCCTGAACCTTTTCTCCTGTTCCCACATTTGTTTTTTTCAGGCGGCAAATCTCTTCCTCAATCGCCTTCTCCTTCTCTAAAAGCCGATCATACTCCTCTTCACTCACCAGTCCAATTTCATAACCAATTTTCCTTAATCTTAAATCTGCATTATCCTGGCGCAGCAGAAGGCGATACTCTGCGCGTGAAGTCATCATTCGGTAGGGCTCATGATTTTCCTTTGTCACCAAGTCATCAATTAATACACCAATATAGGCCTGAGACCGATCTAAAACCACTGGCTCCCGCCCTAAAATTTGCATGGCGGCATTTACGCCTGCCATTAATCCCTGAACAGCTGCCTCTTCATAACCAGAACTTCCATTAAACTGCCCTCCTGCAAACAGTCCCTTAATCTTTTTAAATTCCAGTGACGGCTTTAATTGCAGTGCATTAATACAATCATATTCAATCGCATATGCATTACGTACAATCTTAACCTTCTCCAGTCCCGGAACCGTTCTGTACATAGCATACTGGACATCCTCAGGAAGAGAACTGGACATTCCGCCCAGATACATTTCATTCGTAGAAAGTCCCTCTGGCTCTACAAACACCTGATGGCGGTTTTTTTCAGGAAATTTTACCACCTTGTCCTCAATGGAAGGACAATACCTTGGCCCTGTTCCCTCGATCGCCCCAGAAAATAAAGGTGAACGATCTAAATTAGCCCGAATAATTTCGTGTGTTCTTTCATTAGTATAAGTCAGCCAGCATGAAACCTGTTCTTTCTGCACAGTTTCAGGATCGGTGGAAAAAGAAAAAGGCACTACTCTTCTATCGCCAAATTGCTCTTCCATTTTAGAAAAATCAATACTTCGTCTATCTACCCTGGCTGGTGTTCCCGTTTTAAACCGAAACATTTCTATTCCATGTGATTTTAAAGAATCTGTTAAATGATTTGCTGCCTGAAGCCCATTTGGTCCAGTGGGATTACTTACCTCCCCATAAATACACCTGGCTTTCAAATAAGTTCCTGTACATAAAATCGCCGCCTTCACACGGTAAAGGGCTCCAGAAAAAGTTTTCACCCCGCAAAGCCTTCCATCCTCCACGACAATTTCTGACACTTCAGCCTGTCTGAGTATAAGTCTTTCTGTATTTTCCAGGGTTTTTCTCATCTGTCTGGTATATTCCAGCTTATCTGCCTGCGCACGCAGAGAGTGTACTGCCGGGCCCTTTGACTCATTTAACATTTTCGACTGAATAAAGGTTTTATCAATGTTCTTGCCCATCTCTCCACCCAATGCATCCAGTTCACGAACCAAATGCCCCTTTGAACTCCCTCCCACATTGGGATTACAGGGCATTAAGGCAATACTATCGATACTAACCGTAAATAATATTGTTTCTAATCCCAGTCTTGCACAGGCCAGGGCTGCTTCACACCCTGCATGCCCTGCTCCCACAACTGCAACATCATATTGTTCTTCCAAATATGGCATCATTTCCTCTCAACTCACTTTCCCATACAAAACTGGCTAAAGATTTCATTAACCAAATCATCCTCAACCGACTCACCAATTACCGCACCCAATCGCTCATAAGCATCCATTAAATCAATGGAAAAAAAGTCTTCCGGCAGCCCGTCCCCAATGCTTTTTTTCACCATACGAATACTGGTTAAAGCCTCCTCAAGTGCTGTCTTTTGCCTTACATTGGTTATCATAATTTCATCATTAAATTTAAGTTCTCCTCCGTAAAAACTCCTCTTAATTTCCTCCTCCAAAACATCCAGTCCCTGCTCTTCTTTTGCTGAAACAGGAATCACTTTTTTTCCTGTTTTTTTCTCTAATTCTTCTGCAGAAACTTTAATTTCAAGATCTGATTTATTGAGCAGAACCACCGCTTTTTTATCCCGAATAAAGGCTATAATTTCCCTGTCATTTTCATCCAAAACCGCCGATCCGTCCACCACGTAAATCACCAAATCTGCATCCAAAGCAGCCTGTTTCGCCCTGTCCACACCAATCTGCTCGACCACATCTTTGGTGTCTCGAATACCAGCAGTATCTATCACATTTAATGTAACTCCACCCAGAGAAATCTTCTCCTCCAGGGTATCCCTGGTGGTCCCTGCAATATTAGTAACAATTGCTCTTTCTTCCCCCAACAGTACATTCATCAGCGAGGATTTTCCTACATTGGGCTTGCCCAAAATCACAGTTTTAATCCCCTCCGATATAATTCTTCCATTGGAAAACGAATCCACCAGCCGTTGCAATTCCTTCTCTATTTCCATCAATTCCTCGGTTAATCTTTCCCCATAACCATCCAAAGAAATATGCTCAGGATCATCCAAAGCAGACTCAATAAAAGCAATCGAATACAATATTTTTTCACGCAATTCCCGGATTTTTTTTGAAACTGATCCACTAAGCTGACGCACAGAAGCCTTCATTGCATAATCATTTTGTGCATGAATTAAATCCATCACAGCTTCCGCCTGCGCCAAATCCATGCGTCCGTGAAGAAAGGCCCGTTTGGTAAATTCTCCTGGTTCTGCTGCCCTGGCACCCTGCCGGATAACCAGTTCCAAAATTCTTCGCATCACCATAATTCCGCCATGACAATTAATCTCCACTGTATCCTCTGCCGTATAACTGTGCGGTCCCTTCATCACCAAAACTAAGACTTCATCAATCTTTTCTTCTCCATCATAAATAAACCCATAATAGGCATGATGTGATGTAAAAGTTTCTAATTTTTCACCATTTTTCTTTCTGAATATCCTGCAAAGAACAAAAAAAGCATCCTCCCCGCTCACACGGACAATTCCAATTCCTGAATCAGAAAGTCCCGTGGCAATCGCTGCAATCGTATCTGTCCTCATAAAAAATCCTGCTCCTCTTTCACCGTTTAATCCTTAAACTTAACATAAAAAAATAAAAAAGAGGCAAAAGGCCTAATCCCCTCTACCCCTTTCCCATATTTCTGTCAGCTTTCCCGTCTTTCCCTGCGTCCGCCATCACGCTTTAATGCTATCACCACATGCCTGAAAGGTTCTTCTCCCTCACTTCTCGTCGTGACATATTTATCGTTTTGCAGGGCTGCATGGATAATTCTCCGCTCATAAGGATTCATCGGTTCTAAGGAAACCGACCGCTTTGTCCGCTTTACCTTGTAAGCAATATTTTTTGCCAGGGTTTCCAGCGTTTCCTTGCGCCGGCTGCGGTAATTTTCAGTATCCAGCTTTACCCGGATATAGCCTTCACTTCCTTTATTTACCACCATACCCACAAGATACTGCAAAGAATCTAAGGTTTGTCCTCTCTTTCCAATTAGAATCCCCATATCCTCACCGGACAAATTAATGGACATTTCCTTTTCCTCATCATTGTAAGAAATTTCAATCTCCACAGGCAGACTCATTGCATCAAATACCTGCTTTAAAAATCCCGTCGCCTTATCCTCTAAGGTAACTTCCTTTCTTGCACGGATAATCGCCGGCTTTGCACCAATCCCCAAAAAACCTGCGCTCCCCTTATCCACTATTTCATAGACTAATTTATCACTGGTTGTTTCCAGTTCAATTAATGCTTTCGTAATTGCATCATCCACTGTTTTTGCTGATACTGTAATCATATCCATCACCGAAACCCCCTATTACTTTTTGCTGTTCCTCTCATTGTACTTCTGTACCATGGCAGCCTTCGAGGCAAGACTTCCCGGCTTTGCATCTTTATTATAATACTCCGTAGAATCCTGTACAATTGCCTTGGTTTTTGCCAATTTTTCCATACGTTTTGCTTCTTCTTTGTCTGCCTTCTCCTGCATCATTTTCAAGGTTTCGCTGGCGCTTTTATTCATCTTTTCCGGCGGAAGTCCTTTTCTGGCACGCTTTTTATTTGCCTTTTCCATGTTTTTTTGAATCAGCTCATCAATATCAACTTTATTAAAATAAGCATTTAAAATCCACTGCTGCACTATCATAATTATACTCTGCGCAATCCAGTAAATACCAATACCAGAAGCAAAGGTAAAGCAGAAAAACACAGACATTAAAGGCATCATTACATTCATCTGATTCATGATGCCGGCACCGGGAGCATCCGGGTCCTGCTTGGGCTGGTTTGCCATCATCAGCTTACTGCTGAACCACTGGCTAAAACCAGCTAACAAAGGAATCGCTAAGGCAGCTAACATAACCATAACCGATCCGCCATTGCCCTTAAAGAAATCTACAATGATCGTAGCCGGAGTATAGGCAATATTTACTCCGCAGAAATTCTGCATCCGGCTAATTGCCTGAACCGCCTTCTCTCCGTTCTCTGCCGTTACCTCAGCAAGCTGGGGAAAAGCAGCTATAAAATCGCCCCACTGTTTGTCCGTCATTTTATAGAGCAGATCAATCACCGTATTAGTCTGGTTAAAGTCCATCTGTGTCATATTATGCGTCTCGGCAAGGGCCGTAAACGCTGCATTCGACTGAAATCCAGAGGGCAGGGCCTTAACCACCAGTTCAAAATAATTCTTAACGGATGCAACATAAGCCGGTATATTATAAATTACCCGGTACAAAGCAAATAAGATCGGCATCTGAATTAACAGAGGAAGACAGCCGCCCATCATGGAAGTTCCATATTTTTCATAGACTGCCCTGGTCTCCGACTGCATCATCATCATCGACTGCTGGTCATCTTTGCCCTTATATTTTTTCTGAATGGCATTCAGCTCCGGCTGCATAACATTCATTAACTTCGATGTTTTCTGCTGCTTTACCGTAAGAGGAAAAAGCAGTAAACGTGTTACAATGGTAAATAAAATAATACATAAGCCAATGTTTAAGATCCCCACCTGACTGGTCATCCTAAACAGAAAATCCATAATCCACCCAAAGATTTCGGCTATCGGCCCTAAAATAGCGCCTTGATTTTTTGTCAAAATTATAAAATGCAAATCAATATACCTCCTGATAAGCTACGGAACTGGATCATAACCGCCCTCCGCAAAAGGATGGCACCGTAATATTCTCTTGCAGGTCAGCCACAACCCCTTCCATATGCCATACTTTGTCAATGCTTCAATGGCATACTGAGAACAGGTTGGCACGTAAATACAGTGAGTTCTTACTTTTAAAGGAGATAAATACTTCTGGTAAAATCTCACCAGGCTAATTAACAGTTTAACCAACACTCATCACTTCGATTCTCTCTTAATGTTATGCAGTCCGCACAAATGTAAATATGCACTCTCCAATTGATGAAAATTTGAATTTTTTGCTTCCGGTCTTGCGATAATAATAATGTTTAAGCCTGTTCGAATCCTGTGTTTATTTAATCGAAAAATCTCTCTGACCAGTCTGCACAGATGATGCCTTACCACACTGTTACCGACTTTTTTACTTATGGAAATCCCCACATAGGATTTTTCTTTATCCGTTTCCTCCACGTACATTATCAATAAACGATTAGCATAAGACCTTCCCTTTTTGTAAATCCGCTGAAAATCACTGTTCTTCTTAATGGATGGAAAACGTTTCATTCTTCACCTCGTAAACAAAAGGCCACAATTTCTTGCGGCCTGATGTCTAAGCTTATTCTAAGCTGTTAATTTTGCTCTTCCTTTTGCTCTTCTGGC
The DNA here is from genome assembly GCA_910584785.1 of uncultured Lachnospiraceae bacterium. Classification (GTDB taxonomy): domain Bacteria; phylum Bacillota; class Clostridia; order Lachnospirales; family Lachnospiraceae; genus Caccovicinus. Next base: position 10,993 of record CAJUDX010000061.1, on the reverse strand, counting down.
AGCTAACACTTTTCTTCCGCCTGCGGTTCTCATTCTCTGTCTAAAGCCATGTACTTTAGCTCTCTGCCTCGTTTTTGGCTGATAAGTCATTTTCATAATTTAAGCACCTCCTCCTGAATCTCCAATCTGATTCCAAACTTCATTCTTACACAGATTCCGATAATTTTCAAAACTCCAATCCACTTGTCATGCTAAACATCTTCTCAATTATATAGAAAACAAAAGGGTTCGTCAAGCTTTTTTAAAAAAAAGAGACAAAAAAGAGACAGCTTTTTTGCTGTCTCTGTAAAATCATCTAAGAAACACTTACTCGGGAAACATATTGGACAGAAAATACCTTTAACATCACTTTTCCAATCACGCCCACCAAAATTGCTGCTGCTATAGCCTCTGGAATACCAGACGCCGTAATCGTCCCCATAATCAAACCCCAAACGGCATTTACTCCCACACTTCTCGCCTCGGCATACTGCCTGGCGAGCAGCAAATAAATACTGCCCATAACAAAAACGGTGTTGGTCATCGAGCCGATAAAACCCGTAAGAGAAAGCGCAGCCACGGAATTAACCTTCAGCTTTTTCATCAGTATCCAAAACCATCCTGACACCACGCCAATCATTACCCGACAGCCAATGGAAATCCATAACGCCTTAACCGCTCCTAAAACTCCCGTAGTACTCATAAACGGCGAAAAGGCAAAGGAAAGCAGGGTAGGTGCCATGGTATTACTAATTAGCGAGCACACGCCAAATACAGCACCTAAAATTCCTCCCGCTATAGGGCCCAGTAAAACGGCACCTAAAATAACCGGAATGTGTACAGTTGTCGCCTTGATAATCGGAAGCTGGATCATACCCAAAGGCGTATTCGCCAAAAGGATTACGATAGCAGCCATCAGTGCAACACTGGTAAGCCAACGAGTATCTTTACTTGTCCTATTCATTTTTCTACCTCCTGCTACTGTTCTTTTTTTAAAGATACAATGCATGTTACGCCCTATATTATAAAGGAAAGGCTTTTTCTCGTCAATCTCGTTTCTTGTTCTTTTTTCTATACTTTACTTAATCAGATTTCCCCAATTCCTTGCTTTCTTATATCACTTTATCCACAATTTGTTTATAACTTGTGGATAAAGCAAAAACTATCCACGAAATTTCCCCATTCTTTTTCCAAAATTACCAGAAAATACTGCGTTTTTTCCTGTGGAAATCTTTATTTGTCTTTCCTGCTTATTGTGGACAACCTGATCCTTATGCTTGAAAAATCCAGTTTTTCTCCTCTTTTCCACGAAGTTATCCACAAAATTTTTTCTTATTTTTTGAATTTTTATTGAAAAATGTTTACAATTAAGGTAAAATATACGATAGATTGGGGTTTTATACTTTTTTCTACTATTTACCTACCTAACATTAGGAGATTATCTATGATCGAGAAATTAAGAGAAAACTGGCGTGATATACTACTTTATTTAAAGGAAGAGCATGATATTATGGATGTGTCTTACCGCACCTGGCTGCTTCCTCTTCAGGTTTACCAGGCAGATGAACAAAAAGTAACCATTATGGTTCCGGACAGTGCCATGATTGGCTATATTAAGAAAAAATATGGCTTTTTTCTAAAAATAGCCATTGAAGAAAAGACGGGAATCGGCAGTGAAGTGGAATTTATTTCTAAAGAAGAAGCGGAAAAGACCCTTCCGCAGAAGAAAAAACAGGAATCTTCTGCTTCCCTTCCGCCTCAGATCAGCCCGCAGACCCTTCAAAACGCAAACCTGAATCCCAAATACACCTTTGATACCTTTGTCGTAGGTGCAAATAACAACCTGGCCCACGCCGCTTCTCTTGCTGTCGCCGAATCTCCGGGCGAGGTGTACAATCCTCTTTTTATTTATGGAGGTGTGGGGCTGGGCAAAACACACTTAATGCATTCTATCGCCCATTTTATTTTAAATAATAACCCCAAGGCGAAAATTTTATATGTAACCTCAGAAAAATTTACGAACGAACTTATTGATGCCATCCGTAATAAAAACAATATCAGCACCACAGAATTTCGGGAAAAGTACCGCAACAACGATGTCCTTCTCATCGATGATATCCAGTTTATTATTGGCAAGGAGAGCACACAGGAGGAGTTTTTCCACACCTTTAACGCCCTGTATGAATCCAAAAAACAGATTATTATTTCATCAGATAAACCGCCAAAAGAAATTGAAACTCTGGAGGAAAGACTCCGTTCCCGCTTTGAATGGGGTCTGACCGTAGATATTCAGTCCCCGGACTATGAAACCCGTATGGCTATTCTGCGTAAAAAAGAAGACATGGAAGGCTATAACATTGATAATGAAGTAATTAAATACATTGCCACGAATATTAAATCCAACATTCGTGAACTGGAAGGCGCCCTGACAAAGATTGTCGCCCTTTCCAAACTGGGAACAAACAGAGAGATTACCATTGAATTGGCAGAAGAAGCCTTAAAAGACTTAATATCGCCTAATGCCGTTCGGGAAATTACACCAGAATCTATTATGCAGGTCGTTGCCGATCATTTTGGGATCACTCCCTTAGATATTGCTTCTCAGAAAAGAAACCGTGAAATCGTCATTCCGCGGCAAATTGTAATGTATTTATGCAGAAATATGACCACTACCCCCTTACAGTTAATCGGAAAGTATATGGGCGGAAGGGATCACACAACGATTATTCACGGTGCAGATAAAATCGCCAAAGACATTACCAAAAACGACAGCTTAAGAAACACCGTCGAGATTTTAAAAAAGAAAATTAATCCACAATAGAGCGTGCACATTGCTGTGGACAGCCTGTGCATAAGATCATGCTCTTATACGAGCGATTTACCCCTGTGGAAAACTCTTAAGTTCTTAAGAATTATTTTCATGGTTTTCCACAGCCCTGTTAAATGCTGATTTTTCCTTTATTTCAATGTTTTTTAGGGTTTTCCACAAACCCACAGTCCCTACGACGGTTACGACGAAAATTATCTTTATTTATTTTTTATATTTTGATTTTTTAGAGAAAGGAAGTTATCAACCAACATGAAGTTATCGTTTCAAAAAGACGCTCTTCTCAATGGCATTAATATTGTACTGAAAGCGGTTTCTTCCAAAACAACCATGTCCATTTTAGGATGTATCTTAATTGATGCTTCTGGAAATGAAATTAAATTAACCGGAAATGATATGGAACTTGGAATTGAGACAAAAATAGAAGGAAATATCTTAGAAAAAGGAAAAATTGCCTTAGATGCAAAGATATTTTCAGAAATCATTCGAAAATTATCTTCTCCTGATGCTACAATTATGATTGAATCGGATCAAATGCTGAATACAGTTATTTCAAGTGACAATTCTGTGTTTAAAATTCAGGGCAGGGACAGTGAAGAATTTTCTTATCTTCCTTATATTGAACGGGAGCATTCTATACGGCTTTCCCAGTTTACCTTAAGAGAAGTCATCCGCCAAACTCTCTTCTCCATTTCTCCTAATGACAGCAATAAAATGATGACAGGTGAATTATTTGAAGTAAATGGAAATGAATTAAAGGTGGTATCCTTAGACGGACACAGGATTTCGATTCGGAAAATTCTGTTAAAAGAAAATTATGATAATTACAAAGTCATTGTTCCTGGTAAAACATTAAGCGAAATTAGTAAGATTTTAAACGGAGATAATGAAAGCGAAGTTGAACTCTTTCTCAGCCAAAATCATATTTTATTTGCTTTTGACCAAACAATTGTAGTTTCCCGGCTCATTGAAGGAGAGTATTTCCGCATTAACCAAATGCTTTCCGGTGATTATGAGACAAAATTAACGGTGAATAAAAAAGAATTTTTAGATTGTATTGAACGTGCGACAATTTTAATCCGGGAAAATGATAAAAAGCCTTTAATTTTAAATATCCAGGATCATACGATGGAGCTTAAGCTTAATTCCAGCTTCGGTTCTATGAATGCAGAAATTTCCATTCATAAAACAGGAAAGGATATAATGATTGGATTTAATCCAAAGTTTTTAATTGATGCGCTACGGGTGATTGATGACGAAGAAATCGATTTGCATATGATGAACCCAAAATCCCCCTGCTTTATCCGCGATGAGGATCAAAGTTATATTTACCTGATTCTTCCTGTTAATTTTAACACAGCGTCGGTATAACGAATGGATTTTAAACAGGTCAAGAAATTCAAATCAAGTGGGATGATGGTTTAAGAAAGGAAAGAAATGGAAATCATTATATTGCGGGAAGAATACATTAAATTGGGTCAGGCGCTAAAGGCAGCAGGTCTGGTGGATTCGGGCGTGGAAGCAAAGTACGCTGTCGAAGAGGGAAAGGTAAAGGTAAATGGAGAAGTGGTTATGCAGCGGGGAAAGAAGCTCTATGCCGGTGATACTGTGGATTTTCATGGGCAGACCATCTGTATCCAGGAAAGAATAAGCTGATTGAGGGAAAAAGGAAGATGATCATTGAATCCATGGAGCTTTTGCAGTATCGAAACTATCCCTCTCTGCAGGTAGCTTTTGATCCTGGGACCAATATTTTTTATGGAGATAATGCCCAGGGAAAGACAAATGCACTGGAAGCGATTTATGTGTGCTGTACAACAAAATCGCACCGGGCTTCAAGGGATAAGGAATTGATCCGTTTTGAACAGGATGAGGCACATATTAAGCTTCAGGTAAAAAAAGAAAATGTTCCTTATCGGATCGATATGCATTTAAAGAAAAATAAGCCCAAGGGAATTGCTGTCAATGGGATTTCCATACGAAAGGCAAGTGAGCTGTTTGGCATTGCCAATGTCGTATTTTTTTCCCCGGAGGACTTAAATATTATCAAAAATGGTCCCTCTGAGCGTCGGCGTTTCCTTGATTTGGAGCTTTGCCAGGTGAATAAGCTCTATGTACATGCGTTAGTAAATTATAATAAAATTTTAATTCAGAGAAATAAGCTTTTAAAAGATTTAAGCTTTCGGCCGGAGTATGAATCTACTCTGGAAGTGTGGGATGAACAGCTAGTCCGCCATGGTATTCCCCTGATGGACTATCGAAAGCAGTTTATAGATCAGCTGAACCAGCTGATTGAAGATATTCATGGAAAATTAACAGGAAAAAAGGAACATTTATTTCTTTATTATGAACCAAATGTACAGCCGGAGGAATTTTTGTCTGTCCTAAAAAAAAACCGGGAGTCTGATAAAAAGCAAAAGACGACATTAGCCGGGCCGCACCGTGACGATATGAGTTTTTTTATCAACCGTATTGATATACGCAAATTTGGTTCCCAGGGACAGCAGAGATCAGCTGCCCTTTCTTTAAAACTATCGGAGATTAATCTGGTCAAGCAATTGATTCATGATTATCCGATTTTATTACTCGATGATGTGCTGTCGGAATTAGATTCCAGCCGGCAAAATCATTTGCTGAACAGCATTAATGAAATTCAAACGATGATAACCTGTACAGGTTTGGATGATTTTGTCGGACACCGTTTTCCGCTAAACCGGGTGTTTAAGGTAACGGAGGGACAGATTTGCAGGGAAAATTAACGAGGAGGATCACTATGGGTACAGAATATGGAGCAGAACAAATCCAGATTTTAGAAGGACTGGAAGCGGTCAGAAAGAGACCGGGAATGTACATCGGAAGTACTTCTGTCCGTGGTTTACATCACCTGGTCTATGAAATTGTCGATAATTCTGTCGATGAAGCATTGGCTGGTTTCTGCGATGTGGTTGATGTTACCATAAATGAAGATAACTCGATTACAGTTCTTGATGATGGACGGGGAATACCGGTGGATATTCAGAAAAAGGCAGGAAAATCAGCGGTAGAGGTTGTATTTACCATTCTTCATGCCGGGGGAAAGTTTGGCAATGGAGGTTATAAAGTATCCGGCGGACTGCACGGTGTAGGTGCATCGGTGGTAAATGCTTTATCGGAATGGCTGGAAGTGGAAATTTATCGGGAAGGAAATATTTACCGTCAGCGCTATGAGCGCGGAAAAACGATCAAAGATCTGGAAATTATTGGAGAGTGCCCGCCGGAACAGCATGGGACAAAGGTACATTTCCTGCCCGATAAGGAGATTTTTGAAGAAACCGTTTTTGATTATGATACATTAAAGATTCGTCTCAGGGAAACCGCCTTTTTAACTAAAAATTTAAAGATTATTTTACGGGACAACCGTGAAGAAAAACACGAAAAAACTTTTCACTATGAAGGTGGAATCCGGGAATTTGTAACCTACTTAAATCGTGGAAAAACGCCTTTATTCGACCAGGTGATTTACTGTGAGGGTGTAAAGGACGGGGTTTATGTTGAGGTAGCGATGCAGCATAATGACTCATATACTGAAAATATTTATACCTTTGTCAATAACATTAACACACCTGAAGGAGGAACGCATTTAGTTGGTTTTAAGAATGCTCTGACAAAAACATTTAACGATTATGCGAGAAAAAATAAGCTCTTAAAAGAGAGTGAAACAAACCTGGCTGGTGAGGATATCCGTGAGGGTCTTACCTCGATTATCAGCGTAAAAATTGAGGAGCCGCAGTTTGAAGGCCAAACAAAACAAAAGCTGGGAAACAGTGAGGCTAGGGGCGCGGTGGATGCCATTGTCAGTGAACAGCTTACCTATTTTTTAGAGCAGAATCCTGCAGCAGCTAAGGCAATTTGTGAAAAGTCCGTGCTGGCCCAGCGTGCTCGTGCAGCAGCAAGAAAAGCCAGGGAATTAACCCGGAGAAAGACAGCCTTGGATATTATGTCCCTTCCGGGAAAGCTTTCTGACTGTTCAGATAAAGATCCGGCAAATTGTGAGATTTATATTGTTGAGGGAGATTCGGCAGGAGGTTCGGCAAAGGATGCCAGAAATAAAGCAAACCAGGCGATTTTACCTCTTAGAGGGAAGATTTTAAATGTGGAAAAGGCCCGTCTGGATAAGATTTATGCAAATGCGGAAATTCGGGCAATGATCACTGCCTTTGGTACGGGAATCCATGAGGAATTTGATATCGAAAAGCTGCGTTACCATAAAATTATTCTAATGACCGATGCCGATGTGGACGGGGCGCATATCAGTACCCTTCTTTTAACCTTTATTTATCGTTTTATGCCGGAATTAATTAAACAGGGTTATGTATACCTGGCACAGCCGCCTCTGTTTAAACTGGAGAAGAATAAGAGAATTTGGTATGCCTACAGCCCTGAGGAATTAAATGAAATTTTAACAGAGGTAGGCCGGGACAGTAATAATAAAATTCAACGCTATAAGGGGCTTGGAGAGATGGATGCCGAGCAGCTATGGGAGACGACCATGGACCCGGATCGGAGGGTTCTTCTCCGGGTGACGATGGATGATGAAACTGCTTCTGAGCTGGATTTGACCTTTACCACCTTAATGGGAGATCAGGTAGAGCCGCGGCGGGAATTTATCGAAGCCAATGCGAAGTTTGGGACATTAGATATTTAACTGGTCAATTCTTTACTTCTCATGTGTTGCCCTGGTATGATTCAGGCAGCACGCTAAATGATGATATACAGAATGGAGGAATATATGGAACCAAATGTATTTGATAAAGTCCATGATAAAGATTTAAAGAAGACCATGGAAAAATTTTATATTGATTATGCTATGAGTGTAATCGCATCCCGTGCCCTTCCTGATGTAAGGGACGGTTTAAAGCCAGTACAGCGCCGTGTTCTTTTTTCCATGATTGAGTTAAATAATGGTCCAGATAAGCCGCATCGTAAGTGTGCCCGTATTGTCGGTGATACGATGGGTAAATATCACCCCCATGGTGACAGTTCGATTTATGGTGCTCTGGTTAATATGGCACAGAAATGGTCCACCCGCTATATGTTAGTGGATGGTCATGGAAATTTTGGCTCTATCGATGGCGACGGGGCAGCTGCCATGCGTTATACGGAAGCGCGGTTGAGTAAGATATCCATGGAAATGCTGGCGGATATTAATAAAGATACGGTAGATTTTGTTCCTAATTTTGATGAGACAGAGCGGGAACCTGTCGTTCTTCCTGCGCGTTTTCCAAATCTTTTATGTAATGGCACCTCAGGAATTGCCGTGGGAATGGCGACGAATATTCCCCCGCATAATATTAAAGAAGTGATCAATGCTGTCGTTCGAATTATCGATAACCGGATTTATGAAGATCGGGCTACGGATCTGGAAGAAATTATGGGTATAATTAAGGGACCGGATTTTCCTACAGGAGCCACGATATTGGGACGTTCCGGCATTGAAGAAGCCTACCGTACTGGGCGGGGAAAGATTAAAGTTCGCGCAGTGACCAATATTGAATCCCTTCCCAATGGAAAAAATAAGATCATTATTACAGAAATTCCTTATCTTGTCAATAAAGCCAGGCTGATTGAGAAGATTGCCGAACTGGTAAAGGAAAAGAAAATTGACGGGATCACGGATGTACGCGATGAATCAAACCGCGAAGGTCTTAGAATTTGCATTGAACTGCGCCGGGATGTAAATGCAAATGTATTGTTAAATCAATTGTACAAGCATACCCAGCTTCAGGATACCTTTGGTGTGATTATGCTGGCTTTGGTGGATAATCAGCCCCGCGTGCTAAATCTTTTACAGATGCTGGAATTTTATTTAAAACATCAGGAAGATGTAGTTATCCGGCGTACAAAATACGACTTAAATAAGGCGCAGGAACGTGCACATATTTTAGAAGGCTTATTAAAGGCTCTGGATTATATTGATGAAGTTATCCATATTATTCGCAGTTCGGTGAATGTGGCTGAAGCCAAGCAGCGTTTAATGGAACGCTTTGACTTAAGTGATGTTCAGGCTCAGGCGATTGTTGATATGCGCCTGCGTGCATTGACTGGTTTGGAAAGAGAAAAGCTGGAAAAAGAATATGCTGAACTTCAGGCAAGGATCAAAGAACTGATGGGTATTTTAGCGGATGAGAAAAAGCTTTTAGGCGTAATTAAAGAAGAAATTCAGATTGTTTCCGATAAATACGGCGATGAGCGCAGAACAAGTATTGGTTATGACTATGATATGTCGATGGAAGATTTGATCCCGGATGATGATACCGTGATTGCCATGACAAATCTTGGTTATATTAAGCGGATGGACATTGATAACTTTAAAGCACAGAATCGAGGCGGAAAAGGGATCAAGGGGATGCAGACGATTGAGGAAGATTATATCGAGGATCTCTTTATGACCACTAACCACCATTATGTCATGTTCTTTACCAATAAAGGACGGGTGTACCGCTTAAAGGCTTATGAGATACCAGAAGCAGGAAGAACGGCAAGGGGAACTGCTATTGTTAATCTTTTACAAATGATGCCTGATGAGAAAATTACTGCGGTCATCCCCGTGAAAGAATATAAAAACAGCCAGTTTTTATTTATGGCGACCAAAAAGGGCATGGTGAAGAAAACATCGGTTACGGAATATGCCTATGTGAGAAAGACTGGTCTACAGGCGATTTTACTTAGAGAAGACGACGAACTAATCGAAGTAAAAACCACCGATAATACAGAAGAAATTATTATGGCAACGAAGAAGGGGATGTGTATTCGTTTCCACGAAAAGGATGTTAGAATTACCGGACGCGTATCTATGGGTGTTATTGGGATGAAATTTGAAGATGACGATGAAATTATTGGAATGCAAACCATAAGCCAGGGTAAATGTCTGCTGGTTGCCTCAGAAAAGGGCTATGGCAAGCGAACCTATATTCACGAATTTAAGCGTCAGAATCGTGGAGGAAAAGGTGTTCTTTGCTATAAGGTTGCAGAAAAAACGGGCTGTCTAATCGGGGCCAAACTGGTGGACGATCACCGGGAGGTGATGCTGATTACTAATGAAGGAATCATTATTCGTATGGCTGTCAGTGATATCAGCATTATTGGAAGAAATACTTCTGGTGTAAAATTAATGAATATTGATCCGGAATCGGATATTAAAGTTGCCAGTATTGCCAAGGTAAGGGACAGCGGCACAAAGGAAGAGGATGGAGAAGAAAAAGACAGCACAGAGGAATAGGACAAATGAAAAGAATTGTTTACATGGTGCTGCGAAATATTTACCGCCTTCCCTTATGGTTTTATCAGCTCTGCAGGTTATGCAGGGCTGATGATTCTCATACAGAAGAGGAGCGTTATGCTTTTTTACATCGTCTGGTAAAAATTATTAATCGTACAGGACGTGTTGAGGTAAATTATTTTGGAGCAGATAAACTTCCTGAAAAAAACGGATTTATTCTTTTTCCCAATCATCAGGGGTTATTTGATTCCCTGGCCCTGATTGAAAGCTGTCCCAGGCCATTTGGGATTGTGATAAAAAAAGAAGCATTACAATGGATCTTAGTTAAACAGGTTGTAGCCTTATTGCGGGGAATTGGGATTGACAGGGACGATATTCGGGCTTCCATGGAGGTTATCCGTCAGGTAACAGAAGAAGTTAAACGTGGAAGAAATTATATTATATTTCCAGAAGGAACCAGGAGCGGGGAAGGAAATACCATTCTTCCATTTAAGGGAGGAACATTTAAAACTGCTGTTAATGCCGGTTGTCCCATTGTTCCTGTCGCTTTAATTGATTGTTTTCGTCCTTTTGATCTTCCTTCTATTCGAAAGGAAAAGGTACAGGTGCATTTTCTTGACCCAATTTACCCAGAAGATTATTCAGGGATGAAAACTAAGGAAATTGCGGCCCTTGTGCATGATCAGATTCAGGAAAAGATCAATCAATTTAATTAGAATATAGATGTTTTTAAAAAACGTATCAAAGAACATCAAAGGAAATAAAAAAATATTAAAATAATTTTAAAAAATAGTTGACAAAATAAATTTGGTTATGTATAATAAACAATGCGTTTGATGGCGCGTCCATGAAATGCAATCATATGGAAATGGTAAATTCGGAGAAATACTCAAGAGGCCGAAGAGGCGCCCCTGCTAAGGGTGTAGGTC
>CAJUDX010000060.1 GCA_910584785.1 uncultured Lachnospiraceae bacterium | reverse complement strand
AAAGAAAATGATACAATAAAAGCCATTAATCATTTTATAGAAAGAATTAATGATCCAAGGATTACAATAAAAAAACCTTCAAATTTAGAAGAAGCTCTTCAGTTAATTCTTTTTTGGCATTCCTTACTTTGGCAGACGGGTCATCGACTTGTAGGTTTGGGACGTTTAGATAAAGTATTAAGTGCATATGAATTACCTCAAAATGGCAAAAAATTGATAAAGGATTTTTTGCTTACGTTGCATCAAAAATATGAGTTTAAAAGCAGCACAATGAAAGGAGATACTGGACAAATTATTTTGTTAGGAGGATTGGAGGAAGATGGATCGTATTTTTGTAACCGGTATACTTACCTTTTTATTGAGTGTCTTAAGGAAATCAGACTTCCTGATCCCAAAATACTGTTAAGAGTAAGTAAAAATATACCTGAGGATTTATTGTTTGCTGCAATAGATTGTATTTCCACAGGAATTGGAAGTCCTTTAATTTCTAATGATGATATTATTATTCCACTATTGCAGGAATTTGGTTATGATAAGTGTGACGCGTATAATTATGGAGTATCTGCATGTTGGGAACCACTCTCCATAGGTAATTCCTTAGAGCAAAATAACCTTGCTCATCTTGAATATGGTAAATGTGCAAATGAAATGATTACTGATCCAGAGTTTATCTCTTGTAAAAGCTATGAAGATGTTTTAAAACTATATTACAAAAAATTGCATGATGATGTAGAAAAGAAAAAAACTAGTGTTGATGAAATTAAATGGGAAAGAGATCCTCTGATGTCATTACTGATGGGATTAGATATCGACATTTCAGAGGGAGGAGCAAAATATAATAATTATGGGTTACTTACTGTTGGTATGTCCGCAGCAGTGAATACGTTGATAAATATTAAACATTTTGTTTTTGAAACGGGAGAATATTCATTGGAGGAGATTCGGGATATTATTGACCATAATTATCGTGAAGGAGTTTCACCGTTTGATAGAAATAATAATGGATTTGGCACAGATTCTTTAGAAGCAATTGATTTAACTAATCAAATAATAAAAACAACGGAGATAGAATTGAAAAATTATAGGAATAGGTTTGGTGGAAAAATCAAATTTGGATTAAGCTCTCCAGCATATATTACCGTATCTAAGAATATTGGACCTACACTTGACGGAAGAAGAGGTAATCAGCCATTTTCTACACATATATCCAGAGATAAAGGTGAACCGATTACCGAAATAATGAATTTTGAATCAAAATTGATATTTTCGGGTATTAGTGCTAATGCAAATGTAATCGATGTAATTGTTCAACAGAATTTGATAGAAAACAACAAAAATAAATTTAATAAGCTTATTTTGGGAGGAATCCAAGCAGGGATTTTCCAGATTCAGTTTAATGTATTGTCCTATAAGCAGCTATTGGATGCAAAGCAGCATCCTGAAAAATATTCTAACTTGATTGTTCGAGTTTGGGGATTCAGCGCATATTTTAATGATCTACCAGAAGAATACAAAAATAACCTTATCAAAAGAGCTAAAGAAAGGGAGAGGGATAACTAATCTTTTAGCATATTATTTTAAAGATGAATATAGGCAAATAAGAGGAAATATATGGAAAAAAAGAGTATTAAGAAAAACTATATTTATAATTTAAGCTATCAGATGTTATTAATAATAACACCTCTTGTGACAACTCCATATTTATCGAGGGTTCTTGGGGCTGATGGGATTGGGAGTTTCAGTTTTGCGGAATCTATTGTTTCCTATTTTTTACTTTTTGCTGTGCTTGGTATAACGATTTATGGTCAACGGGAAATATCGTATGTGCAAGATAATAAGAAAAAACGAACACAAGTGTTTTGGGAAACAAAATTTCTTGAGATGATGACAAGCATAATGGTTATTATGATTTATATTCCCTTTGCATTTTTACAGCAAAATCGAAGAATATATTTTATTTTGCTCATTAATTTGTTTACGGTAACGATAGATATTTCGTGGTTGTTGCAGGGAATGGAGGAATTTGGTAAAACAGCAATACGAAATATGCTGTTTCGAGTGCTTAATATAATTTTTATTTTTACTGCAGTTAAAACTAAAGATCACTTAAATCGCTATGTGTTTAGCGTAGTATTTTTTCATTTCTTAAGTAATCTTTCTTTGTGGACTTATTTGCCTGCATTTGTGGGAATACCGAATTGGAAAGAATTTAAGCCATTTAAAAAAATAAAGATTGTGCTATCTTTATTCATACCAACAATAGCGATGCAGATTTATACAGTTTTGGACAAAACGATGATTGGTCTGATTACGCAAAATGTTTTTGAGAATGGATATTATGAACAGTCAATAAAGATATCAAGAATGGTTTTAACTATTGTTACCGCTTTAGGAACAGTAATGATACCAAGAATTGGCTTTTATTATGAGAAAGGTGAAATGGAAATCGTTAACTCCTTGATGTATCGTGGATATCGTTTTGTTTGGTTTCTAGGAATTCCGCTTTGTTTTGGACTTATTGGTGTTTCGTCAAATTTTGTTCCCTGGTTTTTTGGAGAAGGATTTGATAAAGTGATTCCATTACTTAATATTTTAAGTTTCCTTATTCTTGCTATAGGAATTAATAATGTTACAGGTATGCAGTATTTGATTCCTACTAAGCGTCAAAATCTTTTTACATTTACTGTGCTTATAGGAGCTGGAGTGAATTTAATTCTTAATCTTATGCTTATTCCTTTAAGTCGATCGATAGGAGCAGCTATTGCTTCTGTTGCAGCAGAAATGGTGATTGCTTTTGTTCAGCTCTGGTTTGTTAGAAAAGAATTTTTAGTGAAAAAGGTATTTATATCCTGTTGGAACTACTTAATTTCAGGCGGAATTATGCTTGGAGGTCTTATAATAATGGGCAGAAAATTAGAAGAGTCGGCTACTAATACGCTAATAATGATTTTTTGTGGTGCTGTAATATATAGTATATTACTGTTAATTTTAAGAGACGATTTTTTTATAAAGAATGCTAAAATCATAGTTTGTAAAATTTTGCAAAAGTCAACGTAATTTGGAAAAATTTATGGAGATAGTAAAAGTGGATGATAAAATTCTTGTAACAAATATACAGAGATTTAGTTTCCATGATGGTCCTGGTATCCGTACAACAGTGTTTCTTAAAGGATGTTCCTTGCGATGTCCTTGGTGTGCAAATCCAGAAAATTTAATTGCTCAGCAGCAAAATTATATAAAGGATGATATTGAGGGAATATATGGAAAATACATGACAGCGGATGAGCTGTTAATGGAAGTTTTGAAAGATAAAGTGTTTTATGGAGGAAAGATTGAACAGTCTAATTGGGGTATCACTAATTCTGAACAAATAGAGATGCTTCCTGGCGGTGTGACATTTTCCGGTGGCGAGTGTTTGCTTCAGATTAATCAACTTAAGCCTGTTTTGAGGAAGCTTAATGAACAGCATATTCATACTGCGGTAGAAACCTGTTTATTTATTCCAACAACCAACCTGATGATTGCCTTAAATTATATTGATTTTTTTTATGTTGATATGAAGATTATTGATGATACGCTTTGCAGAGAAGTTGAATTTGGTGATCTTAGTTTGTATCTCTCTAATCTTGATTTGTTGTTAAATTGGGAAGGTAAGGGCAATATAGTTCCTGTGATTATTCGAATACCAGTGATTGGTACATATACAGATCAACTCCAAAATCGTAAGGCAGTAAAGAACTTAATAGCACAGTACAAGAATAAGATTCTTAAAATCGAACTTATCAAGGAACATAATTTGGGAGAGCAAAAATATAGATCTCTTGGAATAGATAGGAAATATATGGGGGTTACTGATGAGTTTATGGAAATCTATAAGAAGGAACTAAGTGATATGGATATACCTGTAGAGATTTGTAAAATATAACGATCACATAGTACGTAGTAGGTTTGAATTTTTTTACATAAGTCTAAATACAAGTTTTTGGTGAAAATCCTTTCTTGCCTGGAGATGGAAGAGGAGTTAGATAGGGTAATCTGTTTAACCTCAGTAATACAAATAATGAACAAAAAAGGAGATAAAAAATACAATGAATATCAACAATTCTTTTAAGGACAAAACTTTGGTTTTGACTGGAGGGACAGGGTCATTTTCAACAACTGTTCTTAAGCATTTTCTACCATCTTCTATTGGAGAAATCCGTATTTTTTCTCGTGATGAAAAGAAGCAGGATGCGTTGCGTCATCATCTTCAAATCATTTATCCTAAATATGCTGATAAAGTTAAATTTTTTATTGGAGATGTTAGGAATATAGAAAGTGTCAGAGAAGTTATGTATGGTGTGGATTATGTGTTTTCGGCTGCTGCGCTGAAGGAGGTTCCCTCATGTGAATTTTTTCCGATGGAAGCTGTGAAAACGAATATTATTGGTACGGATAATGTTATTCAGGCTGCGATTGAGGCTAAGGTTAAGAGAATAGTATTTCTTTCAACAGATAAAGCGGCTTATCCGATCAATGCTATGGGAATGACTAAAGCTTTAGGTGAAAAGATTGTAGCTGCCAGAGCGCAGGCAGCATTTGAAAGAAGTGGAACAGTTTTGTGCTGCACGAGATATGGTAATGTTATGTGCAGCCGTGGATCAGTTATCCCACTATTTATTGAGCAGATTAAAAATAAACAACCGATTACGATTACCGATCCAAATATGACAAGATTTTTGATGAATTTAGACGAAGCAGTAGAACTGGTTACTTTTGCTTTCGAGCATGCAAGGCCAGGCGACCTTTTTATTCAGAAAGCCGATGCAAGTACGATTAGTGATTTGGCAAAAGGAGTACAGCAGATTTTTAATAAAACAGAAATTCGGATTATTGGTACTCGCCATGGTGAGAAGCTATATGAAACGTTAATGACAAGGGAAGAACGATTAAGAGCTACCGATATGGGAAATTATTTCAGGATTATGCCTGATGGACGGAGTCTGAATTATGACAAGTTTTATGTTGAAGGTAAGGTATTGACAGAAGCTGACGAAGCCTACACGAGTCATAATACGAATAGATTGGATGTAGATGGTGTGGTGAGGAAGATTATGACCACAGATTATGTGAAGGAAGAACTGGAAGGTCGCCCGCATACAATAGAAGTTTAAAACTACTTTTCCTTATGGTTATCATGAAGAAAATAGAAAGTTAAATATGGAGGAGAAGAGTATGAATGTGTTAGTAACCGGGAGCGCAGGTTTTCTTGGACGGAATGTAGTTCAATTCCTAAAAACATTGGCTGACAAACGAAATCACACAAGACCCAATTTGAGTATTGGCGAGATTTATGAATATGATAAAGATAGTAAGTTGGAATTGCTTAATGAATATTGTGCTAAAGCTGATTTTGTGTTTAACTTGGCCGGTGTAAATCGGCCTGAAAATCCAACCGAATTTAAAGAAGGAAATTTTAGATTTGCCAGTCAGCTATTGAATGCACTAAAAAAATATAATAATACTTGTCCTGTAATGCTCTCCAGTTCTCTTCAGGCTACATTATCGGGGAGGTACGGTGAAAGTGAATATGGACGCAGCAAGCTTGCTGGAGAAAATTTATTTTTTGACTATGCTAAAGAAACTGGTGCAGTTATTTATGTTTATCGCTATCCCAATCTTGTTGGTCGCGGTGTAAAACCAAATTACAATAGTGCTGTAGGAACTTGGTGTTATAATTATGCTCATGATTTACCGATTCAGATTAATGACTTAAACGTTGAACTGGAACTGCTTTTTGTGGATGATCTTATTCAGGAGCTTTTGGATGCAATGGAAGGTCATCCACATCGGTGTGAGTATCCAACACCACACCAAATCATTAATGGGATTGAATATGATGGTCTTACTCCAAGGCCGATAGATAATGGTCAGTACTGCTATTGTCCAGTTACTCACAAAGTAACGTTAAGGCGAATTATAGAACTTCTCGATTCTTTTAAGATTCAGCCACAGAATTTTATGGTTCCAGATTTGACCCCTTGTTCTTTTGAGAAAAAGCTGTATTCAATGTATATCAGCTATTTACCAAAAGAGAAGATGTCCATTCCGTTTAAGATGAATGTTGACTCTAGAGGGTCCTTTACTGAGATTTTGCATACACAGTCAGCAGGACAAGTTTCAGTTAATGTGTGCGCACCTGGACATATTAGACGAGGAGAACACTGGCATTCGACAAAATTGGAATGGTTTATTGTTGTAAGTGGACATGGTTTAATTAGAGAACGAAATATTGTAACTGGGGAAATTGTAGAATTTGAAGTTTTTGGCGATAAGATCGAAGCTGTTATAATGGTACCTGGATGGACACATTCAATAGAAAATCTTTCCGAAACAGAAAAATTGGTGACAATAATGTGGGCAAATGAAAATTTTATTCCTGAATGTCCAGAAACTTATTATGAACCTGTGTTAAGAGAAGGAAAATGAATAAAATTGTATAAAAAACAAGGGTTGCCGATAAATCAGTTAGTTCATTCATATATGAGTATAATAAAGGTAATGGATAAGTATAGGAGAATAGTATTATGGAATGGAGAAATATAAAAGGTGAACCTATAAATTGGAAAAACGATGGACGGATCAAATGCATGATTATATTGGGAACTCGCCCAGAAATCATCAGATTGGCATGTGTTATTGATAAGTGCAGAAAATATCTGGACACAATACTTGTTCATACCGGACAAAATTTTTCAGCTTCGCTTAATGATGTGTTTTTTTCTGACTTACAGTTGGAAGCACCAGATATAAGTTTAAATGTTGCAAGTGATAATCTTGGCAGAACGATAGGAAATATTATAGCTGTAAGTTATGAAGTTATGAGAGATATGAAGCCCGATTGTTTGCTTGTACTGGGAGATACAAATTCTTGTCTTTCTGTTATTGGTGCTAAACGGCTTCATATTCCTATTTTTCACATGGAAGCAGGAAATAGATCTATGTCACCCAAACTTCCTGAAGAAGAGAACCGACAGATTGTTGACATTATATCCGACGTAAATTTGCCGTATTCAGAAGCAGCTCGCCGTTATCTTATTGGTATGGGATTTCCTAAAGAAAGAATCTATGTTACAGGAAGCCCTATGGCTGAAGTCTTGACAGCCAATTTGGATAAAATTAAGAATTCTAATGTACATCAGCGATTGGGGCTTAAGAAGGGGAAGTATATTTTATTAAGTGCTCACCGTGAAGAAAATATTGATGATGATAGGAGTTTTTTTCATCTCTTTAATGGCATTAATGCCATGGCTGTCAAGTATGATATGCCTGTATTGTATTCCTGTCATCCAAGAAGCAAAAAAAGGATAGAAATGACAGGATTTAAACTGGATAAAAAAGTTATTGAACACGAACCATTTGGTTTTCATGATTATAACTGTCTTCAGATGAATGCTTTCTGTGTTGTATCTGATTCGGGTACATTGCCGGAAGAGAGTAGTTTCTACATGAGTATTGGTTATCCAATTCCTGCTGTCTGTATTCGTGATTCTACAGAACGTCCTGAGGCGATTGATAAAGGGTGCTTTATTTTGGCAGGTGTGGAAGAATGTACATTGCTACAATCTGTTGATTTGGCTGTAGAGATGGTGAAAAATGGTGATAATTGTATTCCTGTTCCTGATTATACTGACTTGAATGTGAGCAGCAAGGTAGTAAAAATCATACAATCTTATGTCGGAATAGTTAATAAGATAGTTTGGCAAAAGTTTTGAGCAATCATCCTACATTAATGTTTTTATTGACAGGAATATTTTATCAGCAAATATTTCCTAGTTCTCATAATATCATGAATAACTATAGTAAATCCAATACTATTTGACAAAAAATAAAAGTTTTATACGACCTGCAGACATTTTTCATACTATTCAATGGTTAATCTTCTGATAAATCTCGCAGTTCTTATCATCGTTGTATAAGAACTGCGAAATTTTTTATAGACGTTGTTTTATTGAGCACTTATGTTAAACCGTTAACAAGGCTCTCATGATTTGATGCTTATTCAGATGCGTGACGAAATCCGCAGAAGGACTTGAAACAAATTCAAAGGCATTGTATAATATTAGCAAAAAAGTTCACCGCCGATTAGGCGGATTAAGTTCAGGTATTTCAAGTGCGCCTGGCAGACGTTTATTTATGGTGGTACGACCACTTGTGGGCGCATGAAGGTTTATAGAAAATAAGGAAACAACAGAATCTGCTCTTCCAGATATCACAATACGAAATGTGCTGACGGACGGAATCTATAATGATATTCAGGGGGCATATCACAAGAGGTTAAAGAGAGAAGTAGCAAAAGAAGCTGTCTGAGAAGTAGAGGAAAAAGCCGCAAAAAAGAGAAACATTCAGTAAAGAAATTATATCCGATGGGTGTTTCTGTAGAAAATATTGCAGACGCTTCCAAAGTTTCCATAGAAATCGTGAAACAATGGATGAAATTATAAGTATAAGTGTGATGGGAGTTGCAGGCAAAAGATGAATTTAGTACAGTTTTAAAACAGGCTGACCTGATGGTTTTGCAGTTTTCCAGGAAAAATACGGAAGAATTTATTCATGAGTTAGCACGGACATTGCCAGGAAAGCAAAGACTTATGAAAACATATAAGGCGATTTATCCCTGTCGCAGGGCATTCCACGAGGAATTATGTGCGTTTGGGATGAAGAAAGAACAAAATAATTAAATGAAGAAATGATAAGATAAGGAGAACCAATGGCTCGTTTATTGATTGTTGTGGATATGCAGAAGGATTTTATTGATGGAAGCCTGGGGACGAAGGAAGCCCCGAAAATAGTTCCCAAGGTGGCTGCACGAGTGCAGGAGTACTTGTCTGCTGGTGATGAGGTTATTTTCACGCTGGATACCCATGGATTTGATTACCTGGATACCTTGGAGGGTAGGAAACTTCCGGTAAAGCATTGTCTGAAAGGGAGTGAAGGATGGGAATTGTGCCGGGAATTAGCGGATATCCAGGGACATCGATTTGAAAAAGAAACTTTTGGAAGCCGGGAATGTGCAGAATATGTTGCTCAAGGAAGCTATTCCTCGGTTGAACTGGTGGGCCTTTGCACTGATATCTGCGTGATTTCCAATGCCATGTTAATCAAAGCGTTTAATCCGCAACTTCCGATCCAGGTAAATGCTTCCTGCTGTGCTGGTGTGACCCCGGAAAGTCATCAAAATGCACTGAAAGCGATGGAAATGTGTCAGATAGATGTGATATAACGTATATTTTAAACCTTATGCTGAGTGTATCGGCATAGGGTTTTTTCATTTATGGAAAATGGTGTCCGATAATCTTTGTTTTGGTCAGGAAAATTTTTCTCCTTTTTCCGCTCTTTATCACAAAATGAACACAATCTAATGCTAAACTAATGCCTGAATAATGAAAGTTCGCATGGATTTGTTCTGGGTCAGACATCGTTGTGAAGGGAAATGTGCTTTTACACCAGAGAATAAAGACAGAAAAAATCAGGCTGCATTTCGACCATAAGAACATAGGTACAGGTAAAGAGAGGAGAACAAAAATGCATTTCAAATCAATTATTTCTTCCCTTTTAATTGTTACAACAGCAGCAACCATGTATCCGATGGATGCTTTTGCTTCGAGTAAATACGATCTGCGCAAGCGGGTGATTGAACTAACCGGGATTTTTAAGCTTTCTAATGGAAGCCGCCGGGTCAGCCGGGCAGAGTTTGCTGCCATGCTGGTTCGTGCCTCTTCCTATCGGGAAACCGTAAGTGTTGCGGCTGGGGTATCGGTGTTTGCCGATGTTCCCGCAGAGAATGAATATGCCTCTTATATCCGCATTGCCGCAAGGCAGGGATGGATGAAGGGATTTCTTGGCGGAAAGTTTAAACCGGAAGAGTACATAACCCTGCAGGATGCGGCAAATGCTGTTCTGGCTGTCCTTGGCTATACGAATGAGGATTTTACCGGGAACCAGAATGGAAGCCGGATTGCCAAGTTCCAATCTCTGGAGTTAAACCAGGAACTGGAAGGCCTGCAGCCGGATGAAGTATTGACGGAAGATAATTGTCTGAACCTTTTCTATAATCTGTTAAAAACAGAACCTAAAAATTCTCAGCAAATTTACGGCGCGTTCATGGATTTAACCCTGAGCAGCGACGGGGAGATTAATCCCCTGGAAATGTTGGATACCTCTGTAAAAGGCCCATTGGTTGTGACCAAAAGCCGGACAATGGCTTCTCAGCTTCCTTTTCTTATGGATAAAGCAAGCTTTTTTCTGGACGGCGAGCCGGCAACCAAAGCAGAGATCAAGGCAGTCCAGGAAGAAAACGGCTATGTGGTGATGTATTATAATGCTTCCTCAAAAACTGTCTGGGTTTATTCTGCCCAATCCGACAGCATGAGCGGTCAGACCGTTCTGCGCGGCGAAATCACTAATATTTACTACCGCGCATCGGATGTGATGACGCCGACAGCTGTTACGTTGACCACAGATGACGGTGATTCCTATGAATGCAGTCTGAGCACCTCCGATCTTCAGTTTGCATTTTCAATCTACGGAACAGTAAAGGTGGGCGATGATGTTATTCTGATCTGCAGCGGTTCATCCCAGGGTGAAGACGGAGATATTACCTATCGGGTAACGGACTTTGTGGAAGATTAACAATGAATAAAGAGAGAATAATGATGAGTGAGGGCTATCATGGCAGAGCAGAACAGGGAACAGACAGCGGCAGATAAGGAGCAGAAAACAGCAAATCAAGAGAAAAAAACAAGACAAGAGAAAAAAACAAGACAAGAGAAAAAAATAAGCAGTAAGGAACAGAAACGAAAAAAGCGGAAACGAAAAAAAGCGGTGATGGCTTTTTTACTTATTGCACTGGCAGCAGGCGGAGCAGGATGGGGGTATTACCAGCACCAGATGTCGGTTCAAGCATCTGCCCAGGTAAGCGAGCACCGGACGGCAATGGTTGTCCGCCGGGATATTACTTCGGAATTATCTTCTTCGGGAACGCTGTCGCCAAAGGATACCTATTCGATTACCTCCCTGGTTGAAGGTGAGATTATTTTTGCAGAATTTGAAGAAGGGGATCAGGTTGAAAAGGGGCAGGTGCTGTACCAGATTGACGCAACTTCGATGGAAACGGAAATCCAGTCAGCAAATAATTCATTGAGCAGGGCGCAGAAAACCTATTCCAGTGCAGTGAAAGATTATCAAAGTATTCAGGCAGAACTAAGCGGGAATACCTATAAGGCCACGAAATCCGGCTATATTAAAGAACTTCATCTGGAAGAGGGAGATAAGATTGGCGCCAATGCGCAGATTTGTGATATTTATGACGATTTGGTCATGGAAATCCGTATTCCTTTTCTTTCTGGTGAGGCAGAAGCTATTCAAGAGGGGATGGAAGCTTTTCTGACACTTACCGATACCGGAGAAGCCGTCAGCGGCGTAGTTACCTCGGTCAGTGCCATGGAAGAGGTGCTGGCAGGCGGAAGCTTGGTTCGCTATGTGTCAATTGATGCCGCTAATCCAGGTGGGCTTACGGCCCAGACCTATGCCACTGCCATGGTCAATGGTATGCTCTGTGCAGAAGAAGGATGCTTTTCGCCAAAAATCAATACAGTAATGGCTGCTGATTTGGAATCGAGCGTGGAAGTGGAAACGATTCTGGTGCGGGAAGGGCAGTATATTGAAAAAGGAACACCGATTTTTCAGATTACCGCAGAATCTGCAGAAAAGATTTTAAAAAATTATGAGGACAGTATAGACCGGGCTAAGGAATCCGTGGAAAGCGCAGAAAACAAGGTAGAATCGACAAAAGATTCTTATGAAAATTATACGATAACCGCGCCTATCTCCGGTCAGGTTATCACCAAAACCTCCAAATTAGGCGATAATATCAGCAGGAATACAAACAACAGCACTGTGATGGCAGTGATTTACGATTTGTCAGCACTTACCTTTGAGATGTCCATTGATGAACTGGATATCCAGAAGGTAAAGGTAGGACAGAAGGTTGTGGTAACGGCAGATGCCTTTGAAGAGGAAACTTTTTCCGGGACGGTGACTAATGTAAGTCTGCAGAGCACGTCCTCAAACGGCGTTACGAATTATCCGGTAACAGTAACCATGGATGAGACCGGAAACCTCCTTCCCGGAATGAATGTGGATGGTGTGATTATCTTAGAAGAAGTACAGGATGTTTTGTCTATTCCTGTAGATTCCCTGATGCGCGGAAACCGGGTTTATGTAAAAGGCGAAATGCCCGCTTTGGGGGAGTCTGGCAGCGGTGAGAGATTGGATAGCAGCAGGATGCAGGCTGGAAGCAGTGAAAGACCGGATAGCAGCGGGATGCAGGCTGGAAGCAGTGAAAGACCGGATAGCAGCGGGATGCAGGCTGGAAATGGTGAAAAGCCCGATGGCAGCAGAGCGCAGACAGAAAATAATAAAGATATGGAGAAAAATCATTCATCATCGGAAAAAGGTTCATCTGGTGGGGCGCCCGAAGGTTTTTATGTTGTGGAAGTAGAAACTGGACTGATTAGTGACGAGTATGTGGAGATTTTAAGCGGACTGGAAGAAGGCCAGGAAATTTATGTGGATGAATCTTCACAAAATAATACCAATCTATTTATGATGCCCGGTGGTATGGGCGGACCCGGCGGCATGGGTGGTCCTGGCGGTAACATGGGCGGACGCAGCGGTCCTGGCGGTATGCGCTAGACATAAAGAAAACAACGAGGAGGTAGAACTGTGGGTATGGAAGAATCCGTTAATTTGGACGTTCCATTGATTGAATTGAAGAATATTGAGAAAATTTACCAGATGGGAGAGGAAGAGGTTCGCGCCAATGACGGGATCAGCCTGGAAATCCATCGCGGAGAATTTGTTGCCATCGTGGGAAAGTCGGGGAGCGGAAAGTCTACATTGATGAATATTATCGGCGCGCTGGATGTTCCCACTTCCGGCGAATATTTCCTGGGCGGCGAGGATGTCAGCGATATGGAGGACGATGAACTGGCAGAAATACGAAATAAGATGATCGGGTTTATTTTCCAGCAATACAATCTTCTTCCCAAACTGAATCTTTTGGAAAATGTTGAGCTTCCTCTGCTCTATGCGGGCGTTCCTGCCAGTGAGCGCAGGGAGAGGGCCATAGCTTCTCTTGACCGGGTAGGTTTAAAGGAAAAGTGGAAAAATATGCCTTCCCAGCTTTCCGGCGGGCAGCAGCAGAGGGTTTCCATTGCCCGCGCACTGGCGGGAGATCCTTCCCTGATTCTTGCCGATGAGCCGACAGGAGCACTGGACTCCAAAACCAGCCGTGAAGTTCTGAATTTTTTAAAACAGCTGAATGAAGAAGGAAATACCATTGTTATGATTACCCATGACAGTTCCATTGCCTTAGAAGCCCGGCGGGTGGTTCGGGTGCATGACGGAAAGATTAATTTTGATGGAGATGTAAACGACTATGCTGCAATCCTTTAAACTGGCATTAAAAAGTATTTGGAGCAATAAAATGCGCTCATTTTTAACCATGCTGGGCATTATTATCGGCGTGGCTTCCGTGATTATCCTGGTCAGCCTGGTCAATGGCTATATGTCCACCGTTGTGGAAAATTTTGCCAGCATGGGCGTAAATCAGATGTCTGTCCGCCTGACGAATTTAAGTTCCCGAAAGGCGGAGGTCGATGATTTCTATGATTTTTACAGCAAAAATACCGATATTTTTGCCCAGATGAGTCCGAATGTAAGTCTGATGGCAACCTTAAAGAAGGGCAATGATTCTCTGACATCCACGTCGATTAGTGGCTGCTCGGAAGAGTATCTGGATTTGAAAAACTATGAACTGGAAGCCGGGCGCAATATTCAATATGCCGATATCCTTTCCCGAAATAAGGTCTGTGTGGTTGGCTATTATGTCGCACAGGAATTATTTGGCGACACTCAGAGCGCTTTAGGGGAAACGATTAAGATCAATGGTTATGCGTTTAAGGTTATCGGCGTAGTCGAGCGTCAGGATGATGACGATCTGGATGAGGGCGGAACGGACGATTTTTTATGGATGCCCTACAGTATCGCGGTGAAGATGGCAAGGAGTGCAGATATCAGCAATTATACCTTTGCGACCGCGGACATTGACGATACGGACAGGGCTAAGGAACTTCTGGAAAACTTCCTTTATGAAATTTATAAGAATGATGATTTATATCGTGTGACAGCAAACAGTGAAATGCTGGATTCTTTAAATGAACAGATAGCCATGATGTCAGCCATGCTTGGCGGTATTGCCGGAATTTCCCTTCTGGTGGCAGGGGTAGGCGTAATGAATATTATGCTGGTTTCCGTGACCGAGAGGACAAGGGAAATCGGCATCCGAAAATCCTTAGGGGCAAAGCGCGGAACGATTATGCAGCAGTTTGTTATCGAAGCGGCAGTGACCAGTTCGATTGGTGGTGTTATTGGGATATTGCTGGGCGCCGGAGTGACCGGGCTTGCCGGGAATCTGATGGGGATAAATGCAGTGCCTACGCCGGGAGCAGTGCTGATTTCATTCAGTGTTTCGGTGGGAATTGGTTTGATTTTCGGCTATATGCCGGCAAACCGGGCAGCGAAATTAAATCCGATTGATGCACTGAGAAGTGATTAAAAATAAGTA
Organism: uncultured Lachnospiraceae bacterium; assembly: GCA_910584785.1. Classification (GTDB taxonomy): domain Bacteria; phylum Bacillota; class Clostridia; order Lachnospirales; family Lachnospiraceae; genus Caccovicinus. The sequence continues at coordinate 4,069 of CAJUDX010000060.1, read as the reverse complement.
GAAATCATCAAAAAAGATTGGATTGTCAATCCAGATAAACAAAGACTCTTTATCTATTGTTTTGAACAGGGTACGATGGAAGAGTATTGGTAAGGCAGAGCCGGATTGCTTGGAGGGAGTACGGGCGCAGTTGGAGCGTATGAAAAAATTATGCAAAGAGCGTAATCATTTGTATAAAAAGCAAAATAAATTAAAAGTACAGAAAGAGAAAACGGAGAGAGTATTAGAATGATAGAAAATGTAGGGCATGGCGGCGGCTATGCCTTATATTTTATAGTGGAAAATACAATGCAAAAGTGTTATAATTGAAAAATCACAGGTGGGAGGATTATTCAAATTTATAAACTATATGGTATAGTCTTAGAAGAAAATATTGCCTCGCATAAAGTTTTAGAGAAGAATGGTTTTAAATTCATTTTTAAAGGCACTGATAAATATCAGGGCAAAAACAGGGAACTAAGAAAATATATTTTTGAACAGTAAAAGAAAAATCAGAAAGGAAAAACAGCAAAGCAGCATGGAAGCAGGAAAAAAATTTCTTCCGATTTCCCGTAAAGATATGAAAGAACGGGGGTGGGAACAGTGCGATTTTGTTTATATCAGCGGCGATGCTTATGTGGATCACCCCTCGTTTGGCACGGCAATTATCAGCCGGGTGCTCGAAGCGCATGGGTTTAAGGTGGGAATTATTGCCCAGCCAGACTGGAAGGACGATGCAAGTATTCAGGTTTTAGGCGAACCCCGCCTTGGCTTTCTGGTTTCTTCAGGAAATATGGATTCTATGGTAAATCACTACACCGTGTCCAAAAAACGACGTCAAAAAGATCAGTTCAGCCCCGGCGGAGTGATGGGAAAACGACCGGATTATGCTGTGGTGGTGTATTCCAATTTAATCCGCAGAACCTACAAAAAAACACCTGTCATTATTGGTGGGATTGAGGCAAGCCTCAGGCGGCTGGCGCATTATGACTACTGGTCAAATCAGTTAAAACATTCGATTCTGGTGGATTCCCAGGCAGATCTGCTTTCCTACGGGATGGGTGAGCGCTCGATAGTAGAGATTGCCCAGGCACTTGACAGCGGGCTGGCGGTTTCGGATATCACATTTGTGGATGGTACAGTGTATAAAACCAAAAGCCTGGACTCGGTTTATGATGCTGTGATTCTCCCGGATTTTCCTGCGCTGCAAAAGGATAAAAAAACCTATGCGGAAAGTTTTTATCAGCAATACTGCAATACAGATCCCTTTACCGGAAAACGTCTTGTGGAGGGCTACCGAGATAACCTCTATATTGTCCAAAACCCGCCGTCAAAACCCTTGAGTTCAACAGAAATGGATGATCTTTACACCCTTCCCTACACCCGAACCTATCACCCCTCTTACCAGGAAGCGGGGGGCGTACCGGCAATTGAGGAGATTAAATTCAGTCTGACCAGCAACCGGGGATGCTTTGGCGGGTGCAGTTTTTGTGCACTGACCTTTCATCAGGGACGGATTATCCAGGCCCGAAGCCATGAATCGCTGATGGATGAGGCCAGGCTTTTGATTCAGGATAAGAACTTTAAGGGCTATATTCATGATGTAGGCGGGCCTACGGCTAATTTTCGTTTTCCTGCCTGCGATAAACAGACAGAGCACGGGGCCTGCCCCCAAAAACAATGCCTTTTTCCTGAACCGTGCCGGAATTTAACGGCGGATCATCAGGATTATATAGCCCTGTTAAAGAAGCTTCGTGAACTTCCCGGTGTAAAAAAAGTGTTTATCCGGTCAGGGATTCGCTTTGATTATCTATTAGCGGACAAGAACCGGGATTTTTTATGGGAACTCTGCCGCCATCATGTCAGTGGCCAGCTAAAAGTAGCGCCGGAGCATGTTTCAGACGCAGTTCTTTTGCGGATGGGAAAGCCGAAAAATAAGGTATATCAGCAGTTTATCCGTGAATATCAGTCCGTCAATGGTCAGCTTGGCAAAAAACAGTATCTTGTACCTTACCTGATGTCCTCGCATCCGGGCAGCAGCTTAAAGGAAGCTGTGGAGCTGGCAGAATATATCCGGGATTTGGGCTATATGCCGGAGCAGGTGCAGGATTTTTATCCGACACCGTCGACGATTTCGACCTGTATGTATTACACCGGGCTTGACCCCAGGACAATGGAAAAGGTGTATATTCCTGACAGCCCGCATGAAAAGGCGATGCAGAGGGCATTGATCCAGTATCGCGACCCTAAGTTGTATGCTTTGGCAGAAGAAGCATTAATGAAGGCCGGGCGGAAAGATTTAATTGGTTTTGGCCCCAAATGTTTAATTCGGCCCAAAGGAAGGCAGAATAAGCAGGAGAGGGACAATACGTCAAAAGAAAAAAAATCTGGAAAAAAGAAAAAAACCATTCGAAATGTGCATAAAAAGCAGAAACGTTAGAGAGTGTAACTATGGATAAGAAAAATAAGGACAGAAACGAGGAAAAGACGATGAAAATAGCTATAATTACCGGTGCTTCTTCCGGGATGGGAAGGGAAAGCGCTATCCAGCTTGCCGATCGGTTTGGCGGAAAACTGGATGAAATCTGGCTGCTTGCCAGAAGAAAAGAAAAGATGGAAGAGTTAATCGGACAGGTTCCAGCAAAAATTCGTTTATTTCCCCTGGATATTACGGACAGGATTCAGCTGGAAAAACTTAAACTGGCTCTGGAGGAAGAAAAGCCCAGGGTGGTATTTTTAGTCAATGCTGCCGGATTTGGAAAAATCGGGAAGGTGGGAAAGGTTGCCCTTTCTGATGAAATGGGGATGGTGCAGTTAAACTGCCAGGCTTTATGTGCGGTCACGAATATTGTCCTTCCCTATCTGCAAAAGGGAAGCCGGGTTATCCAGTATGCTTCTTCTGCGGCATTTCTTCCGCAGGCGGGTTTTGCCATTTATGCGGCAACAAAATCCTTTGTTTTAAGCTACAGCCAGGCATTACACCAGGAATTACGGGAACGGGGAATTTGTGTCACGGCAGTTTGTCCGGGGCCGGTAGATACAGAGTTTTTTGAGATTGCCGAAACTACCGGGGAAATGCCGGCTTATAAGCAGTTAGCTATGGCTAATCCCCAAAAAGTGGTGCGCCTGGCAATCAAAGACAGCTTGATGGGAAAGCGTGTTTCGGTCTACGGCCTGACCATGAAATCTTTTTACTGGTTATGCCAGCTTCTTCCCCATTCCCTGATGCTGACCGCGTGGGATGAATTGATGCAGGCGGCAAAATATGGGCGAAAAGGATGGAAGAAGAAAGGGTAAAAGGTAAAGGAAAAAGATATTTAGCGAGATAACAAGATAAATGGAATAAAGAAAAAGGAACAGCACATGAAAGGAAAGAAAAAAGGGGAATACGGTTATCGAAATGCTCATCAGAACATTGAAATCGGCAAAGTTTTCTTTGGTATTGCGGCAATCCTTATCCAGCTTGGCGCCAGACATTTTACCGATCAGGAAGCCATGAAAAATATTTTAACAGTAATGGCGATTTTATCGGCACTGCCAACAGCAAACGTGGCTGCGCCACTTTTGGCCTCGATAAAATATCGTACGCCAAATCGCAGCTTCTATGAGCAGCTCTCGGTGTATGAAGGGCAGGTTTCGGTGCTGTATGATTTAATTCTTACTTCTAAGGAACAGATTATGCCGATGGATGGGGTAATTATCCATCCGACAGGTGTGTATTGTTATTGCTCAAATCCTAAACTTGCGGTGGATAAGGCAGAGAGGTTTTTAAATGATTTATTCCGCAGCCATCGTCTGGACCCGCATGTGAAAATATTGACGAAAGAAAAAGAATTGTTTAAGAGAGCTGCTTCGCTAAAGCCAGAAAAAGAGTATGAGGACGATGGAAGCCTGGGTTATACCATACAATTATTGAAGGATATTTCGATGTGATGGGAAAGTTAGATTGATACCAGATAGAATAGTTACAGGATAGATGCCGAATAGAATCATTACAGGATAGATGCCAGATAAAAAAGCTACAGGAAAGAGGTTAAGATGCAGTCCGTAACAATAGGAGAAAATGAAGCAGGGCAGAGGCTGGATAAGT
>CAJUDX010000059.1 GCA_910584785.1 uncultured Lachnospiraceae bacterium | reverse complement strand
CGCCCAGCAGACTTTTATTTATGGTGGTACGACCACTTGTGGGCGCATGAAGGTTACTGTAAATATTCACCGCCGGTTAGGCGGTCTAAGTTCAGGTATTCCAAGTGCGCCCAGCAGACTTTTATTTATGGTGGTACGACCACTTGTGGGCGCATGAAGGTTTATAGGTTTTACTCTGGAAGATGAATGTCCATGCCCTTTTTTCATCGGCTAAAGAGGTAATCCACGATACCGATGCTATAAGTGTAATTTTCTCTCCAAGTACGAAGTCCGGGAATCTCATGGAAAAGCACTTTGGATGGGTGAAAAGAGGGTGTGGACATTTATCTTTCAGAGTGTAAAAAATTAATGCACAGAAAATATTAAAAAACAGAAAAAATTAATGCACAGGAAATATTAAGAGACAAAAAACACTGTGAGAAGTGAAAGGTGAGAAAAAGTAAAGCAATGGGTAAAAAGTCGTGGCGGAAAAAGGAGTTTGGTGGGTCGGTTTCGGTGGAAGCAGCATTGGCATTGTCTATTTTTATTTTTGCAATTGTTTGTATGATGATTCCCTTTCGCATGATGGAACGGCAGCGCCAGGTTCAGGCAGCGCTGGAATCGGTAAATGAAAGACTCTGCCAGTATGCTTATCTTGAATACTGCCTGACACAGGGAGAAGAACTTCCTAAGGAAGAAGGGGAGTGGAAGCAGGATTTGCTGCTTGGACTTGTTAATGGTGCTGCCGGGATTGGCGGGCAGGCATTGGCAAAAACGATGTTTTCTCAGGAGGGTATGGGGAAAATGTCTTTTTTATCTTCTGATTTTTTGCGCGATGGTGAAATGGTGGATTTTCATCTTGATTATCAGATGGAGATGCCGTTTTCTCTTATAGGACTAAATTCCCTGTCCTTTTCTTCGGGAAGTGTACGCCGGGCCTGGATAGGAAGGGATGGTCAGGAGCGTGAGGAAGGGGAGGAAACGGCAGACAAAGAAGAGGAGGTAGTTTATATAGGGAAGAGCTCTACTCGATATCATCGCTCTAGGGACTGTCATTATCTGGCTAACCGGCTGCAGACGGTGGAACTTGGATCTATTTCAGAGATGAGGAATCAGAGCGGTGGAAAGTATTACCCTTGTGCTGTCTGTGGAAGCAGAGCAGGGGAGGGAGATTCCGTATTTATAATGAAAAGCGGCAGCCGGTATCATTCGGATGTATCATGTTCAGCAATTACCGCTTATGTTCAGGCAGTAAAACTGTCAGAAGTAGAGCACTTGGGAGGATGTTCGTATTGCTGCGGTAAATAAAGAGAGAAAGAAGAGTGGGAAAAAAGGAAGGTGAATTGTGATTATGAGTCAAATGATTGATAGGGAGGCGATAGGTTGAGTTTTATTCTTTATGTGGTGATGGCAGCCTGGCAGGATGGGCGAAAAAGGGCAGTTTCCGGGTGGGTGTTTTTATTCTTTTTTGTCCATTTTCTTACCTCGCAGATTTGCCAGAAGGTGTTTCCCGTAAATATGGATCAGATGCCGGCGGCGTTTTGGTATCAAGGGATGGCAGTAGGAACGAAAATGAGTTTTTTATGGATGGGGAGTTTGATTGGCGTAGTTCTCTTAATTATCAGCAAATGCAGCGGGGGTGCCCTGGGAGAGGGAGATGGGATTTTCTTTGTGATTACCGGGATTTATCTTGGCTTTTGGAAAAATATGCTGTTATTTTTTTCTGCGCTGCTTTTTAGCAGTTTTTCTGGTTTGGTGTTTTTACTATGGGGAAGGATGGCAGGAAAGGATTACCGGAAGAAAAAGCTGCCGTTTCTGGTATTTACTCTTCCTCTAAGTGTTTATCTGGCAGGGTTGTAGTGGATGGAATAGGAAGGTTTAGTATGCAGGGGGATGAGTGCCTTGGCAAAGGAGCAGAATAAAAATAAGGATAAAACGGGATGGTGGTTTTCCGCGAGTTATACAGTGGAAATGGCATATGTTATGGCTGTTTTTTGTATGGTAATGGTGATTTTAATTCAGCAGGCTTATCGGATTCATGATGAAACGAAGAGTGGGATGAAGCTTTTTGAGGCCGTAGAACAGCTGCGCCATGACGAGGATGAACGGGAAAAGGAGATAGAAGCACAGATACAACAAAACTTTGGGCTGATGCTTTCGATGGAAGGGAAGAAACTGGAGCTGGATAAGGGAATATTGCGGATAAAAGGGCAGTATAGTGGTCAGCAAAGGGGGAAAACATGGAGTTTGGAGATTTCTAACCGGGTTTATGCCCCGGAGGAATTTTTACGGATGATGGCAGCACTAAAGCAGTTGGAGGAGAGATATGAACGTAAGTTACAAGAGGGAAATGCGCCATAATTATTTGATTTTAGAGGCCGGTCAGGACGACGAGGAAAGCTTTGAAATCCGTATGCTTACAGGAAATTCCATTGAAGGGCTGCTTAAATTTCGGATAAAGCAGGAGGAAATAGGAAGGTATTTTTATTATGAAATTACTTCAAAGCAACCGTTAAGCCGTATTCTGGAGTTTCGGGAAATACGAAAAGAAGAGTTAAGCACATTGGTTGTGGAAATTGGTGCTGTGTTAAAACGAATTGAGGATTACCTTCTTACCGAATCCAATCTTTTGCTTGAACCAGAGCATATTTATGTTGATCCAGAATCCTATCAGGTTTGGCTTTGCTATGTTCCCGGTTATGAAAAAAGTTTTCCTGAAGCGATGGAAAAGCTTTTGCAGTATCTGTTAAAAAAGACGGATCATAAAGATAATGAATCTGTGGTTTTGGCGTATAGGCTGTATCAAGAAAGCCAAAAGGATTATTATGGAATTGAAGATTTGCTGAAAATAATACGGCGGGGTCAAAAGGGAAAACGGAGAGAAGGCACTGGGACAGAGGGAGAAAATGAGGATGGAAAGCAAATAAGGGAAATAAAGTTAGATGGAGAAGTAAAACAAAAGAAGATTGAGGCAAAATGGGATGAGGAAGGGAAGGGGAAGGAAAAAGAAAAAGGCGAAAGAAAAGAGAGAAAGGAAAAAGTTAAGAAAAGCGGAAGTATCCAAGGGAAGGCACTCGTTGGAGCAGCAGGGCTTTTGTTTGCTGGTCCAGGGATGGTATGGCTATATGCCGGCAGGGCGGGCTTGTACCAGTATAGAATAGGATGGATTGCATTTGAAATGGGTGTGGCATTGGGAATCCTTTTCTATTTTTGGAAGAAAAAACAAAATGATAATATTCCTGGAATAGATAAGAGAATGAAGGATAAGAAAAAGGCGGAACAAGAAGAATGGCAGATGAGTTTTGAAGAAGAAAGCTTTGAGGAAGAGTATCTTCGAGAAGGGAAAGCGGAGTACGAACTGGATTGGGAAGAGAAGTCGATGATATGGGGAGAAGCAGGAGAAGAATGGAATGAAAATAGAACAGAATGGGGAAAATGGAGCGAAAATTTAGAAAGAACGAAGAAAGAAGAAGGAGAAAACGGATTTAAAAAGAGGGTGGAGGAGAAAGGGCAGGAAGGAAAAGGGGCAGGAGATACCGTACTGCTGGCAGAGTGTTCGTTGGGTAACGAAGATAGCCATGGATTAAAAAGTGTTAATCCTTCACTGGAGGATATTGTAATTCCCTATTTTCCTTTTATTATTGGCAAGCAAGAAGGGATTGTTGATTATGTGTTAAAAAAGGATACCATAAGTCGGATTCATTTAAGAATTGATGAGGAAGATGGAAGGTATCAAGTAACTGACTTAAATTCTTCTAATGGAACCTTGGTGGGTGATTATCGTCTGGAAGCAAATGAATCCTATCCGCTGAAAAGAGATGATAAACTGACAATTGCCGATCTTTCCTTTGTTTTTTACTAAAATTTTGCAAAAAAAGGGAAAATTAGGAACTTCTATTGAAAAATTTTCCATTCTACTTAACAAGTCTTGCAAATTATGATATGATAAATTCAGAAAACAGGTGTATTATTTTATCATGATCGGCTTTTAGGTTGAGCTTAATACACTGTGGAGTGTTAGGTTTGATAATACAGGGAAGCATTGGAAATGATACACAAGGAGCATGTGAATGGAAGATTGGAAAGATAAAGATGTTGTAACCTGGGGAATTATGCTGGTAAACATTGTATATTTTCTATACCTGGATTTAACTGGGTCTTCAGAGAATGTGGCCTTTATGCTAAAGCATGGGGCGATGTTTGTTCCTGCTGTTTTAGATGGAGAATACTATCGATTGCTGACTGCTGTATTTATGCATTTTGGAATCCGGCATTTGGTAAATAATATGCTGATTCTTTTTATTTTTGGCAGTTTCATGGAAAAGGCTATGGGGAAGCGACGCTATTTGCTGTTTTACCTTAGCTGCGGAATTGGAGTTAATTTGGTTCAGGTGGGGTGGTACTTCTGGGAAAAGAGCATGGGAATTGAGGAAGCCATTGTCTCGGCAGGAGCTTCGGGAGCGATTTTTGGCATTGCTGGAGGCTTATTCTATATTATTCTGATGAATCGAGGGCAATTGGAAACCCTAAAAACCCATCAAATGGTCCTTATGATTATCATTTCTTTGTATCTTGGATTTCGAAGTGCGGAAACGAATAATCTTGCACATATTGCCGGAGTTGTTGTTGGATTTATATTGGCTATTCTTATTTATCGGAAGCCAAGGCATCCGAAAATAGCAAACATAGGATAAGGAGGAGAGAGGCATGAGAGATGAAAACTGTATTTTCTGCCGGATTGCAAATGGGGAAATCCCTTCTGCAACCGTGTATGAAGATGAGTGGTTCCGTGTAATTTTGGATATGGGTCCTGCATCAAAAGGGCATGCATTGATTTTGCCCAAAGAGCATTTTAAAGATGTATGTGATCTGGATGAGGTTTATGCTTCAAAGGTATTGCTGCTTGGGGGAAGAATTGGGAGTGCGATGAAGAAAACATTGGGCTGTACGGGATTTAATCTGGTGCAGAATAATGGAGAGTCGGCGGGGCAGACAGTATTTCATTTTCATCTGCATGTAATTCCGCGTTATGAAGATGGGGAGGTTATGGTAGCCTGGAGGCCTGGACATGCAGAAGCAGAAGAACTTAAGGAGATTGCAAAACAGATAAAGGCTGGCTTATAGGCATTTTTACGTAGGAGAAAATTATGCAACAAAATGTCAATGCGTTGTTGCAGGCAATGTATGATGAGTTCCAGATACCACTTCGTATTTTGGCAATCAATTATGGTGTACCGACTAAGGATGCTGATGATATTGTTCAGGAATCCCTGATTGCCTATTATGAACATTATCCGCTGGATATGAGCCTGGAAATGAAACGGGCTATTTTGGTAACCATCATAAGAAATAAGAGCATCGATTATTTTAGAAAATACCACAGAGAAAGGATTATATTGGACGGAGACGAATTTATTGAAAATCAGGAAATGGCGCTTCGCCATGGTCAGGATTTAATGGATAAAGTAATCAGTGAAGAATTGTACAGAGATGTAAAAGCAACAATGGCTGGTTTAAGTAAGGAACTGGAGATTACAGCCAGGCTGCATTTGATTGAAGGATTTTCAGAAAATGAAGTGGCAGAAAAGCTGGGAATTTCAGGGGTGGCATGTCGAACAAGGATTTCTCGTGCGAGAAAGTTTCTTCGGGAGGAATTAGGACCAAAGTATGGGCTGTAGCTTTGAGGATCAGGCGGGAAATTAAGCCCGCCTGATACCAGGAAAAATGGGTTTGCATATGGTTGTCATTGCAGTATTGAATTACGGACTAATGCTTCGATTTGGAGGCAATGCAGCTATCCAGCAGGTCTAAAATGGTTTCCACGGCATTGTTAAGGTGTGTCTGTTCCATGGCATGAATATAGTCCTGGCGCTGGTGGTACAAATCATGAATGGCGTTTAATAATGTGGTGTCATTTAAGGCTTCTTCCTCCAGAACAGAACTAAAGCCTTGTTTCTGGAAAGATTTAGCATTTAAAATTTGATCGCCACGGCTGGCAGCAGCGGACAGGGGAATTAAGAGATGGGGCTTTCTCAATGCTAAAAGTTCACAAATGGAATTAGCCCCAGCACGGGAAATGACGATGTCAGCTGCCGCAAAAAGATGCTTTAATGGTTTGTCTACATATTCATATTGTACATATCCGGGAAGGCCGATAAGGGAATCATCCAGGTGCTCCTTTCCACAGATATGTATTACCTGAAAGGTTTCTAAGAGCTGAGAGAGAATAGCTCGGATTGCAGTATTCACTTTGACAGACCCCAGGCTGCCGCCGATAATTAAGATAACCGGGCGATCCGGGCTAAGGTGCGTGTACTGCAGGCCCGATAGTCGATCACCTTTTAGCAGTTCTTCACGAATAGGAGAGCCGGATAAAACTGCTTTATTTTCTGGAAGGTAGGGCATGGTTTCTGGGAAATTACAGCATACCTTGGCAGCAGAGGGGATGCAGATTTTATTGGCAAGTCCTGGCGTAATATCTGACTCATGGATAATAGCGGGAACTTTATAATGCCGTGCTGCTAATACCACGGGAACGGCGACAAAGCCACCCTTGGAAAAGAGTACATCAGGTTGATAAGTTTTTATGATTTTCAGTGCTTCGCCATAGCCCTTGATAACACGAAATGGGTCAGAAAAGTTTTTTATATCAAAGTAGCGGCGTAATTTCCCGGAGGAGATACCTTCGTAGGGAATGCCCGCGCCTTCAATCAATTTTTTTTCGATTCCCTGATAAGAGCCAATATAGCGGATATCGTAGCCGCGCTCCTTTAGTTTGGGGAGCAGTGCGAGATTTGGGGTAACATGACCGGCAGTTCCACCGCCAGTTAAGATAATTTTTTTCATCATTCCTTGACCTCCAAAAGTAACCTTATAGTATTATAGTAATGCCTGAAAATAAAATGTCAACCCTGAAACCACTGGTAACTTTAGGGGAATTGTTAAATGAGGTGCAATGTGGATAATAATGAAGCGAAAAATCATCCTCGACCGTATGATTCTTTAGAGCATTTAATCAAAGATACTTGCATCCTCAACCAAGCGCAATTGGAAAAAGAGCTGGAATGGGCAGAACGGGTAGCTAAGATGGAGGGATGCTCTGAACCAGAAAAAATTTCCCTTTCGTCGATTCTTATACCGTCTACCCGTGGATTTCAGGATCTGCTGGAAGAATTGAAGAGGCGTGAGATAACGCCCAAGCTTTTGGAAGATTTTAGTGATGAGTCGCAGAAGATTTTTACAAGTGGTGATTTCGGGAAAATAAAAGGGCTGATGGCGAAAAAAAAGGAAATTGCTACAAGCAAAGAGGAATTAGCAAAGGTGCATGTGGATTACGAAAAGGGTAAGGGAGAAGATGAAGAAGATACTACAGATAAAGAAAAGCTTAATGTGGAAAAGGATGAAAAGATAAAATGTATTAATATTGATAGAGATAAGGATTTATGCAAAGGGAAGGGTGCCAGAAGGGTGCTGTTTTTTCAGCGGTTTAAGACAGTGGGGATGATGGCAGCTTGTTTAGCTGTGGCGGCTGTTATATTTTTATTTAAGCCTGAACTTGATGTGGTTGGGAGGAGAAGTTATGAATATCGTCCCAGGGTAAGAAATGAGGAAAAAGGGGACATTGTATGGAACAATCAGGAGGATTATAGTACAGAACTAGGTCAGTTAGAAAAGGCTTATGCTGAAATAAAGGAACGATTAGGAATTATAGTATTAAAACTAAATTATATTCCGGAAGGTGTGGTATTGTCAAACGTAGTTATTGAAGAAAGACATGCCCGACTGGAATTTATTAATCAGGAAAATTTCTTATATGTGCTAGAGGTTATCTATCCGGTTGATGATTCAGCAAATCGTTATTCCGATCGGGCAAAGGATAAGGAAATCTACAATGAGTGGATGGGAAAGTGGATTCCAATACAAAAAAATTGCCTTAATGATAATAGAGTGGAATATAGTGCCTACTTTGAAAATGAAAATGCATATTATTATCTTCAGGGAATTATAGAAGAAGATGAGTTTATTCATATAGTTGAAAATTTAACCTTGGAAATAAATTAGTGAATAATGAGAGATAGGTAAGTGAAATGAATTTTGTTTGCTGAGAAACAGTATAAAGTGGAGGCGAAAAGATGAAAAAGAAGTTAAAAATTTTTTTGAGCGTAATATTTTGCTTGGTTATGTTTGTTAACACTGCATTTGCAGGTGAGGAAATTAACTGGAAGGCATTGGAAGCTAAAATGTTTGCAAATAAAATTTCCACGCTGCTACCAGAAGGGGTTAAGCGGTCAAAAGCATTTAGCAGTTTGCAGCGGGGAGAATATATTGGAAGTTCCTGTGTGGAAATCTCTAATGAAGGTTATGGAACGATTGGCATTTATGCTGATACACTAGCGCATGTGGCAGTTAAGAAAATTCAGATGAAGATTTTCCTTGACCGGTGGGATGAAGGACGCAAGGACTGGATTAATGTTAAAGAATTTAAGTTTACATATGAGGCTGGCAGTGGTGAAATCTTAAATTCGGCATCGGAATCCTTTACGGTAGATGATCAGCCGGCAGGCTATCGTTATCGGGTAAGAGGTCTGCATGGCGTGTGGACTTACGATGGAAAAACGGAAACGCATGGGACTATGACGGATGGTGTTTTGATAACGAATGGTCCGGCTTAGGGTGACTTGTCTGTAAATCGTATTTTCTCTTATTATTCATTGATTGATTTTATTTAATTTTAATAGTTCAGGCGATAAAGCTGAGGGTTAGAAAATTTTCTCAGCTTTATCGCTTTTTCTTATTGTTTTTCATTCATAATCTTTCTTCGCTTAACATATATATGTTACTAAGGTCATAAAATACTGGGACAAGGAGAGTGAAAATGAACGAAATACGTTATCTAATATCGGATGCCTCGAAAAAGGTCGATGTAGAGACGCATGTCCTGCGGTATTGGGAGGAGGAACTGGGGCTTTCGATTCCAAGGAATGAAATGGGACACAGATATTACACGGAATTTCATATCCGTTTGTTTTGTCAGATAAAAAAATTAAAGGACAGGGGATATCAGCTAAAGGCCATTAAAAATGCATTACAGCAGGTAATGTCACAGGATCAGGGCTTTATGCAGGCGGCAGGAATATTGGAAGAAGATATGGCGCGGACGCTTCAGGAAAATCAGTCTTTTTCGTTTGTAATAGATAAAGAAGGCAGATTTGAAGGGATTACACGATTATCAGATTATAATCGATTGGAGCCTGGTGGAGAGGAATTAACTGAAGATAATACAGTGAGGAAAGAGGAAGATGAGCTAGGATTTAAAGAGAAAAATAAACAAGATGCTGACAAAGACGAAGAAGAGAAAATGCAGAATAAGCCGGAAATAAAGGAAAAGGATGGGCAGATCGAAATGAAAAAAAAGGGAAAAAACCGAAAAAAACCTTCAGCTTGGGAGCGCAGGAATGGAATAACGGGAAATGAACAGGACATTGGCAGGGAAAGTGACGGAGAAACCTTACAGCAAAAAGAGGAGCGGGAGGAAAGACTACAACAAAATGAAACATGGGAATCCATGCTGCGAAACGACAGGCAGGAAGAAAGTGTTTTGGATAACGAGTTAATAGAAGAAGATCAAACCAAGGAGAAGGAATCCTTTTCAGAAACCGAAGATCTTTCTGCAGCAGCTGCAAATGTAAGAAATGATGCGCATTTAGAAGCAGATACAAGTCTACATACAGAGATACATTTAAACTCAGATATGACGGAGCTGGCAAGGGCATCATCGGATCAGGTCTCGATTTTGTCGATGGATCAAGATGAAAAGATGGAGAAGTTCCAGAACATTATGAATCATATTATTGGACATGCTCTTGAAGCTAATAATGAAAAGTTAAGTCAGGAAATCAGCAGTCTGGTGAATGCGCGTCTTTCAGAGGAACTGGAAGATCTTATGCGGATTCGGGATGAAAGAGATGAAGAGCGTTTTCGACAATTTGATGAAATTATCCGCAGCTATCAGAGGGACAGCCAGGGAAAAGCTGAAGCGGCAGCTGCGAAAATTCCATTTTTTCGAAGGAGACACTTTAAGAAGAGCAGGCATCCACAAAACGTTTAAATAGGTTTTTGGACGTGCTGTCGGTTTCGTACAAGTATTCGGGATGCCATTGAACACCAATGAAAAACGGATAATCCTTCATCTCGATTTCTTCAATCAGCCCATCGGGGGCTACTCCGCCGGCAATCATGCCTGGAGCCAGTTTACGAATGGACTGATGATGGTGGCTATTTACCTGAATCTGTCCGCTTGTGCCGGAAATTTCTGCTAAAAGACTTCCCTCCCGCACATCGATATGATGAGAAGTATAGGTGGAAGGGAGGGGCTGCTGGTGGGCAATGGGAAAGACCGTGTGGTATTGGCTGTCAATATCCTGGTAAATGTCTCCGCCAAGCCCTACATTAATCAGCTGGGCGCCTCTGCAAATACCAAGAATGGGCTTTTTCTGTTCCATGGCAATGGAAAGAAGGGCCAGTTCCATCTGGTCACGTTTAACAGAAATCGGGCCACAGCATTTATGGATATCTTCCCCCCATAAAAATGGATGAGGATCAGGTCCGCCAGTAAAAATAAACCCCTGGCACAGGTTGGCTAATTCGGTTAAATCCTCTTTGGAAGCTTCAAGAGGAAAAATAACCGGTATACCTCCGGCGTTTTCTACTGCGCGGGTATAGGTTGGCATAAGAGAAAGGGAATCATTGTCCATATTATGCGCGGGAGTAAGAGCAATAATGGGTTTTTTCATCAGAATTTACCTCGTAATTATCATTAAGCAGTTAAATTAGTTTATGCAGAAAAGGAGATAAATGCACAACAAAAATGCCTCTTCCCATGGAAGAGGCACTTATGTAAGAAAAATCAGCCTTCCTCAATTGCACCAGTTGGACATGCGCCAGCGCAGGTGCCGCAGCTAATGCAGGTATCTGCGTCGATTACATACTTGCCGTCACCTTCAGAAATTGCGTTTACTGGACATTCGCCAGCACAGGTGCCACAGCTGATACAAGAATCATTAATTACATATGCCATAATTAGTACCTCCTTAGGGTTATCAATAGATTTTCCTCTATTTTATAATAAAACAGGAAATTATTCAAGTGGAAATTCATGGGGAGGCTGTATAAATATTAAAACAAAAAACGATCTTGTCAAATGAACGGAAAGGTGTTATAGTCGGAATAGTACAAATAGAAGGAGGAAAGATACAATGCAGATTAGTAAGGATATGTTAATTGGCGAACTGGTGCAGATGCACGAGGCTATTCCCCCCATGCTGATGCGGGCAGGGATGCATTGCCTGGGTTGTCCGTCGGCACAGGGTGAGAGCCTGGAAGAGGCCTGTATGGTGCACGGCATTGACTGTGATACTCTGGTTTCCAATATGAATCAGGTTTTAGCTTCGCTTTAATTGGCAAATGAACAGGTAAGGTAAAGAGCCGCATCGTCAGATGCGGCTTTTGTGATGGGAAAAACTTTACAGTTGAGCCAGGGCACCCAGGGCATCCTGACGGATGATTACTTCATAGTGTTCTTCAAAATAAGCTCTCGTCGCATAGTCCTGGTGAATTTTTGAACCGTATTCTGCTAAAACATTACAGATACGGCTAAACTCCAGGGAATCTTCACCACGCTGAATTAACAGATAATAGCGGCCGGACTGAGGATTTTTATACAGCATACTTTCTCCATGAAAGACAATGGTTGCAACTTTTGACGCGTCAGATGCAGCGTCAATGGAAGGAAACATAAATACCCTAAATTGGTTAACTGGTGCAGCTTCGGGATTTTCCTTAACCTGTTCTAAGGCAGGCGGAGTTGGGGTTTGTCCGTCCTTTAAGGCCTTGGCAGCTTCTGCTGTACCTTTTAAAAACTGCATCAGGCCATCTGCACCTTCTAAAAGCTCGTTTGCCAGGTCATCAAGTAAGCTGTCTTCATCTTCGGACATGGGGGAAAACTTGGAAAAGCGGGTATCCAGTTCTTCTGGGTCCTCCATCTTAGTAATCACTAGCATAACGCTTTCATTCGATAAAGGAATCGCTTCGACCATTAAGGGAATATCTTCTACTTCAAAGCCCACTTCATTTGAAGCTTTTTGGATCATTTCCCGAAATAAATTTTTTGCTTTTTCACTGCCATAGGCTAACTCGGTTAAATTTAAGTTTCGCACACTTAAATCAAAATTACTCAATGTACACCGGATTTGATTATCATTGATACGTTCTATTTTCATCCTTATCCATTCCTCCTTCTCCTGTCGGGTAATTCATCCACTTTGTTCGATTATCTTAAGATTTTTAACCTATTTTAAAAGGAAGCTTTCTGTTTCTAAACCTTCATGCGCCCACAAGTGGTCGTGCCACCATAAATAAAAGTCTGCTGGGCGCACTTGGAATACCTGAACTTAGACCGCCTAATCGGCGGTGAACTTTTACAGTAAGTCATAAAGATGAAAGCGGGCGGCAAGGGCGACTTCCTTGTGTCAGGTGAAAGCCATCTGACGGGCTGCGATAACAGCATAGGGAATATGAGGAAGCAGCGGAGGAGCTGCTCCGCTTTACCGGGCATTCCGAATTTCCTTTGACTCCAAGGTGTGATGATAACAGGAGCAGTTATAATACTTATTTTATATACAATTTTTGCGGTAAATCGTCAGAGACGGTTAATGTTTTATAAGGAAGATAAACTCCCTCTATAATAATATACTATACTATATCACAAAATAGCAATTCCTATGAAGAAATTTTAAGAAATCGTAAGAGATTTGCAATTTCCTATTGTAAAAAAATGGAAAATATAGTATAATCATTTCAGAGATGATACCGGAGAAGGAGGTGGATCAATTGGAAACACCATTTTATCTGGGAAATATCAGCTGTGCCGGGTAATCGGTAGGGGAAGAACAGGAACCGTTTATCTGGCCCTTCACCGGGAATTGGAAGAGTACCGGGCGATAAAAGTAGTGGCCAAAAGCAGCCTAGGCTATGAAGCTTTCCGAAAGGAAGCCCTTATGCTAAAAGAACTGAGGCATCCGGGAATACCGGTGATTTATGATATTGAAGAGGACGAGGAACACAGCTACCTCGTCGAGGAATATCTCCAAGGCGATTCTTTAAACTCCCTGGTCAGCCGTCAGGGACCTCTGACCCGCTGCACCGTACTGAGGTACGTGATTCAGCTATGCGGCGTGGTATATTATCTGCATTCTGCAGGTACAGAACCCATACTACATTTAGATTTACAACCGAAGAATCTTTTAGTGTGCCATGAAAACCTGAAACTGATTGATTTTGGTCAGGCGGAAAGGCTTAGTAAAGCAAATAGGTCCAGACAGCGTTTTGGAACCGTAGGCTTTGCTGCTCCTGAATTGTACAGCTGTGAAAAAAGGCTGGACGAACGTACTGATATTTATGCCATTGGTGCCCTCCTTTTTTATCTGGCGACAGGAGAATATCCCAGTAGTGATACATCCCCTGCTATGCTGGGGCTAAAGATGTGGAGCAGGGAAGCTGGGCGGATTTTAGCCGCATGTCTGGAACCGGAGAAAAATAGTCGCTATACATCGGTCGATCGGTTGATAGAGGATTTGGAAAAGCTGCAACAACCGGTATCATCTCAACTTGTGGCGGTGTATGGTAATGAGCCAGGCGTCGGCACAACCCATATCAGCTTGGGGCTTTGCGCCTATCTTTGGAAAATGGGGATTCCTAATCTGTACGAGGAGCGCCATCCCTGTACCAAGCTTCACAGCCTGCAAAAAAGCCAGGGAAGGGCGGCGGATGCCTATGGAATTTTCCGCTTTTCGGGGTGTGCACTTAAGCCATTTTTTGGACGCCAGGCTCGGTTTCTCGATCATCATTATCCGGTGGTGATTCAGGATCGGGGGCTTTGGAAAGGAAGGGAAAACAGAGAAACAGGAGAAGATAAGCCGGATACTGTTCTTTTGGTGGTGGGCGGTAAATGGTGGAATCATTCCCCGGATAAGGATTTTTTTTCTCTTTGGTTGGATCGCGGATGTCTGATTTATAATTTTTCGGATAAAAAGATTTGGGTCAAGAGGCCAGATGGAGTCGGGCCAATCAGGGCGCTGAGGGCTCCGCTTTTTTCCAATCCCTTCCAGCCGGAGGGAGAAGCTCAGACATGGCTGAAGCTTTTGTGGGAGAGTGTGAATGGTCAGAAAGGAGGGGAGGATGTTATCAAATCCAGTCAAAAAGCAGGTTCCGATAACGGTAGGCATTTTGGGGGCGGGAAATGGATGCGGTGTTACCCATTTTTCCATTTTACTGGCAAATTACCTGGCTGCAGTAGAACAGGAAAGGACGGCGCTTTTGGCGTGGAATCCCAGAGATGATTTAGAAAAGCTGGTGCATATATATACCTGCGGCAGAAAAGTCCAGGAACCGGTTTCTCTTCTGGATGTAGACTATTATTATAAGGGAGGCCCAGAGGCATTGAATATCTGCATTCAGGGGGGATATACAGCAGTTATCCTGGATTTGGGGAGGCTCAGAGAGGGGCGGCAGACGGAGTTTTTACAGTGCCAGCGGCAGTGTTTTCTTCTGGCTCTGAATGAATGGAGACTGGGCGATGTGATTGTTCAAAAGGAATTTCTTCAAAAAGGAAAAGAACACTGGGATTTTTTTATGGTATTTGGAAGCGAAGAGGCCAGAAAAGAGATTTGGCGCAGATATGGGATTAAGGCCAGTAAGCTTCCCTTTGCCCCAGATGCGTTTAGCATCGATTGGGAGATGGTAGGGGTGCTGGATGGCTTCTGGAAAAGGAAGAGGTAGATGTATACGGGCAGGGAAAAGGAAGTTAATATGTCACAGTAAAAACCTCGGTGGCCTTGTCCGTCTCTTCTTCTTTTTCAGATATATTCAATTCCATGAGTGGTTGTTCTGTCAAAAATAAAGGCTGGTGCGGTCACACTGGCAAGGGAGGAGAGCGATGGGAGAGGACAGACGAAAAAAACGAAACCGTAAAGAGCGGCGTGCCTATGTAGAGCAGCTAAAGGAATATCAGAGCAAAGGGGTTCCGATTTATATCGACGGTAAAGAAACCGAGCAGGAAAAGGACTGGTATAGGATTTTTGAAGTGCGTGAGGATGGTGCGGTTTATATGGCTGATTATATTAACACTGAGGATGGGCAGCTTTCAGAAATTCATTTTGATTTGGTTTATCTGGATTTGGAGGCCAGGCAGGCATGGGAAAACCGAAAGCGTTTAGATGAGATGGTCAGAAAAGCTCAATTAGAACACTATAAAACCCTGCTGCAAAAGTATCAGAAAAAGGAATAGGCTGCAGGGGGCTATTTTTTACGTCGTGCCAGGATGGGGATATACAATATTTACCATTAAAAAAAAGAAAGGAGCAGGAAGCCATTTCGCCTATATCTTTACAAAAAATTCAAAAAAAAGTAAACCCCATCTGCCGGAATCTGTGGTATAATTTCGATTAAAGCGCAGTGTAAAAAAGGTTTTTGGAAAAACCTGAACGGAGGATAAAAAGGAATGAAAAAAGTAGTCCCCATTTTAATTGCTATTGGCCTTTTTCTTTTGTATATCATTGGAAGACTGGGTTATATGGCGTATGTCAAATATGCTCCATCAAAAGAATTATCAGATTTGGCGGATTTTTACCATGTTTCTGGGAATGAAATAGCTCTTTTTCTTGATGGTCAGCCGCAGGAAGATAAGGGGCTGTTGCAGGGTGAACAGCCATATCTTCCGATTACCTGGGTAAATCAAAATCTAAATGAGCGTTTTTACTGGGATGAACAGGAAAAGCTTTTAGTTTATACTCTCCCGGAAAGTATTGTTTATATTAATACAGATACAAGAAGCGATAAAGGGCTTCCTCTGCTGTTAGAGACCGGGAATGGCGTGTTTTTATCTACAGAGTTAATTCTTACCTATACCGATATTCGGATTTCGCCGTTTGTGGAGGATGAAGTTCACCGCCTTTTTGTTAGTACGAAGTGGGAGCCAGAGATGTGGACGATAGTAAAACGGAAGGGTGCAGTTCGGGAAAAGGGAGGAATAAAGAGCCCTATTGTTGCCTTGCAGGCAGAAGGCGTAAGGGTAAGGGTGTTGGATTCCATGGATTATTGGGCAAGGGTACAGACAGAGGATGGCCATATGGGTTATATCGAAAAACTTCGCCTGGGAGAATCCGATCCGATGACTTATATTAGTACTTTTCAGGCTCCGGTCTATACGAATATTTCTATGGATCAGAAAGTTTGTCTGGCCTGGCACCAGGTGACCAGTCCAGAGGGAAATTCCTCGATTCAAAAGCTTTTACGGAACACGAAGGGGATTAATGTTATTTCTCCTACTTGGTTTTCCATGACAGATAATGAGGGGAATTACACGTCTTTGGCTGACCGTGCTTATGTGGATTATCTGCACGATCAGGGGATTCAGGTTTGGGCGTTAATTGATAATTTCAGCCCGGATGTGCAGTCAGAGGTTTTATTTTCCAGAACATCCGTCAGAACGAAGCTGATTACCCGTTTGATGGAGGATGCACAGACCTATGCTTTAGATGGGATTAACCTGGATTTTGAGAGTATAAAGGAGAGTGCGGGGCCACATTATATTCAGTTTATCCGTGAGCTTTCTGTGTCCTGCCGCAAAAACCATATTGTTCTTTCGATTGACAACCATGTACCTGCCCCATATAATGCCTTTTATAACCGCAAGGAACAGGGGGCAGTGGCAGATTATGTCATTATCATGGGTTATGACGAGCACTATGCCGGCGGTGAAGCTGGGCCGGTGGCTTCGATTTCTTATGTGAGAAATGGAATTAAGGACACCTTAAAGGATGTTCCCAGGGAAAAGGTGATTAATGCTGTTCCTTTTTATACCAGGGTTTGGAAAGAAAATAAGGAGGGAAAAAGCTCAGATGCACTGGGGATTTCCGATGCAAAGGCCTGGGTAAAGAGTAACAGGGTTTCTCTGCAGTGGAAGGAGAATCTTGGCGTTTATTATGGCGAAGTGATTAAGGATGAAGAGAGCAAGGTTATCTGGATGGAAGATGAGCGTTCTCTTGGCTTAAAGATGGATGCGATACGGGAATATGACCTTGCTGGTGTCAGCTGCTGGAAACTGGGATTTGAGCCAAAGGAAATATGGGATGTGGTGAATCTGAATGAATAGATTATGGCAGTGCAGTTATTATGTCCTTTTTATGGTGTGTTCTATCCTTTGCCTGTCTTTAGCAGGCTGCAGCGGAAAGGAGACAGCGATATCTACTTCTTTGTCATCCCCAGGGCCAGAACTGGATTCTTCCGATGAGGAGGAAAAAGAAAAAACGACGGACCCGGTGGAGGAGATTATTGCCCCGTTTCCTGAAACGCAGCCATTTGCCGAGCTTGAGCAGATTCCAGGGATAAAAATTTTAATTGCTACAGATATTCATTATCTGGCAAAGGAATTGACAGACGGGAATCCTGTTTTTGTTCAGATGGTTGAACACGGAGATGGGAAGGTGACAAATTATATTCAGGAAATTATGGAAGCGTTTACCCAGGAGGTTATCCAGGAGCATCCGGATCTTTTATTAATTACTGGTGATATCAGCTTTAATGGCGAGCTTAAAAGCCATGAGGAATTTGCAGAATATTTAAAGGAAATTGAAAACTGCGGTATACCTGTAGCAGTAATTCCCGGAAACCATGATATCAATAATACAGGGGCATCCCGTTACTTTCGGGGGGAGCGGGCACCGGCAGAGCCGACCAGCCCAGAGCAATTTTATTCGATTTACCGTGAATTTGGCTACGATGAGGCGGTCAGCCGGGATGAAGAAAGCCTGAGTTATGTCTATCCCATTAGTGAAAAGGTCTGGGGGTTGATGCTGGACAGCTGTCAGTATAGGGATGAAAACTTGGTGGGAGGAATGATTGATACAGAAACCTATGCCTGGATAGAAGAACAATTAAATTTTGCCACAGAAGCCGGTGTGATGCTTCTTCCGATGAGTCATCACAATCTGTTGGATGAAAGCAGGATTTATGTGGATGATTGCACCATAGAGCATAGTGAACGACTTAAGGAAATGCTGATTGGCTGGGGGGCGCCGCTGTACTTAAGCGGACACTTGCACGTTCAGCATTATATGAACAGCGATTTCGAATGGGAGGCTGGCGGGGATACAGGAATTTATGAGATTGTGACCAGTTCTCTTTCAACGCCGCCTTGTCAGTATGGTGTGCTGTTTTTTCAGGAAAATGGAAGTTTCCAGTACCATACGCAGATTTTGGCAATGGACTCCTGGGCAAGGGCAAGCGGTCAGGATGATTTGAACCTTTTAAATTTTTCCCGCTACCGTGAAGATTTTCTGGAAAATGTTTTTTATAACCAGGCCTATGATGAGTTGAGCAAGGTGAAAAATCCCGAATTTACTCCCCGCCAGATGGAACGGATGGCTCAGGTTTACGGGAAGGCAAATTGCTATTACTATTGGGGAAGGGCAGTGGAAATTGCAGACGCTCTGCAGAAAAGCCAGGAATATGAACTTTGGTGGGATTATGCAGGAAACAGCAGTCAGGCGGAGTACTTGGATTATATTTTAGACGAGGCATTGATGGATTATAATTACCTGAAGGTAGAGTAAAAGTACAGAAAGAAAATTAAAAAGAAAAAAGAATAGCAGCAGGGCAGATATCATACGATAAAGTGAGGAATCTGGGTGGTGAAACATGAAGGAGTTTTTCTGGCAGAGCGTATTGGGTCTTGTCCTGCTGCTTGCTGTGGCAGCTATTGCCGTGAATCCCGGAGGTTTGGCGCTGGAGACAGAAAGTATTTTGGAAAAAGCGGTGAGTCTGTCAGGGACGGAATGGTTTTTTAAAGGAGAGAGGAAAATTGTAAAATCAGGGGAAGGTAATCAGCCGGTGATTGTGATTGATGCTGG
>CAJUDX010000058.1 GCA_910584785.1 uncultured Lachnospiraceae bacterium | reverse complement strand
ACAGTAAACCTTCATGCGCCCACAAGTGCTCGTACCACTATAAATAAACGTCTGCTGGGCGCACTTGGAATACCTGAACTTAGACCGCCTAATCGGCGGTGAACTTTTACAGTAATAAAAAACCAGAGGGTTTTTTCAACCCCCTGGTTTTTCTTTTTCTTATCTTCTTTTCTTCCTTTTTTCTTAACAAACGAAAACTATTCCGAACAAGATCCCCGTATTTTTGCATATCTTAAAAATCTTACACGACTTAACCCTCTACAGTTTCGCAATCACCGCATCCCTGTACTCGGTCGTCGTCGCCGTTCCGCCGACATCCTGTGTTCTGCATGTTTTATCGTTAAGCACCACATCCACAGCCCGGCGAATCCGTGCTGCCGCATCCAGTTCACCCAGGTGTTCCAGCATCATACAAGCTGACCATAAAAATGCCGTAGGATTGGCAATATTCTTTCCTGCAATATCGGGAGCACTTCCATGCACGGCCTCAAACATTGCATAGTCCTTGCCTAAGTTACTGGAAGGAAGGAGTCCCAACCCGCCGATTAATCCACTGGTCAAATCTGACACAATATCCCCGTACAGATTAGGCATCACCATAAGATCAAACTGCTGTGGACGCATCACTAACTGCATACAAACGGCATCCACAATCTTATCCTCAGACGCAATATCCGGGTATTCCTTGGCAATTTCCCGGAAAATCTCCAGAAACAGTCCGTCCGACATCTTTAAGATATTCGCCTTGTGCACACAGGTAACTTTCTTTCTCCCGTGCAGCCGTGCATATTCAAAGGCATCCCTGATGATCCTGGTGCTGGCTTTGCGGGTAATTATCTTTGTCGCATGAACAGTATCTGCGTCAATCTGCTTTTCTACGCCCACATAAAGATCCTCGGTATTCTCCCGAAACGTCACAATATCCACATCCTTAAACGGCGTAATTACCGCTGCATTGGACTTAGCAGGACGGATATTGGCATACAGGTCGTATTTTTCACGAAGGGTTACATTCAGGGAACGGAATCCTTTTCCTACGGGGGTTGTGATGGGCGATTTTAACAAAATTTTATTTTTTTCAAAGGAAGCAAATGCCTTATCCGGGATTAATGCTCCGTTTTCCTCATATTCTTTCGCACCTACCCGAAAAACATCATAGGTTAAGGGGGCTTTTGCGGCTTCTAAAATCTTTAACACGGCATCAGTAATCTCCGGGCCAATACCATCTCCCATAAATACAGTAATACTTTTCATGCTGCTTACCTCTCTTTCATTGGAATGTATTCTACATTTTCACCGACATATTTGGTCGCCGGGCGCATAATCTTGCCGTCATAAAGCTTATTCTCCAGATTATGGGCAACCCATCCAACCAGACGGCTAATCACGAACAGAGGCGTATACATATCCCTGGGAATCTGCAGCATCTCATAGGCAAAGCCGCTGTAATAATCTACATTGGTTGGGATTACCTTGTTTTTGTCTTCAAGAATAACTTCCTTGGCGCACTGCTCAAACAGGCGGTAGAAGTTAAATTCCTCCATCTTAAACTGTTCTTTTGCCACATTTTCACAGCAGCTGCGCAGAATCTCTGCACGCGGGTCGGAAATTGTATAGACAGCATGTCCAAACCCGTAAACCAAACCGGTATGATCATAAAAATCTCCGGCAAGGATCTTGCGGATCATGGCTTTGATCGTGTTTTCATCGGTGGAATAGCCGATTTCGTCAATGACCTGCTCCATCATTTCTGAAACCTTTACATTTGCTCCGCCGTGCCGCGGGCCTTTCAGGGAACCGATGGAACCGGAGATAGAAGAATAAAGATCCGTTCCGGTGGAGGAGATAACAACATTGGTAAAAGTGGAGTTATTTCCGCCGCCGTGATCAGCGTGGAGCACCAGGATGGCATCCAGAAGTTCGGCCTCTCTGGGCGAGAATTTCTTATCCTCACGCAGCATATATAAGATATTTTCGGCAATGGAATAGTCCTCTCTGGGATAGTGAATAATCAGACTTCCCCGGTCAAAATGATGCACCTTGCTCTGGTAGGCATAGCAGGCAATTGAGGGGAATTTCGCCAGAAGATTTACACCCTTTAACATAGTCTTGTAAGGGTCGGTATCGTCGGGATTATCCTCGTCATAGTTATATAAAGTAAGGGTTGCATGCTGAAGTTTATTCATCAGATTCTTGCCTGGAAGCCTGAGAAGATTCATCTCTAAAAAGTCATCCGGCAGAGCATAAAGACTGCGCACAATGCTGATAAAATTGCGCAGATCCGCCTTACTTGGCAGATAACCATAGAGCAGAAGAAAACAGGTTTCCTCAAACCCCTGTCTGCCCGGTTTCCCCTGGATTAAATCATAAACGCTGTAGCCACGGTAGAATAAATCACCCTCGGCATTTTCCTTGACTCCGTCTACAATTTCATAACCTACAACATCAGAAACCCGTGTAAGTCCCATGCGGACACCTGTGCCATCCTCATTGCGCAGACCCTTCTTTACGTTATATTCCTTATACAAATGGTTGGGAATATCGGTGTAATTGGAAGATTTTCCATAATATTGTGCCAAATACGTATTGCTCATGTAAAAGCTCCTTCCTTCAATGTAATCTTTGCTTTGTCCCCCAATCCTTGTAGCAAAAAGAGGGCGCCCAATCCCTAGCGCCCTCGCTTCGTCTGCTTTTTATCCTATCAGCAATCTGGTCATCTGTCAATCCAAAATTCTCTGAGCAGCATCATTTGACCTTTATATTTATAGAAAAATCATGCCATAGATTAACAGCTTTCTGGGCTTTTAATCCCCCAGCATATTGCGGATGGTCTTTGGGGTTCGATAATTCCACGGGGAAATTTTAATTCCGCTTCGGCTGCTTGCCGCGTGGACAATCTGACCATTGCCGATATAAATCGCCACATGATTTACCGTGCCGCTGCTGTTAGCATAGAACACCAAATCGCCGGGGCGCATCTGGCTGGAATTTACCGCTTTTCCCATCTGGGCCTGCGAACCGGAATAGTGCGGAAGGCTTACGCCAAACTGTTTCATGACCTGCATGGTAAAGCCGGAGCAGTCCACGCCGTTGGTCAGACTGGTTCCGCCCCATACATAACGGTTTCCGACAAACTGCAGGGCATAGTTGACCAGTTTTGACCGCAGGGATGCGGCTGCCTGCGCTGCCTCTTCTACCGGCGAGAATTTAATTGCTTCGGCAAGGGCGTAGCGAACCTCGACATTATTATCCCTAGTTGCAATGTAGGCTTTATCGCTGTCCTCGGTATCCAGCTCAATCTGTACCCAGCCGTCAAGCTGCTCTAAGACATGATAGCGCTCTTCCTTGGAAATCTGTGTCCAGATAGAAGCGTCGGTCGTTGGCTCTGTCCTCACATTTAACATATCCGTATTGACAATCGCCATCAGAGAGGCTTCCTGCATGGCAATATCCTTCGCCGCCTGACCGGTTGCCGTGTACTGGGGATCGGCGGTAATATAGCCGGTAATCTTCCCGGATTTAATCTTATACCAGCCGTCTAAGGTTTCCAATATCTCCCCTGCTGCCTTACTGGTCATCTTTCCGATAATCTTTCCGTCGGACTTTGGCTCTTCCCGGACATTCAGATAATTATCCACCTTGGAAATCACAAGATTATCATACATATCAATCGCCATTGCCACCAGATCCAGCTTCTTTGCTTCATTTAAGGCATAGCGCACTTCTACATAGTCAGCGGAAATATAGCCATCCTCAATCTGTACCCAGCCCTCCACAGCACCGTAGATGGCATAGCGCTCATTTTTAAGCACCTGTCCGACCACATTAGCAGCATCCGTAACCGGCTCGGAACGGATATTCAGCTTGTCCGCTAAGACAACAGCGCGGGGAATCACATAGGGCCTGGCAGCTTCTATAGCTGCCTCGCCGCGGGTGACATACTGGCTGTGAATATAGCCGTCAATCCCGCCGGAGGTAATGTGCAGCCATTCGCCGCTCTCCTCCAAAACCTCACAAGCACTATTTTGCTCCAGTTTTCCGATAATTTTTCCGTTTCCCGGCGCTTCCCTCACATTTAGATACCCCTCAACCTGGATAAAGCCAAGATTGGTATAAGAATCCAGAACGGCCTGAACCTGGCTGGTACGTTCGATTTCTGCCTCTTCCTCCGGGGAAAGCGTGGGTTCAGTTTCCGGTTCCGGCGCCAGCGATGTTTCTTCTGTAGGCAAAACTTCCTGAGTTTCTGAAACTTCTGTGGTTTTACCTTTGTTCTTGTTCAGGAAAAAGAGACCGGTGCCGCCCAGAACAAGGACCAGCACACCTGCGGCTACGGCTATGCGCAAAGGTTCCACCCTTCTCTTTCGCCTGCGCCTGGCCCGGCTTAATCTCGCCATGTAATCTTTATTATCTGACATGTCATCACTCCTCAATAGCTGAATGCGGCAACTTTTCTGTGCACAGAATATTGCCAAATACTTCTTTAGTTATACCACAAGACGACAAAGTAGGAAACCCGTAATTTATTAAAATTCTATTACAAACAAAAAATCTTGGGTAATTTAAAAAATATTTGCCCATATTTTTTGTGCACAAATACATGTTTATTGTATTTTTTTTGGAAATTATCGTTAATTCTTCTGCAAATATTGACACCTTTTTTTGTTTTCGATAAGATAGCAGTATTAAGATTTCGTTAAAATTAATGATGGAAAAGGAGGAATAATTCCATGAAGGCCCCCCATTCAAAGGCAGTAAAAATCCAAAAACTCATTTTCTTAATTTCCAATTATCTGGAAATTCTCCTGGCATTTGTTGTTATTCTCGCCATTGGCATTACTCTTTTATCGGTTCCCCGCGAACTTTCTCTTCTGTATCAGAATGGAGGATTTAATCAATTTCTTCAGGCCCTGTTTGATGTTATTATAGGGATTGAGCTATTAAAAATGCTCTGCCGCCACGATTTGGATTCTGTTGTTGAAGTACTGATGTTTGCGGTTGCCAGGGAAATGATTATTAACCATATGCCGATTATTGAAACTTTGATTGGAATTGTCGCTATTGCGGTTTTATTTAGTATACGGAAGTTTTTATTTGTATCAGCGCTGGATAAGGAAAACCCGGATCGAAAAGCTGGGGAGATGGATGAAAGGTAAAAAACGGCGGTTTTATTATGCTGTTATGTACACTTTTCGAAAGGCTTATTTTACTATAAACATTCACCGCCGATTAGGCGGTTTAAGTTCAGGTATTCCAAATGCGCCCAGCAGACATTTATTTATGGTGGTACGACCACTTGTGGGCGCATGAAGGTTTAGGCATTAAGTCCGTCCGTTCCGGCAGGGCCTATTCCAACGTCACCACGCTTTCGCTCCGCATAGAACGCAGCGGACGCTAAACGCAGCCATGGAAGTTTCTCTTCACTTCGTTCAGAGGAACCACTTTCGCACTAAACTAGAAAAAACCTCGTTAAGTGCTCAATGCAAAGCGTCGGCGTTATTTAGGGGATTCTTTATGGAATAGGCCCTGCCGGAGCTGCTGCACAGACAGGCAAGGTTATTGTAAAGCAGCTTCCTTTGCCAGGAACAGAAGATAGTTCTATTTTGCCATGAGCATGATTTACGATGTGTTTAACAATGGAAAGGCCAAGCCCGGTTCCGCCTTGTTTGCGGCTCCGGCTTTTGTCTACCCGGTAGAAACGTTCAAAGATTCTTTCCTGGGCTTCTTTGGGGATGCCTACGCCATTGTCCTGTACCATGAGGATGACTTTTTCCCCTGTTTTGTGTATATTTACCCATACATTACCGCCGGGTCGGTTATACTTGACGGCATTAGTGAGAAGGTTTAAACAGAGTTGGTGCATCTGCTGGGGGATGGCTTCGATGGTGATGGGAGGGCAGTCTATGGAAACGATAACTTCCAGTTCCTTTGCCAGAGGTTCCAGGGTAATCAGGATTTCAGAAAAGAGTTTTTGCAAATCGACCGCGACTGGGGATTCCTTAATCTCATTGGCTTCCAGACGGGAAATCATCAGAATATCATTAATCAGGCTGGTCATATGGACAGACTCTTTTCTGATTCGGCAAATAAAGTCCTGTTTTATGGTTTCATCTTTAATGTTGCCCTGTTCTAAGAGTTCGGCATAGCCCTGAATGGAGGTCAGGGGGGTTTTTAGTTCGTGGGAGGCATTGCTGAAAAATTCCTGGCGGATGGTGCGTTCTTTTTCCAGCTGCTCAACATATTGTTTCAGTCGGACGGACATTTCTGCGGCGGTTATGCCGATAAGGTTGATTTCCTCGTACGGGCCTGGGGTAATTTCCAAATCCATGAAGCCGCCGTGAACTTTTTTCATCTCACGGGCGAGCTGGAGGATGGGTTTGGTTACAGAGGATACCAGGCGATCGGTTGCACCTAAGGAAACCAGAACAGCGATGGCAAAGCTGAACCAGGCGGCGGGAAGTAAAAGGGTAATGTATTCCCTAAGCCCCAGGAACGGAACGCCCAGGCGAAGAATCAGGTCTTGATGCGAGGAGCGGAAGGCAACATAAAGCATGGTTTTTTTCAGGGTATGGGAATAGCGGGCAGCATGGCCTTTCCCGGTTTTTATGGCTTCCACGACCTCTTCCCGTGCCAGATGGTTATCCATTTCTGAAGCATCCACACCGGTATCGGCAGCTACTTTTCCGTCGGGGAGAATCAGGGTGAGGCGGCTTTGATTTTTTCCAATTATGGTTTCCATCTGTTTTATTTGCTTGTCGAGACTGCCGTGGTAATCCAGGATACAGTCCAAGGTTTCTAAGGTATAGAGCATGTCTTTTCTTGCTGTTTTCAGCATCCGGCTGCTGCTGGCAATGTAAAAAATAATACTGTTTAACAGCAATGCCGCCAAAAGCACACGAATAAATTGTATAAAAATGGCTTTCCGCAAAATCTTTTCCTCAACTTCCTCACGTTATCCTTTTTCTTATTTGCCTGCTATCTGCGAGTTTTTTCTGTTTTATCCCGTTCCACTTCCCTAACTGGATCGGAACTGTTTTTGCATCTGCGGGCTTCTTATGTTTTGTCCTGCCAGGCTGCTTTCTCTGCATCCAGCATCCGATAACCTACGCCCCGTATGGTTTTAATGCAGGCTCCGCCCCTGTCACCGAGTTTTTGTCTCAGGGTTCGGATGTGCATGTCCAGAGTTCGGCTTTCTCCCTCATAGCTGTAGCCCCATATCCGGTCCAGCAATTCTTCCCTGGTCAGGATTCGGGAGTGGTTTTCCATCAGGCAGAGAAGAAGATCATATTCTTTTTTTGTTAAATCAACCACATTGCCGTCGCTGAGAACTTCGCGTATCTGTTTGTCTGCCTGGATTACTCCGACTTTGATTTGATTTTCCTTTTTCTCTTCTTTTCTGGTTCGGCGCAGAAGGCTTCGGATTCGGGCGGAGAGTTCTAGGATGCCGAAGGGTTTGACCATATAGTCATCAGCCCCGCCGTCTAAACCCTCAACCTTATCCAGTTCTTTATCTTTTGCCGTCAGTAAAAGAATGGGAAGCTGCCTTAGCTCTTGATTTTCCTTACTGCGGATGGCTTTAATGGCATCTGTTCCATCCATTCCAGGCAGCATCCAGTCAAATACAGCCAAATCTGGCGCTTCCCCCTCCATACGAGCAAGGGCTTCCTCTGCGGTTTCAAAAGCCTCGGTTTGATAGCCAAAACCAGTAAGGGCCACAGAGAGTAGATTTCGTATATTTTCATCGTCCTCAACAATATAAATGACTTCCATGTTCTGCCCATTCCCTTCTAAACCTTCATACGCCTAATCGGCGGTGAGCTTTTATGGTAAACCTTCATGCGCCCACAAGTGGTCGTACCACCATAAATAAAAATCTGCTGGGCGCACTTGGAATACCTGAACTTAGACCGCCTAATCGGCGGTGAGCTTCTGTGGTAAATTCCCCTGATTCCCGTCGGCTTCTATTATACCTCATCCCGCACATAACCTGCAATATTTAATGCATGGTCGGATACCCGTTCCAGGTTATTGATAGCATCCAGAAAAATTACGCCGCTTTCGGTCTGGCACTGCTGGTTGGAAAGGCGTTCGATGTGCTGTTCCCGCAAATCTTCTTCCAGACTATCTACCCGCTCTTCGCTTTGAATCACCAGGCGAACTTTGGACATATCATGGTCTTTTCTGGCGCTCAGAGCGTGTTCAACGGAGGCAGCCGCGGCAGAGAGCATTTCCCGAAGGTCAGCACTGGCTTTCTGCGAGAAATAAATCTGGTTCTGAATTTTTTCTCCGGCTAGTTCAGCCAGGTTTTCACTGTGATCGCCAATTCGCTCAATATCGCTGACTGTGTAAAAGAGATTTTTTACCACTAACTGCTGTGCCTCATTCAGGGAAAGATGATTGATTTTAACCAGATAGTCCGTCAGCATCCGTTCCATGCGGTTAATCATTTTTTCATTTTCAATCACCTCTTCCATCTCGGCAGTATTATTCTGCAATAAGGCTTCCCCGGCAATCCGCAGGTTCATCAACGAAACTTCTCCCATCTGTACCACCTCCTGCTCTGCATTTTCGATGGCAAAGGCAGGGTTTTCCAGGATACGGCTGTCTAAGCGGCGCTGCATCTCGGCTTCCAGACCCAAGTCTTTCTTTTTTTCATCTTCCGTTTCTGTCCTGTCTTTAACCAATATACAGGAAAGTTTTACCAGCAGCGAAGAAAAGGGAAATAAAATAATGGTATTGGTTACATTAAATATAGTATGAAAAACGGAGATTTCCACACTGTTGATAGGTGAAGCAGAAAATGCGGGTCGGAAGAAAAATATTCCCCACATCACCACGCCGAACAGCGCCGCTCCCACACAGTTAAATAAGAGATGGATGACCGCTGCCCGTTTTGCGGTCCGGTGTGCGCCCATACAGGAAAGAAGGGCGGTTACACAGGTGCCGATATTCTGTCCCAGGGTGATAAATACCGCTGATTTCCAGTTTACCATCCCATTAAGCGCTAAGGTTTGCAGGATGCCCACAGAAGCCGACGAACTCTGGATCACTGCGGTTACTGCCGCGCCTGCCAGAATTCCCAGAAACGGATTCTTTCCCAGCACGGAAAATGCCTGGGCAAAGATAGGAGCATCCCGGTAGGGTTTTATGGAAGAGGACATAAAATCCAGTCCGATAAATAAAAAGCCAAATCCGGTTAATATCTCTCCCATCTGCCTTTTTTTCGCATCCTTGCCAAACAGAACAATCCCTGCGCCGATTCCCACCAAAAGGGGGGCAAAAAATTCAGGCTTTAGCATCTCCCCCCATTCACTCATGGAAACAATCCAGCTTGTCACTGTCGTCCCGATATTTGCCCCCATAATCATCCCTGCAGCCTGGGTCAAATTCATCATTCCCGCATTGACAAAACCTACCACCATAACCGTGGTTGCCGACGAACTCTGCACAATCGCTGTAATTCCCGCACCAATAAGCACACCCAACAGCCGATTGGAAGTCAATACCCCCAAAAGCTGCTGCATCCTGCTTCCCGCTGACTTCTGCAGCCCATCTGCCATACTGTTCATTCCATATAAAAACATTCCCAGGCCGCCTGTAAACTGAAACAAAACGCCAAGACCTTCCATACATCTGCCCTCCTGTAAAAAGTGTTCGTGTACTGGTCAAACCAGACACATTCATATCCTGACAAATGAATGTGCCAGCATGCTAAGACACACCAAACTTCATCAGATACCTTTAGTTTACCCAATTCAGGATAGCAAAATCATGTAAAATCAAAACCATGGGAATGTAAAATTTGTGTAAAATCGTGTATACAGGAATCCATGTTTACCGCTGCTTCATCTCTTCCTCGATCCGATCCGCCAGTTCCTCTGCTGACGGAAGCTCCTCCTTGGGAAAACGGCAGATACACTTCGGATAACTGCTGTTTTTCAGCCCTTCCAGGAGAATAATATCCGCCCATGGAAAAGCTTTAAACAACATTTGTTCATCCGGCAGTTTATCCTCCGGTTCTAGTTCACGGGTAATCATTATCCGCTTTTTTGAAAACACCGCACACCCGCAGGCTCCCGCCTCTCTGTGCCGAAAGCTGTCCGTTCCCGGCACATCGCCGACAAAGTCGTGACCATCATGTTTAATTACGGCAACCCGATATCCCCGTCGTTTTAATTCAGGAATCAGCCGGCAGATCAAAGTGGTTTTTCCACTGTTCTTATACCCGCTTATAGCAAAAACAAAAGGCTGCTTAACCACAGCCCTTTCCCGGTTTTCTGCCCATCCTAGCGCAGATAAACCCATACTTCGTCCCCCTTTCCTGCCCCCGCCTGTTCTTTTGAAATCTCGATCAGGCAATTACTCCCGACCATCGCCATAAGTGTTCCCGAAGCATGGTTTCCGGCACTGACCCATACCTTTCCATCTTCTGTGTAGCCGCGCAGAAAACGCCGTGTTCCCTTTGGCTTAATAAAATCATTTTCCATCACTGCCCGGCACCGCTTTACCTCCAAACGCTTATCTCTGGTCATTTTCCCAAGCACAGGACGAACCAGAAGTTCAAAATTCGCCGCTGCCGCAAACGGATTTCCTGAAAGGCAAATCAGCAGAGTATTGCCCAAAACCGCCGCAAGTGTCGGTGTACCGGGCTTTACTTCCACACGCCAGAACAGTTTTTCTGCCGGCAATAAGGACAATACCTGGTGCATAATATCCTTCTCCCCAACGGATACCCCGCCTGTTGTCACGATAAGATCTGCTTCTCCCAAAAATTTATAAATCATTTCTGCCATCCCTTGGACATCATCTCTCCCATGAAGCGAAGCAAAAGGCATTAGTCCAAAATCCATCAGCCTGCCGCTGATCAGATGGCGGTTTGCATCATAGATTTTCCCTGGCGGCAAAGACGCTCCCGGCTGTATCAGTTCATCCCCGGTGGAGATTACTGCAACTTTCGGCTTCCGGTAAACCTCAATCAATTCTTTTCCCAAACTCGCCGCAAGCGCAATGCCAATGCCATCCATGCGCATTCCGCTCTCTAAAAGAATATCACCCTTTCGATAATCCTCGCCCTGACAGCAATAGTTTTCATAAGGAGGAGATCCGCGATAAATCTTCACCTCTTCTCTTCCATAATCGGTATCTTCCTGACGAATCACGGTATCTGCACCCTCTGGAATGGGCGCACCGGTGGTAATGCGAACGGCTTCCTTTTCCCTTACCGTCCCGGTAAACACCTCCCCGGCATAAACTGTCCCGATAACCTTTAGCCGTTTAGGAAAATCTTTCCCCGCCCCTTCAGTATCCTGCCCGCGAACCGCATAACCATCCAGAGGAGAACGTGGAAACGGAGGCTGGTCGACCATAGCTAAAAGAGGGGCAGCGAGGATGCGGTTCGTGGAGGTTAAGAGAGGGATAAGCTCTGTTTCTGTGATAGCATTGGTGTGGCATAGCAGGCATTTTACCGCCTCTTCTAATACTAACATAAAAACTCCCCTTTCAAGAGTTTATCGTCCTTG
This sequence comes from uncultured Lachnospiraceae bacterium, assembly GCA_910584785.1. Lineage (GTDB taxonomy): Bacteria > Bacillota > Clostridia > Lachnospirales > Lachnospiraceae > Caccovicinus. Next base: position 8,087 of record CAJUDX010000058.1, on the reverse strand, counting down.
TTCAGCTCCCTATAATCCTCCATTGTATTGATATTTCTCCCCGCCTGGCTACTTTCGGAGAGTAAAACGACAACTGCCTTCGTCTTATCCAGTAAATTCCGCATCTTATAATCTCCTTCCAAAATCATCGCCTCCATAACCCCAAGAACAGCCTTCGGATAAATTCCAAACAACGGCTGTACCTTCCCTCCGCTCTTTGCCACAACAATTTTTTCTTCCCCTCTGTCCCGATAAGCCTGATAAACCTTCATCACCTGTTCCACATCTTTTCTGCTTATCAAAGGTGTATCACAGGCGGTTACAAAAAGGGCATCTGCCCCACGGCATAATTTCAGGCCGGAGCAGATACCGCCTAAAGGCCCGGAATCCGAATCAATATCCACGATTTTAGGGAGGGAAATGGACGTATAAAGAGACATATTTTCCTCCGCAACTGATAAATAAATCGCAGGAAAAGCACTCAGCGCACACTGTATATATTCATAAAAGCTGCGCCCCCGAAAGGTTAAAAACAGCTTTATCCTTCCCTCCATCCGACGGCTTTTTCCGCCAGTCAGAATATATCCTGCAACCATATTCCCTTCCTTTCCCAGCCTTCCTTCTTCCCATTCCTACTTCCTCTCCACCTTCATTGCCATCATCAGAAAATTTAAGAGCACAAAACCAATAATCATCGACGTAAGATAAATCTGTATTCCGCTTAACTGCCCGGTCAGCGCCGCCAGGCCTTCCTGTCCGGTTCCGTTAAAATAACCGGTCATCTTATTCGTCGCCACAATCCCGATAGCCATGGGGAAGGTCATTCCCGCAAAGCCAGGAGCAAAGGGGAAGGCAAAAAACTTCGGCAGTTTGATGATAATAAATGCCAGAGAAACCAGCACACACGCATAAAGAATATACAGCAGAGCCGGGCTTGGATTCTTGATTACATTTAAGTAGCTGACCACACAAAGGCTGCAAGGTGCTAAAACCACAGCCATGGTATGGTACACCAGAGGTTTTACTTCTACCGTTATCAGCCGCCAGATCATCACTGGAATCAATGCAAAATAAATCCCAATCCCATAGTAAACCACCCAGGTCAATACACCGGACATCTCCATCGCACCGCCAACCACACAGCTGACCATAATCCCGTTATAGGTTACGAACCAGCTTGGAACAAACGTGTTAATATCCCGTTTTTTTATCATGTTCCGATAGGTAAAAATAAGAATATGTACCGCATGAACTGCCAGTGCAGCCAGCCAAATCGCCTTTCCAAAGCCTGGAACATAGTCAAAATAATAGCTTCCGAGAATCATTAATACCATGGTAAATCCGGCATACAAACTGCATGGCACTACGGTTTCATATTCTTTTTTGCAGGTTTTAGGAAATTGAATGATCTTTATCATATATAAAAGAATAATGATTGTCGCTGCCCACATGGTCAGATGCCGAATCCAGGTATAGCCCATTCCTGAATACACATTGGACAGTGTCAGCGCACCGACAAAGGTCGGCAGCAGGGGTACTGGCATATTTTCTAATCGTTTCACAGGCAGTCACTCCTTTTCTCTTCTTTAAAAACGTTCACGCTTCATCTTTTTTAAGTATTTATCGCAAAACATCCCCTCTGAACTTAGCCACACCCAGACATCGTTTCGTCCTCGTAGAAGTATTCAAAGTTCTCTTTTATGTGGAAAAAATCAGAATAATCAATGGAAAATATCGGCTTTTTCACCTTGGTTATATCGATTTTCCGGGCAATCAGCTGCTGCAATATCCCACCGTAATCCAAATCGCCCTGAAGGATGGCGCCGATAATTTTTCCATTTTGATGGACGATTTTTTTGTAGGAATCCGATGTTTCCAGAACCTCTTCCACGGCCTCACCCTCTGCCGGATTAACATTACCCAGGGCCATCGTGGGAATATTCAGGAAATTCATCGTCGCCTTGCTGGCAAAGAAATCCGTCATTTCCCGCTTCACCCCTGCCATATTGGCGGCGGCGATAAGCCCTTCCTTAACTGCTGCAGGCCAGATGGGGCTTTTCCCGGAGATATCGCCGGCACCAAAGATATCCGGATCACTTGTCTGCCCAAATTCATCGTAAACCAGGCCATGGTCATCCACGGCAATCCCGGAACCTTCCAAAAACCCGGTATTCGGGCGAACCCCGGCAGTGACAACCAGGTAATCGCAGGGAATTTCCCTTCCATCGGTCAGTTTCAGCCCGCGGATTTGATTGTCCTTTTCCAGAATAACTTCCTCAATTCCCACACCGTAGTATTGGCGTACACCGGCATTTTCCAGGGCATCTTCATAAACTTTCGCAGCTCTTTTATCCAGCTGCCGGTTAAGCAGCCAGTCTGCCATTTCCACCAGGCTTACCTTAATTCCAAGATCCAGAAGACCAATCGCAGCATCTAATCCCACCAGTCCGGCGCCCATCACGACGATGTTTTCCGCAGGATGAGAAGAATTTTGAACCGCCTTTTTCAGCTTTTCCATATCCTCAATATTTCTGAAACCGCAGACCTTACCGCCCTCTTCTGCCTTCAAAAGTCCCAAAACAGGCGGCAGAAAGGTGTGAGAACCGCTGGCAAGCAAAAGCTTATCATAGGTTATTTCTTCGCCATTATCCAAAACAATTTCCTTCTCTTTGGGCTTCACTTTAACACAGCTTCTTCCCCTAATCCACTCCACCTGAAACTTCCCGGCAAAGTCCGGCTCGGCAAAGGAAAGCTCTTCTAAGCTTCGTTTTCCTGCCAGATAATGGTGCAGGATGCAGCGGGAATAAACCGCATTGTCCTGAGAAACCAATACAATCCGGCTGTCCTTATCCAGCCTGCGCAGCTCCCTTGCCCCGTTAATTCCTGCCGCAGAGGAACCAATAATTACATACTTCATGCCTGCACCTCCTCCAGCGTAATAGCGCCCATCGGACATTTTTCCACACACATCGGATTCGCCTGTCCATCCTCACTTCGATGAACACACATATTGCACTTCATTATCTCTTTTTGTTCAATACTGTCATACTTTAAAATCCCGTAGGGGCAGGACATAATGCACATATAACAGCTTGCACACTGCTCTTTATGATACTCGACATAGCCGGTTTCCTGGTTTTTCTTCATTGCCCCGGTCATACAGGTATAAACGCATTCCGGTCGCTCACAATGGCGGCAGAAAATCGGCGCCGGTTTTGTCCCGCTGTCTATCGTCACCCGGTTCCTCGCATCCCCGCTCTCGCTCTGATGGCTGACCACACAGGCGGTTACACAGGTCAGACAGCCGATACAGCGGCTTCGGTCAATCTTTATCCGTTTCATTATTTCCCCTCCTCCTTAATGATTTCCCCAATCTTCTCAAACCGCACCGGCGTTGCCTTATACGAGGGTTCCTTGGAATAGCTGTCGTACAGCGAAGGGGTTAGCTTATTGCACTCAATATAGTGAATCGGTGCATAAAGTTCCCCGTACTGCACATTTTCTGTAATCTTTACGGCAAACCGCGCATTTTCCCCATTAATCGAATAAACCTGGATTTCCTCCATTTCGCCAATCCCCATCTCCTGTGCCATCCGGGCATTCATATATAAATACGCCTTTTTTGCCGACACATCCTCAACAAACTTCACTTCCTTCGTCCGGCTCTGGGTGTGCCACTGCCCGACGCTTCCCCGCCCGGTATTGAGCACCCATGGAAACGCTTCTGTCGTGGGCAATGGATTCTTCTTTACCTCTTCAAAGACAAACTGTGCCTTCTTCGACGGCGTAAAAAACCTTCCGTCGCCGTACAGCCTGCGCTGTTCTTCTTTATTTTCCTCTTCCTTCCCTTCAGGATAAGGCCACTGAATCCCATGAGAATTTTCCAGCCCATCCCAGGTCACCCCCGTAATATCGCAGGGCATATTCCTCGAACATTCCTTCATCAGGGCAAAACACGCCTTGGGCGTTTCCCATCCCTTTAAGGCATCGCCCATCCCCAGGGCCTTCCCCACGCCAAGAATCGCCTCATAATCGGAAATCTCATTTTCCCCGCGCTTAAGCACCGGACGCATGGCAGAAAGGCGGCGTTCCAGGTTAATGTAGGTTCCCTCCTTCTTAAGCCCCGGAACCACCGGGAAAAATACCGTACATTCCTCGGCGCTCTCAATCGTATCGTAAATATCCTGCACCACAAAAAGTTCCAGCTTCTTCACCGCCGAGGCAAAGGTTTCATTATTCGTCCAGCTGTGCCGCGGATTCGTGCACAGGATCCAAAGCCCCTTAATCTCCCCGGCATTAATCCCCTCAATAATCTGGTTATACGTCTTGGTCGGCTTATCCGCCAACATCTCCTCACCAACCCCCAGCACCTTGGAAATCCGCTTTCTCCGGTCAGGATTGGTAAAATCGCCGCCGCCGAAAAATACCGCCGTATTACTATAGGCGCGTGACCCCATGGCGTTGCACTGCCCGGTAATGGAATTTGCCCCTGTCCCCGGCTTCCCGATATTCCCCGTCATCAAGGCCAGGTTAATAATCGCCTGCGCCGTGCGGACCGCTTCATACCCCTGATTTACGCCCATGGTCCACCAGAACGAAACCCGTTTCCCCTGATGAATCAGTTCTGCCAGCTCCAAAATCTGCTCCTTGGAAAGCCCGGTTCCCTCTGCGCCCCGTTCCAGCGTATAAGCTTTAACAAAATCTTTAAATTCTTCAAATTTTTCCGTATGCTCCCGGATAAAGTCATGGTCAATCCAGTCTTTTTCAATTAACAGGTTCGCAACCGTATACAAAAGCAAAAGATCGCTCCTCCAGCGAAGCCCATACCAGTAATCAGCATTCATTGCCGTTTCCGACTTTCTCGGATCAATCACAATCACCTTATGCCCCGGAACCTGATTCTGCCTTACCCGTCCCCACAAGATCGGATGAGCCACCACCGGATTTGATCCGATGAAAATTATGGTGTCCGAAAGTTCCAAATCCTGAAGTGTATACCCCGGCGCGTCAAACCCAAAGCTCTGCTTATGCGCCACCACCGCCGTTGCCATACAAAGTCTGGTATTCCCGTCCACATTCGCCTTCAGATAATTCCTCATCACATGCCCAAAGATAGCAAATTCCTCCAGGGTAAGCTGCCCTGTGCTGATCCCCGCCACACTCTCCTGCCCGTACTTTCCCTGAATCTCCTTTAACTTATCCGCCACGTAAGAAAACCCTTCCTCCCAGGAAACCGTTTTCATCGACCCGTCCTCCTGGCGGATTTTGGGCAGGCTGTTCGGCTTAACCGTGGTCTGCTGTTTATCCAGGGAAAGCCCCTTAATACAGCAGAAACCATCATTTACCGGATAGCCCTTCGTCGGAACCGCCTTCACCACCCGGTTATCTTCCACATAAAAATCCAGATTGCAATCCAAAGCACAATAATTACACGTTGACTGTACTTTCTTCATTTCCCTGTCCTTTCTCCTTTATCGGTCAAAATGAATCCCATCCCAGTAAATACATTCCTTAACCTTCGTTTCCGGCATCAGCTTTACATCCTTTAACGCCCATTTCTTATATTCCTCAAACCCCACCCGGTCAATAATATAGCCGATGTGCTCCTTTTTTGCTGGTGCATCTGGTGAAATATAAGTGTCCACAAACGCATAGGTGTTTAAAATGAGCCTAATAATATTCTCCGCATCCGCCCAAACCAAAAAGTCCTGCCCCAGACGAGGGTTTTTCTTCCCGGTGCGTCCCATAATGGTCAGTTTATAGTACTTTTTCCTGCTTCGGGTAAATGCCCGCGTAGGGCATTTGGTGACACAGACTCCGCAGCCGATACATTTTTCCTCGTCCCGGATAATTTTGTAGTTTTCCATCCGCAGTGCGCGAACCGAAAGCTGTTCACAGCCCTTCATGCACGCCTTACAGCTAATACAACGGTCTGGGTCATACTGTGGCATTGTCATTCCGATAATTCCAAAGTCATGCATCCTTGCTTTTGCGCAGTCGTTAGAACACCCGGTACAGGCGATTTTAAAGTGGAGATCGTTGGGAAATACTGCCTTTTCAATCTTTTTAGCCAGTTCTGCCGTATTAAAATTAGCAAACGGACAAACATTATTGCCGATGCATGCGCTGATATTTCTGGTGCCTGAAGCCGGATAGCCGGTTCCCGGATTGGTTTGATTTATTTCCAGAAGTTCGATAATCGGCTGAAGCTTTTTATTGATTTCATCCATATCTTCATAGCGGATTCCTTCAATCTCAAAGCCCTGCCGCGTGGTAAGATGGACATAGCCGTTGCCGTATTTTTCGGCAATTTCCTGTACCATTCCCAAAACCTTTGCATTTAAGTACCCGCCCGGCACACGAATCCGGGATGCCCCGATACCCCGAACCTTGGACACACGGAATGCATTTTTCTTTAATTTTTTGGTATTAATATCCAGTCCCATCCCTGCACCTCCCTTAATCGATCAGATCTTTTCCGTCCACATAATTAAATACGGGACCGTCCAGGCAAATATAGGTTGAACCAATCTTACAGTGCCCGCATTTGCCCAGGCCGCAGCACATTTTTCGCTCATGAGATACCCAAATGCTCTCCTCGGCGACACCCAGTTTTAAAATCTCCATTACCGTAAACTTGATCATTACCGGCGGTCCCACACAGATAAAGGCAGCATTGTCCAAATCCTTAAACTGTAAATCCGGTATGTACTTTGTTACCATTCCCACTGCGCCTTTATAACCTTCAGGTGCGGTATCGACGGTCTGGATTACGGAAATCTGCTTGCTCCAGAAGGCAAAATCGTCCTTAAACAGCACGTCCGCCGGTGACTTAAATCCGGCAATTAAGGTGGTACTTACAGCTTGTTCGGGGTGGTTGGCGAAGTAATCCACCACTCCGCGAACCGGCGAAAGCCCCGTTCCTCCGGCGATAATTACCAGTTCTTTTCCCTTGTAATTTTTCACATCAAAACCATTGCCATAGGGACCGCGGATAAACAGACGATCGCCGACATAGTTTTCAAAAATCTCATTAGTCACTTTTCCCACACGGCGGATGGTAAAATCAACCGATTCTTTTCCAATTCCACTGACCGAAATCGGAGCCTCGCCATACCTGGGCAGGGAAACCTCAAAAAACTGCCCTGGCTTTACCTCTTTTTCTCCTGTATATTCCATGCGGAAGGTATATTCCAAATCGGTGTGGCGGATAACCTCTTTGATGGTTGATAATTGAGGAATATATTCATTCTTCATCTGCTTGCCCCTCCTTTGCCAGACGATTCACACAATGGGAATAGGAAATATACTCCGGGCATACGTCGTCGCAGCGTCCGCATCCCACGCACATCGGCACGCCAAACCGTTTTTGGTAGTCGTAGATCTTGTGCATCACCTTAAACCTCATCCGCTCGCCCTGGCTTCTGCGGTACGCGTGACCTCCAGCCATTTCCGTATAGCCGTCAATCTGGCAGGAAGCCCAGACCCGGCGGCGTTCGCCCACCCTGGCATTATCCCGGTAAAAAATATCCTGCATGGAAAAACAGGTACAGGTCGGGCAGACGAAATTACAGCGCCCGCAGCCAATACAGCGATCCCCGTATTCCTTCCATATCGGCAGGGAAAAGCTCTGGTTGGAAAGGTTTTTCGGAAGAATTACGTTTTCCTTATTTTCCCCGGCAAAATCGGGAACTGCCGGACAGGATTCACAGGCATCAAAGCCTTCGGCAAGAGCTTCACCGAGAGCCTCCTTTTTTATATCCAGAATTACCCTGTCCCCGTCCGGTTTGATATAGGCGTCATAATCCTCCCACCGGTTCGTCCCCATACTGGAGCAAAATCCAGAATCGCAGGTGGACGGGCAGCCCATTAAGATAAAGGAAACTTTCTCCCGAATCCGACGGTAATAAAAATCTTCAAACCCATTTTTCAGATAAATCTCATCCAGGCGCTTTACTGCATGTCCGTCACAGGCCCGCAGAAACACCAGGATTTCCTTTTCCGGTCCCTTAGGCACTCCGGTTTCTTCCTCGGTAAAATAAAATAATGTTTCATTGATGGGAAGGAGCACTTCTTTAAAAGAATAATCCGACTTTTTTTTCCACTCA
>CAJUDX010000057.1:2403-20866 GCA_910584785.1 uncultured Lachnospiraceae bacterium | reverse complement strand
GTCAAGACGACGCCCTCTCACGGCGTAAACCCGGGTTCGATTCCCGGACAGGTCACTCCAAAAAGATAACGTCAAAAACTTCCTCCGGCCTACTGTTCTCAGTTTCGCCAAAGGAAGTTTTTTATTGCTCATTTATCTTTTTTATGATTTCTAACGTTTTTCATCTCATCTTTTCGTATTCTTCGGGCAGTTCACGGGCCAATCCGGCTGTTTCCCCGAAAGCACCATGCCAATCTGGGAAGCTGCCTGAACCGCCATACGCCGCATACATTCCTCTGTATTTGACGCCATATGCGGTGTTGCAATTACATTTTCCAGGGAAAGCAGGGGATTATCGATTGCGGGTGGTTCCTGCTGGAATACATCAATATATGCTCCGGCAATTTTTTCCTGAACTAAGGCGTCAATCAATGCCTTCTCATCTACAATCTCCCCCCTTGCACAATTGATTAGAAAGGCGGTAGGCTTCATCTGTTTAAATTCCGCTTCACCAATACATTCCCGGTTATCCTTCTTCAGCGGCATATGAAGGGAGACAAAATCAGCCTGGGAAAAAGCTTCCTCCCAGCCGACCATTGCCACATAATCAGGAACCATCTCTTTCCTGACATGGGGCGTATAGGCAATCACCTTCATGTCAAAACCATAATATGCCTTTTTCGCCACTGCCTGTCCAATCCGCCCAAAGCCTATAATCGCCAGGGTTTTTCCCTCCAAATCTATCCCCTTATATGCATTTTTTGCAAAAAAATCATTTTCCTTCAGCTTTCTGCTCAATAAATGTGTCTTTTTTGCCGCCGCCAAAATAGCGCCCATCGTAAACTCCGCCACCGAGTTGGTTGTGGCATCCGGCGTATTAGTAACCCATATCCCAAGTCTGTCAGCAGCTTCCATATTCACATTATTGTACCCTGCGCCATGACGTGCTACAATTTTTAACCTCCGCCCCGCCTCCAAAACAGCCTCGCTCACCACTGCTGTCCGAAGAAGAATAGCGTCACAATCCACCACATCCCTAATCAAATCTTCCTCCGTCGTCCCTGTGCCCATCTTAATTGAACATCCCATCTGCAGCAGAAGCTCCTTTCCTTCTGGCGCAATATCCTGCGGAATAAGTACTTGATAGCCCATAATTTTCTCATCCTTTCTTTACGCTTTAAATGTTTATCGCCATGTTATATTCTCTGCTCTTTTTCCCTACCTTTTTCCCTGCGCATTTTCTCCCTAATCGGCGGTGAACTTTTACAGTAAACCTTCATGCGCCCACAAGTGATTGTACCACCATAAATAAAAGCCTGCTGGGCGCACTTGGAATACCTGAATTTAAACCGCCTAATCGGCGGTGAACTTTTACAGTAAACCAGCCCTGTCACAGAAATCACCGCTCCCGCCTGTATAAAATAAATCATCTCCCCCTCTTGTCATCTAGTTTCAAATACTATATAATATTAAACATGGGAGAATTTCTTTTTATACCTTGAATAACCTCCCTGCCGAATGGAGGAATAACGAATGAAAACAAACCAGGAACGGCTTCAGGAACTGCTGTCTGGCCTTGAGCGCATTTCCTATATTAAACCAGAAGATATTCCAAATATCCAGCTTTACATGGATCAGGTAACTACCTTTATGGATGAGCATTTAAAAAACACCAAACGCTACCCTGATGATAAGGTATTGACCAAAACCATGATTAACAACTATGCAAAAAATAATCTGCTCCCGCCTCCGGTGAAGAAAAAATATTCCAAAGAGCACATGCTAATGCTGATTTTTATTTATTATTTTAAAAATCTCCTGTCCTTCCACGATATCGAGCATCTTTTTAAGCCATTAATTGGAGAACATTTCGACGAACCGGGAGGATTGTCTTTAGAGGATATTTACCGGGAGGTCTTTTCCATGGAAAAAGAACAGATGGAACGCCTAAAAACCGATGTAACCGATAAATTCCAAAAATCCCAGGCCACCTTTTCCAAGGCTGCCAAAAAAGACCGGGACTACCTGCAGCTTTTTTCCTTTATCTGTGCACTGGCCTTTGATGTTTATTTGAAAAAACAGATGATTGAAACACTGATCGATCAAATCTGCAAAGAAGAACCCAATTAAAAGCAGCTCTGCCAAAAGCTGACCAGCCAAAAAACCCATACGAAACAAAAACCGCCCAACACAGATAAGCTTTATCTTACCTGGATCGGGCGTTTTTTATAACATTACATGCCTGCTATATACCAGCAATACACTGCACCAATCACATTCTAATAACAATTCTTACAGGGCTGATATCCCCCCGCCACAGCTTCGTCTAAGGAGACCTGGCGTGCCTTGTTTGGGTTCATCCTCCCGCAGTTGGGAATCCGGTGATACTTCTCTCCTGTCGCTGAAAGCCAAACCGTGGCTTCTGCTGTGTAACCAAAACTGCTCCCTGCATCCACCGTGCTGCCCGTGGTTTCCCGACCGCTATTCTCTTTTACCGCCTTGGACAGATCCGCTCCCCCGGACAGGTTTACCAGCTGCGTCTGCACCACGCCGCCGACCGTCCACGCCCCGCTTGCATCGACAAAATTTCCGTCGGGCGTCTGTCCGTTCATCAGGCAGTAGCCATTGGCATTAAAATAATAGCACTCCGCCAGGCCATCACCGTTTCCGTCGATCCACTGCCAGCAGTTTACCGGATAGGAGCCGTCATCATTTTGATACCACCAGCCGGAGTTACCCTGCATCCACTGACCGCCAAATGCCGTCACTGTCATCGAAACAGTCATGCACAAGGCCGCTATCCACTGTTTTATCCGCTTCATCTGCCGCTTCCTCCCCCGTCCTTTTTCCCTCTTTTTTCCATCTTGTCCGGGAAAAGACGCTCAAATACCATGTCGTAGCCATCAGTTCCATAGTTTAACGAACGGTTGACCCGACTGATGGTCGCCGTGGAAGCGCCGGTTTTTTCCGCAATTTCCAGATAAGTTTTTCCCTCCCGCAGCATCTTTGCCACTTCATAGCGCTGGGACAGCGAAAGCAGCTCATTAATGGTACAGACATCCTCAAAAAACAAATAGCATTCCTCAGGTGTTTTTAAGGTTAATACTGCCTGAAAGAGATGATCGACTGCTTCTGTTTTAATCTTTTTGTTCATTTTGCAACCCCTTCCATGAGCAGGTCCTGCAACCTGCTCCAGCTTTCTATCTCTCCCCTTACTATAGCACATTAACGTTAGAACGTCTACCTCTTTTGACTGCGGTTGCGGTTATAATTAATCAGGCATCCAGCCTTGACAATCTCTCTCTCCTCCGGGGTCATATCGGCAATGTAGAGGGAAATTTCCTTCACCTCATTCCCAAGAACATAGGCTTTAATTGCCTTTAAATCCCCGTCAAGCTGACGGCGGATATCCGGGACATACAGGTAATCACCAACGCCAAACTCCGGCTCCTCTTCCATCTGGAAGGGAAGCATACCCCAGTTCATCACATTGGAGCGGTAACGCTTGGTCGCATATTCCTTTGTGATATTGGCAAGGCCGCCGATAACGCGCTGGCAGCTTGCTGCCTGCTCTCTGGCGGAACCGTCGCCCGGCTTAACCGCATAGATCATACTGCCGATTTCTGTGTCCATCACGTCCACCTGCTCCTGTCCGGGAATCGTGCGGATGGCGGCAAATACAACCTCCAATTCCTTCTCCATCTCCACAGGATTCTCTCCTTTAACCCTGGCCTTTTCCAGCTTATCCACGGCTTTTGTTCTCTCCACATATGCGGGATCTCTTCGGGATAAGGTAAACTCGGCAAGTCCCAGAGGATTGGAACGGTAGGATGATGTTTCGCCCGAAGGAATCAGTTCATCCGTCGTAGTTACCGGGTCCATAATCTTTGAGCAGACCTTCAGGACAATATTGTCCGCCAAAGGACTCATCTTGGGCCAGTCCTTAATGTTCGGTCCGTAAATCAGTTCTTTCTCCGATTCTCCCTTTCCAAAGCCCTGGTAAACCCTGGTTGTGTAAGAAGATGGGTCAAACTCATAGGCGGGAACATCATCCCAGCAGTCCATTGCCAGTGCAGAAGTCAAAATACCGCCGTTTGCTGCCGTAGCGGCAATCGAGCGGGCATCCATCAGGGCCACAGCCGCCATCTGTCCATTGCCCGGCTTGGAGCCTTCACGGTTGGGGAAGTTCCTGGTCGTGTGACGGATACTTAAACCGTTATTGCAGGGCGTATCTCCCGCACCGAAGCATGGCCCGCAGAACGCCGTGCGGATAATCGCGCCCGCAGCCATCAAATCGGAAACCGCACCCTTCTTCACCAGATCCATAAATACCGGCTGGGATGACGGATACACCGCCAGAGAAAATTCATCGGCACCGCAGTTCTTGCCCTTTAACCCGTGGGCGGCTTCAATCACATTCGTATAGTTTCCGCCTGCACATCCGGCGATAATGCCCTGCTGCACCTTAAGCTTCCCGTCCACAATCTTATCGGTCAGGGAAAACTCTGCCTTGCCTCCGCCAATCTTTTCTGCTTCCTTTTCCACCTGGCGCAGGATATCGCCCAGGTTTTCATTTAAGGCATCAATGGTATAGGTATTGCTCGGATGGAAGGGAAGGGCAATCATCGGCTTTACCGCGCTTAAATCCACACACACACATCCGTCATAGTAGGCAATTTCTGCCGGGTCAAGCTTTCGATAATCCCCGCCCCGACCGTGCAGGTTCAGGAAATCCTCGGTATCCTCATCGGTCCGCCAGATCGAGGAAAGACAGGTGGTTTCCGTCGTCATCACATCCACGCCATTCCGGTAATCTGTGCTCATGGAAGCCACGCCCGGTCCGACAAATTCCATCACCTTATTCTTTACATAGCCATTGGCAAAAACTGCGCCGATAATCGCCAGCGCCACATCCTGTGGTCCCACGCCGGGCATGGGCTGTCCGGTCAGATACACCGCAACCACACCGGGATAAGCCACATCGTAGGTATCGCAAAGAAGCTGCTTAACTAACTCTCCGCCGCCCTCGCCGATCGCCATCGTTCCCAGTGCACCGTAGCGGGTATGGCTGTCCGATCCTAAGATCATCTTCCCGCAGCCTGCCATCATTTCCCGCATATACTGATGGATAACGGCAATGTGCGGCGGCACATAGATTCCGCCGTACTTTTTCGCTGCCGAAAGTCCAAACATATGGTCGTCCTCATTAATCGTCCCACCCACGGCACAAAGCGTATTATGGCAGTTGGTCAGCACATAGGGAATCGGAAATTTCTCCATCCCGGAAGCCTTCGCCGTCTGCACAATACCAACAAAAGTAATATCGTGGGAAGCCATCGCGTCAAACTTTATCTTTAAATGCTCCATATCCCCGGAAACATTGTGCTGCTCTAAAATCGACCAGGCAATCGTTCCCTTCCTGGCTTCCTCTTTTTTCGCATCCTTCCCGGTCAATACCTTAACCTTCGCTGCCTCTGTCTCCGGCACAAGTTCTGTGCCATTTACCAAATATACTCCGCCGTCATACAATGTTACCATAGGTTGCCAATCCTCCTTCATTTTATCCAGAACAGCCACAGACGGCTGCTGATTTTCCCGCAACACTCCGCCTTCTATAGATTGCCGCTTTTTCTTTTACCATTTTCTTTAATTTTGTTACTGTTCACAGCAACAGGCAAAAATCCATGAAAATCGCCTTCGTTGATGGGCTTTTTGCTCACTGGCCCAGTTTAACCTACGGTCAGCGCAGCAAGTGCGCAGACCTACGTGAACAGTAACTTGATTTTTACACCAAATTATACGGGTTTTTTGGCTAAAATGCAAGCTTTTTCTGGGAAAACCACTTTTTTTCCCCTGTACTTTTCCCGGCAATTATGTTAAATTAATCTAAGACAAACCATTACCGTTCAGATGGCTTCACCGGAACATCCCCGCGCAGACCTGACAAGAGAATAAAGAATCCGTGGAAATGCCCATTTGTCCATAAAGGTTAAAAGAAAAACATAAGGAGGAAACTGTGGATGATGCAAAATAAGAAATCTGCCCTGCTGCTGACTGCACTTGCCTGCCTAGCTCTTGTCAGTTGTCAGGCAGCACCCACAAAAGAGCCTGTAAACTCCACCTCTGCCCCATCAGAAACCCCGGCAGAAGAAGGAAATCCTAATGACAAGGATATCGAGCTTTCCCTCTGGACTTATCCGGTCGGCGGCTGGGGAGACCCTGAAGCAGTAGAGCCTTTACTTGCTGACTTCCATCAGGCTTACCCCCATATTCGCGTTTCTGTGGAATACCTGGATTACTCCACGGGCGATGAAAAGGTTAATGCTGCACTGAAGGACAAAACAGGACCCGACCTGATTTTCGAGGGACCAGAACGCTTAGTAGCACAGTGGGGAGAAGCCGGGGAAATGGTGGACTTATCCGATCTCTGGCTCACCGAAAAAGCCGGGGAAATCAACACCGCTGTTCGCTCGGCCTGCCGCCATCAGAACGGATATTTCTACGAATTTCCGGTCTGCATGACCGCCCACTGCATGGCAATCAACTATGACCTGTTTAAAGCCGCAGATGCCCTGCGCTACATTGACGAAACTAATCATACCTGGACCAGGGACGGATTTATCCAGGCAGTAAAGGCACTATATAACTACGGTCATGAAAAGGTAGCCGCTATCTACTGCAAAGATCAGGGCGGCGATCAGGGAACAAGGGCATTAATTACCAATCTCAGCGGAGGAAGCTTTACCGATGCCGATCACACCGTCTACACCTTTGACAGTCAGGAAAATATTCAAACCCTTGAGCTTCTCTCTGATTTAGAGGGCATTTCCTTCGATCCCAATCTGGCTGGCAGCGATGAAATTAAATTATTCTGCGAAGGAGAACTGGCAATGGCCTTCTGCTGGAATGTTTCTCATGCTATTACTTACACAGTAGATAACCCCATCGTCGATTTTGAAGTCCTACCCATGGCCTTCCCCTCCGACTCCGGCGAACCTAAACTTCAGGGCGGAATCTGGGGTTTTGGTATCTTTGACCGCGGAGATCCCGATAAAATCGAAGCGGCAAAAACCTTTATCTCCTTTATGACCGAGGACGATGAACAATATGCAAAAGCCGTCCATACCTCATCCCTTCTTCCGGTACGGGAATTAGAAGATATCTATGCGCATGACAAGTTAATGACCAAGTACAGTCACTTTACTAAGTTCCTGGGCGATTATTATCAGATTACCCCCGGCTGGTCGGAAGCCCGTTTTTCCTGGTGGAACATGCTTCAGGATATCGGTGAGGGAAAAGACATCTCCGCCGCAGTAAAAGAATTTACCGCTGCTGCCAATGCCGGGGCCGAAGCAGACGCAGTGGAAATAATTGATTAATAAAAAACAAACACATTTTTCCTCCTTGTTCAATAGACTGTAATAGAGCGACTTCCACAAGGAGGAATTTTTATGAAAAAAAATAAGATGGTATGGAAAAAAGGGCTTTCCCTTCTGTCCGTTCTTTCCATCACTGCCGCCGGCCTTGGGCTTTCGGCCTGCCATGCCAAAGAAGATATTTCCGGCCTTACCCCGGTGACTTTAAACGAAGTGGCCCACTCCATCTTCTATGCCCCGCAGTATGCGGCTATCGAGTTAGGTTACTTTAAAGAGGAAGGCATTGATCTTACCCTGGTCAATGGCGCCGGAGCCGATAAGGTAATGACCGCCCTGATTTCGGGTGATGCTGATATCGGCTTTATGGGTTCCGAAGCCAGCATCTATACCTACGCCAACGGTTCTGAGGATTACGCTGTCAACTTTGCCCAACTCACCCAGAGGGCCGGGAACTTCTTAGTCAGCCGGACACCGCAGGAGGATTTTCAATGGGAGGATCTGGCAGGAAAAAAGGTTCTCGGTGGAAGAAAGGGCGGAATGCCCCAGCTGGTCTTTGAATATATCTTAAAAAAGCACAGCCTTGACCCGGCTGCCGATTTAGATATTGATCAGAGCATTAATTTTGGCTTAACCGCCGCTGCCTTTCCCTCAAGTGATGCCGACTATAGTGTAGAATTTGAACCCTTTGCCACCACACTGGAAACCGAAGGAAATGGTTACGTCGTTGCTTCTCTTGGCGAAGAATCCGGCTATGTGCCCTACACCGCCTACAGCGCCAAGAAAAGCTATCTGAAAACCAACCCGGAAATCATTCAAAAATTTACCAATGCAATTCAAAAAGGTCTAAACTATGTCAACTCCCATACGCCGGAGGAAATTGCCAAAACGATTCAACCGCAGTTTAAAGAAACTTCGCTGGAAGCATTGACGACGATTGTCAAACGCTATCAGGATCAGGATACCTGGAAAGAAGACACCATATTTGAGGAAGAAAGCTTCCTCCTGCTGCAGAATATCCTGGAAGAAGGCGGAGAGCTTCCCAAACGGGTTCCCTATGAAGAACTGGTGACAACCGAGTATTCAAAAAAAGCAGCGCAAAAAAATAAATAATCCATGAACATAAACTGCCTGCCCGGCGATAGATTTTCTTCATCGAAAGAATAATGAAATTTCTATTAAAATCACCCGTTTCCCTTGTTTTCTCCTGACTGATTTGTTAAAATAAAGGAAAATACACAAGACATAAAAAGATAGGGGAATCCGCAAAAGAATGAACGTTTTTCAGCTGTTAACACCAAAAAGTGAAACGATGTACTTAGAAGAAGAGTCTACGATAGCCGCTGCCATGGATCAAATACGCAACAGCACTTATACCGCTGTACCGGTGATCCGCGAAGATGGAACCTATGCTGGTACAGTCAGCGAAGGCGATTTTCTCTGGGCCTTTTTAGACGGAAAAGACGAAGATACTGCGGGTCATTCTGCCCCGCTTTCCTCGCTTCTCCATCCAGAGCGAAATCCTGCCGTAAAAATCGATGTGGATTTAAACCATATTTTTTCCGAAGCCATGAATCAGAACTTTGTCCCGGTCGTCGATGACCGCAACATGTTCATCGGCATCATTACCCGAAAAATGGTTATCCGCTACTTCCTTGACACCTACCGCCGCCTGTCGTAAATTCTCAATGCCGCATATAAATAAAGTAAAACATTATAAACAAAAGGATGGCCTATTTTTCTTTAGCCATCCTTTATCTTTTTCCCTTCCCGGCACTCAAAACCGCACCCCATACGTTTCCATCACCTTTATCGGAAATTCACATCGCACCGTTTTCCACGGATTAACAATCTGGCACACGGCTAAATTCCCCAGCAATGACATTAACATTCCTGCCTTTACATCATCTATCCCAGCCGCTTCTGCCAAAAAAGCCTCCATTTTCCTTGTCGCCAAAACAGCTGCTTCATCCAGGGTTTTTGCCGACTGAATCGAACAAACCATATTTCCTTCCACTACCACCGGCAACACATCAAACAGCCCTTTTTTCATCCCCTCTCCTTTTTTTATCAGACTTACCCGCACAGAAACCTCTCCCGCGGTTTCCATCCCGCAGATCATCACTTCCCCATCGCCCATCCTCGCATGAAGATCCCCCAGGGCGAGCCACGCGCCGTCCACATTTACCGGAAGGTATAAAACAGCACCCTGACGGATTCTTGTACAATCCATATTTCCGCCATGCCTTCCCGGTGTCACCGTTAAGATCTCTTCTCCTTGGGGCGCAGTTCCTATTACCCCAATCATGGCATCGCAGTCCAGCCACAAATCCCGGTCAAACCAAAAGCCCTCTTTAACCTCTCCATACCTTCCCGTTTCCTTATTTCTCTCCCCCTTATCCTCTTCTTCCCGGCGCTTTTCAAAGAAAAACCTTCTGGCAGTTCTCTCCTGGTAAAGATGAGAAAAGGCCCCGCAGGAGGTCGACGTGCGCATTATTCCATAATCCCGGAGCTTTATATTCAAAATCTCCACCCGCAAAATATCCCCGGCTTCTGCCCCCCGCACAAACAGAGGTCCCGTAGCCGGATTTTCTATCACATTTTTATTGCTTCCCAATGGGTTTTTTTCCGAAATATCATTATCATCATAGCAATCCCTGGTTTCAAACACAACCACATCACCACTCTCACAAAAAGCCGCTGCCTCCTGCTCTCTTCCAAACCGATCCACCACAAAATCTCTACTTATCTTAATCATCAACCTGATTCCTCTCTACTTTATGTACATATATTTCCGCCGAACCCATCTCTGCCCATGCAGTTTCCAGCAAATACTTATTCCTTTCTATCCTAAACAATTATCCCGCTTTTGTCACCTCCTTTTTCAAAATTTCCATCAATGCCGATTTACTGCTGGTATGGCAGCGAACCACCCTGGCATTCGTGCGCTTTGCTTCATCTAATGCACAGCGTGCCATCTTATGGGACACGGTATTGGTAAATAATACCATCAAATCTGGCCTTCCAATCTGTTTAGCCAGATTTGCACTCATCTGTGTAAATACTTTAGCACTGCACTGGTATCCTTTACAAATTTTTTCATACTGCCCTGCCATCCGATCATGACCACCGATAATTACTACACTCATCTTCAATCCTCCACATTTCTATTGTCAAAATAATTCACCAAGTCCGTGGTTAGTTATTACTAACCCAATCTTTTAACAGAATACCATATTTTTTCCATTGATGCAAGTTATTCCTTGCATTTTCTTCATTTCTGCTGTATGATAGCCATGAATTTACTGCAGGCTTCGTCCCCACTCATCCTCATCCTGAAATTGTCTGCCGGAAAGTCAGTCAGCAAACTACCAGAAAATAAACAATATGCATCATTGTACCAACCTACATAGAAAGGCGGTAACCTCTGTGAATAAAAAAGAAATTTCTGAAATCAAAAAACAATTCACCCCCGACAACTGCGCTATTTCCCGGATCTGTGGCTGCTACGTAGATAACGAAAAAAACAAAAAAACAGAACTATCCCATGCCTTCCTCTCCCTTCCCGAAGAGGAGCGCTTCAAATACTTTGAAATCTTCCGCAAAGCCTTATCCGGCACTGTCGGCAAAAATCTTATCAACATGGATTTTCCCTTAGACGCCGAAATGCCTGACGGTCCGCAGCGATTCTTTCTTGATCTGCGCACCAGCCATTTAGAACAACCAGAGCTTATCGAGACATTTTATGATAAGATTATTGAAAACTACGACTACGGCGAAAACTATTTAATCCTCTTAATCCACGCCCTCTATGACATCCCCGGAAAATCCTCGGACAACCTGGAGATGTTTGACGCCTCCGATGAGGTTTACGACTACATTCTCTGTGCGATCTGCCCGGTCAAGCTTTCCAAGGCTGGTCTTACCTATGATGACCAGGAGAACTGCTTCCGCAACCGTACCAGAGACTGGCTGGTGGAAATGCCCGACCGAGGCTTCCTTTTCCCCGCGTTCAATGACCGCAGCACAGATATCCACAGCTTCCTCTACTACTCCAAAAATGCGGAAGATCTCCACGAAGGCTTCGTCGAAACCCTCTCCGGCTGCACTGTGCCCATGACAGCTAAGGACCAGCAGGAAACCTTTAACCTCCTGATTGAAGAAACCCTGGAGGACACCTGCGACTATGCGCTGGTTAAAACCATCCACGAGCGCTTAAATGATTTAATCGAAGCTGAGCAGGACAGCCCCGAACCAATCTTTCTCGACAAACAGGAAGTGCGCAACCTCTTAGAATCCAGCGGAGCCAATGAGCAGAAAATGGAAGCCTTCGACCGAAACTTTGACGAAGCCGCCGGGGAAAAAGCTGCCCTTTTGGTTTCCAATGTCGCCAACACCAGAAAATTTGAAATCAAGACCCCGGTAATCACCATCCAGGTTGCCCCCGACTGCGCTGATCTGGTGGAGACAAAGATTATTGACGGGCGTCGCTGCCTGGTTATCGGCATCGACGACAATGTCACAGTAAACGGAATTAATGTTGCCGCAACCGAAATGAAGAAACTGGAAGCCACAACTGAAATACAGAAACAGGAAACCACATCTGAAATATAGAAACGGAAAGCCGGGCAGGAGTAAATTGGAATCACCGCCCAAGGCAAACATGGCATACAAAAAATAGCACAGCAATCAAGAAATCAGCAAAAAACATGGCCTATTGGAAAAAACTACTTCCCAATAGACCATGTTTCATCTTACTGCTTTTTACTGCTTTCTCAGAAATATTTCTTCGATCCCCAGAGGTTTGCCTTCTTTAAATCCAGGTATTCATTATACGCCTTCTCCAATACCTGCTTTTCATTGGAAAACTTCAGCAGATGGTAGGCTTCATAAAATTTATAATACCCGGAGTCTACAAAGTATTCCTCCCGTTGTGGTTTGCTGTAGTAGCTGTCAGCCATCATCAGATACCAGTGAACATCCTTTTCCACTACATCCTGTGGCGTGTTAAAAGAATATTGACTTTTTCCAATGTATTTGATAATCGATGCGCTGACCCCCGTTTCTTCCTTCACTTCCCGAAGAGCCGTTTCCTTAAACTCCTCTCCGGCCTCTACAGTTCCTTTTGGCAAAACCCAGCCCTCGTACTTATTCTTATAATTCTTATACAGAACCAGGATTTTGCCGCGAAAAATAACCACACCGCCGCAGCTCGTTGCCTCAATCATTGCAATCCCTCCTGACTAACCATAAGCACCGTGCCTGCGGCCAATCCCGCCACGCACCGGCTCAGGTCGCTGGTGTGTCATCACAGACTATATTCAGTATACATCTTTTTCAAAAGAGATGCAAGATATTCAGAAAAATTGCCAAAATTATTCCTTCTTTTGCCCTTTCACCCACCATTCCCTGTGCAAATTTTACAGGTTTTCAGCGATTTACCCTTAATCTCCATCGCTGAAAAGGCAATTTAATTTTTTTACCGCAGCAGATACTGATCAAACAGCTTTCTCGCCACCGGCGCCGCCGCCTGTCCCCCCGAACCTCCCTCTTCCACTATCACGGTCACTACAATCTTAGGCTCCTCTGCCGGGGCATAGCCGGTAAACCATGCATGCGTCTCCTTCCCTGTCTCAAACTCTGCCGATCCGGTTTTTCCCGCTGAGGAATAAGGTGCATCCCGCAGGGCTGAGCCTGTCCCTGTTATCACCACCTGACGCATTAAATCCCCTAACTGCCCGGCTTCCTGGGCTGTCATCAGACTTTTTGCCGAAGATGGGAGAAACTTTTTCACCTCTTCCCCCGCAGCATTATTCACCCTTTCAATCACATAGGGCTTCATTAAGATTCCCCCATTGGCAATGGCAGCCGTCATCATCGCCATATGGATGGGCGTTACCTGCGTCATTCCCTGACCGATAGAAGTCTGCAGAATTTCCCAGGTATCTGCCCCCGCTTTCATCGAATAGGTACTTTTAGCATAGGGAAGGGCAAGGGGAAGCTCTGTATTAAACAATAGCTGAAACGCCAGTTCTTCCATAGACGCCAAATCAAGCGAAAGGCCTAGGCTGGCAAAGGCGCCATTGCACGAATTGGCAAAGGAAAGCTCCAGATTTTGCAGTCCATGGACGTTATTGTGGTAACATTTAATGGAATAATCTTCCACCGCATACACGCCCGAACAGTCAAAAGGAATCTCCTTCCACCCGGTCGTATTTTCCCGCATGGCCTCTAAAGCTGTGACAATCTTAAACACGGAACCGGGGGGATAAAGGCCCTGTGTTGCCCGGTTAAGCAGCTGTGCCTGGTCATTCTCTTCCTGAATCAATGTTTCCCATACCGCATCTAAGCTGGCAGGATTCGGGTCATAATCCGGTTTGGAAACCATGGCAAGCAGCTTTCCTGTTCCCGGCTCTAAACAGACCACAGCCCCCTTCCGATCGCCAAGCTCCTCATAGGCCGTCATCTGAAGCCGGGCATCTAAGGTCGTTATCACATCATCTCCAGGGCTTTTCTGCCCGGAAAACTGATCCCAAATCTGCTCGAATAAATTCACATGGGAACTCAGCAGATAAAAATTGCCCAGGCTTTCCACCCCGGTCTTTCCCTTGCTGGTATAGCCCACCACATGAGAGAAGGCATTGGCAAAAGGATAAACCCTGACCTCCCCGCCCAGAGCATTGTTTTGCGTTTCTGCCAGCACCAGCCCGTCGCTGCTGAAAATCCGCCCCCGAAGTATCCGATCGGAGAATCGATCCAGCCGGGCATTATATGAACTGTTAATCACGTCCTCGCTTTTCACCTGCAAAAAATAGCCAAAGTACCCCATCATTCCCAAAAATAAGGCAAGCACTACATAAGTCAGCAGCATAATATTTTTATTTTCCTGGTGCGGGGCATTAGTTTTCTTCATCCTCTTCCTCTTCATTCCGTTTTAAAATATAAAGACCCTGAATAATGTTAAACAATAAAAAAGTACTGAATATTGAACTCCCCCCATAGC
Organism: uncultured Lachnospiraceae bacterium; assembly: GCA_910584785.1. GTDB lineage: Bacteria > Bacillota > Clostridia > Lachnospirales > Lachnospiraceae > Caccovicinus. The sequence continues at coordinate 6,511 of CAJUDX010000057.1, read as the reverse complement.
TGACAAAAGGCAGGGTGACACCCGTTGATGGAATGAATTTTGTCACTCCGCCAATGGTTAAAAATACCTGTGTAATATAGACTATGCCCAGCCCAAACGCAATCAGCTTAAAGAAGCTGGCCTTTAATGTTCCCGCCACCATCATAAACTGCAGAAAACATCCAATGCAAATCAGCACCACACAAAGGGCAAAAATTCCGCCCAGCTCCTCGGATATTGCTGCAAAAATAAAGTCCTTTTCCACCACCGGGATCTTATAGGGCATCCCCTGATACAAACCCATACCAAACCACCCGCCCGTGCCAATGGCAAACAGCGACTGGGCAATCTGATATCCATTCTTATCAATATCCGACCATGGGTCCGACCAGGCCGACACCCTTGTCTGCACATGAGGGAACCATCGGTAAGCCACCAACGCCGCCAGCGCTCCCGATCCCATCCCTGCCCCAAGATAGAGCCAGTTAGAGGTCGCCACAAACAGCATAAACACATAGGCGACAAAAAACAGCAGGGCACTCCCCAAGTCCTTTGAAAGCACCAGAATCAGCACATGCGCCGCTGCAACTGTCGTTGTCACGGCAACGGTTTTAAAACAAACCGAGCGGTAAAACATCGCCGCAGCAAAAAAGACAAAAGTAATTTTTACAAACTCTGAGGGCTGAAAGGAAATTCCATGAATTTCCAGAGAAAGCTGTGCGCCAAAGGTCGTCGTCCCCGTCAGGCATACCACGCCCAACAGCCCCAGTCCAATCACCGCGTACAGCCACGCTGCCCGGCTCAGCTGCCACACATGATCGATAATCCAGGGAACCAGCCAGGTAATTACCGCCGAAGCAGCGATTAGAATAAACTGGCGGATTGCCCGGTTCAGTGAAATCCGGGTCAGCATAATTAACCCCACACACATCAGCATACAGGCATTATTGACCAAAAGCCGCGACACATTCCGGTAAAACAAGCGGTAAAGATAGATATAGGCCAGGAAAAATACCACCTGGGCCGCATAAAAAATCAGTACAAGTACCTCACCCGTTTTCAGATAAATAATCAAATATGCCAGAAGGTGCAGCATAAACATAGCCTGATTCTGCCTGGCACAAATTGCCCGTTTCTTCCAAATATCCCGGAAGGAAAAAAACCGGAAATTAAAATACGTATAACAGGCCATCAAAAGAATCATCAAATACTTTGAGGTTTCAATGATTAGATTCATCATACCTTCGTCTACTCAACTCCTCGCTTAAAATGTCCCCTGGTAAAATCGGACAATGGAGACTTTACTGCTCTGTGATAATAAAAGCCATCCAACCATGCCTTCAGAACACGCTCCGCCTCGCCCTGCGTCTCATTCGTAAAATGAAGCCGCAGGTATGCCGGATTTAGCGTCTCCACCAAATTCTCCTGTCCAAGCAGCGACAGGGGACTTGCATTATATATTGTATTGTAACAAAATCTACAACGATTCTTCACCGGCATTTCCTTCCCCGTCCGATCTTTTAAATAAATTTCCCCCCGTCTGCGGCTGCAGCCCAATATCGTTTTTTGTACGCACTGGGCGGACACCATCATCGGCAGGCGACCATACACCAAAAGCTCCTGTCCGTCTGTTCCCCGCTCCCGCAGTTCATGCACATTCAGTTCTGAAGGAACTGCAATCCGCGACGCTCCCATTTCCTCCATCACCTGAATGGCCTGACGATTCCAGGTATAAAGCGAGGTATCCATCAAAAGCGGAAGTATTTTCGCATTTTCCCTCCACCACTGAACTTCCTCAAGATTGCGCACCACCAGTCCATCAAAGCCCGCTTTCTTAAGCTGTTCTTTATTTTGCTGGAAATACTGTACAGCTTTTGTTCGGAAAATTTCAGGCATCAGCAAAAAACACCGTTTGCCCGTTTGGCGGCAGGCAAAAACAGTCTCTTCCCAGACCTGAGCAGGAAAACCGTCGGCATCAAGATACACCTCTCCGACCTCATCACAGGAAAGAACCGGACCTAGCTGGTGCTGCTCTTCCACCGACACAACCAGACAGGGCGCTTTATTTTCCCTTCTTTTCTTAGTTTCAAAGTCCCTTCTTTTTTTCGTTTCAAGGTATTCTTCCCTTACTCCATCTTTATCAGTATTGCCCAATTCCTGTTTTTCAGACCTGATTTCCACCTTTGCCCTGCCAAAATCTGCAGATAATATCTGTTTCTCCAGTTCTTCCAGCCCTTTACGGCGAAGCTCATTTAATGCCTGAAGCGGAAGAAACACGTCTCCATTAAGCACAATCGTTACTTCCTCAAAAACAAATGGCGTATTCCCTGTTTTCTTTATCTGACGGCTTATCGTCTCTCTGGTCATCGGCTGATTCTTTGCAGGCTGCACTTCCTGACCATAGACGACCGCCTGAATCATCTCTTCTGGATTCCTTTTTTTCCAGGCCCCTGTCATCATCAAGGTTAATTTTGCCTCTTCATTGGGTGTTAATTCGAGGCAGCCGCAAATCGGTTCCTGAAGCTTTTTCTTTACCCAGGTCTGGTCAATCTCTTCCATCAGTTTTTGATTCGTCTCCCGGAATGCGGGCTTTTCTTTTAGCGCAAGCATGGATTTTCCATTATGCTGCATCGAATAACCTTCCGTAAAACCACCCCGGTCAAATAAATCCAAAAGCATTTGCTTATCCTTTGGATCGACCTGATACCCCTTTCTTCCGTTTGCCAAATACTGATCGACATACTTTCGATAAACGGCAGTGACTCCCGCCGTATAACGAGAACTCTTCATCCGGCCTTCGATTTTCAGTGAATATACACCAGCCTCCAAAATATCCGGGAGTAAATCCAGTGTACATAAGTCTTTTAAACTCAGCACAAAACCTTCCTGTCTTTTATTCACCTTTTTCCCTCCCTGCCAGACCTCGTAGGGAAGGCGGCAGGGCTGGGCACAGCGTCCCCGGTTTCCGCTCCTTCCACCGATCAGGCTGCTCATCAGGCATTGCCCGGAATAACAGTAACACAATGCACCGTGGACAAAACCCTCGATTTCCACATCAACCTGCTGATGAATCTGGCGAATTTCTTCCAGCGATAATTCCCTTGCCGTCACAATACGGCTGGCCCCCAGCTCTTTCAGCAGTTTAGCCCCGTACACCCCGGTAATGGTCATCTGCGTGCTGGCATGGACAGGCAAATCAGGGAAATATCTTCGAATAACCGCCATTGCCCCCAAATCCTGAACAATCACAGCATCCAGCCCTCTTTTATAATAGGCTAAAAGATAATCCGGCAGCTCCTTAAGTTCCTGTTCCTTAAATAAGGTATTTACCGTCATATACAGCCGCCTCCCATGCAGATGTGCATAATCAATCGCACGGCACAGCATTTCCCTGTCCAGATTTTCAGCATAAGCCCTTGCTCCAAAACGGCTTCCCCCAATATATGCTGCATCTGCCCCTGCCGCAAATGCGGCTTCCATACTCTCATAAGAACCCGCCGGCGCTAATACCTCAACCTGCCTGTTTTTTACCATCTTTTTCGTCTTTCCTTTCCAAAACGTAATTAACTATTGCTTTCTGTAAAATGCGCATCTTTGCCATTATGAAATAACATGTTGCTTTCTGCAAGATATGTGTCTTTACCGTCAAAAAATTAAAACCTTCTGAGCGTGCTACAGTGCCATCAAAAAAAGCCGAACGCGTCACAATGCCAACAAAAAATAAGGAAAGGATGCCCCTCTTGAAGCACCCTTCGATTTTTTTGCACAGCTTCCTTTATCAACGTTTCCTTTATCAAAAATTTCTGGGATGCACCCGGTTTTGTAAAGGTGCAGAAAAATTCTGTGATGAACGGCTCTGCATCAGCCGTGCCGCTGCCAATTTCGCTGCAATCAGGGCTTTTTGCTTCTCCATCTCTTCCTTTGCACGCCGTTTTTCTTCTGATGCCTTTGGATCTTCCCGGATTTCACCTGTCTCATTTTTATCCTGACCGGATTCTGAGACAGCCCCTATCTCCACCGCCTCTGCAGTCCCAGCCGCTTCTTCCTCAGCCAGACTGCTTTCTTCTATGATGTCGCTCTCCTCTATTTCTTCCCATTCCTCCAGTTCATCAAACTCCCCTGGTTCACT
>CAJUDX010000057.1:0-2303 GCA_910584785.1 uncultured Lachnospiraceae bacterium | reverse complement strand
CTGGTTCACTGTTTTCCTCCAGTTCATCTAATTCCTCTGGTTCACTGTTTTCCTCCAGTTCATCAAATTCCTCTGGTTCACTGTTTTCCTCCAATTCATCTAATTCTTCTAATTCACCGCTTTCCTCCAGTTCATCAAATTCCTCTAATTCACCGGCTCCCTCCAGTTCATCTTCTTCGTCAGATTCTTCTTTTCCTTCATCATCCACTTCTGGCGCTTCCAAGTCACCTTTGGTTTTCGGCTCTTCTTCTAACTGAACCGCTACTTCTGCCTTTCCCTCTAACCTCTCTGAAAATTCAAGTTCATCTGGTTCGTCCATTATTTCCGGCTCATCCGATATATCCTCTGGCACCAATAATTTCCCAGCAAGGCTATCGTCATAATCATCCAGATCTTCAACCATAATCCCATCCCAATCGGTTTCTCTGGAAGGGGAATCTTTTTCATCAGCACTATTCCCTGCCGGCGCTTTGACCAGGTAATTTTCAGAATATCTTCTCTCTGCGGCCTGTCCTGCGCGCGCTACCGCAGAAGTGCTGGCTAAACTCACTGCTTTACTTAACGCAGATTCCAGCTCTTCAATCTGTCCCTGCGCCTTTTCCAGCTTAATCTGTGCATTAATCAAGTCATGCTTCAATCCATAAACATCCCGCTCAATTTCTTCCTTCTGCCGCTTTAATTCATCTGCTTTTTCCTGTGCCTTAAAATAATCATCTGCCATATTAATTTCCAGCATCAGCTGCTGATAATCTTCTTCCAGCTTTGAAAAACCTGCCTGACTGCGCAGTTCTTTTAATTTATGATTTACATAGGATGCAATTTTTTGAAGATAACCTGTATCCTCATTGCCCCCCATCGTGTATACTTTTCCGTCAATCAAAACTTCTGTATAATTTTTCTTTACCTCCACGGCTTCACCCTCTTATCTTTACTGTATTCGTACTTTACAAAGCATTCTTCGGTTATCGCATATCTTTCTTGGATTATAGCATATCCATAATGAAATTACAAACATTTGTTTCTGACAGATGCCGTCTTATTTTTTATTTGTCTGCATCAGCTGCACACAGCTGAACTACCTGAATTTAGACCGCTAATTCAATTTCAGACCTTGAGATAAAAAATAAAAGCAGAACCCTGTCACACATGAATAAACGTCCTGCTTTTATCAAAAATCCGCTCTTCAGTTTTAATCCCATATTCCTACATCCTGCTCCTTCAGCTTCGCCTTCTGGCAGGCAGGGCAATTCACTAATGTATCCTCCTCCAGAACCTCCACCTTACTGCCGCACCCAGGGCAGTCAGCAACAAAAGTCTGGTTACTTTCAATTAAACGAAGCACAGGCACCGCTGCCATTTCCCGGCAATGTTCACAAGCTGCCGCCTGATAGCCAAAGTAAAACAATGGCAACTGCCCCCCGGTCACTTCAGCCACGATTTTTCGCTGAATATCTTCAGAAAAGACCTCCATCACCTGTCCTAACGCCGCATGACGAATCCCATGACCAGTGCGAAGCTTCCATGTTTTCTGACAGGAAGGACAACTAAACTGCTGAATAACTCCCATAAATAATGAAATTCCTCCTATACGCGAATAAGACTAAGTACATTTTCAGGTACATGATTTGCCTGTGCAAGCATCGCCTGCCCGCTCTGAAACAATATCTGATTACGCACATGCTCTGTAATCGCAAATGCCATATCTACATCCCGAATACGGGACTCTGCTGCGGTTAAGTTTTCCACTGTATTGCTTAAATTCGCAAAGGTATGCTCCAAACGATTCTGAATCGCCCCGTAATGGCTCCGCATCTTGCTGACCTTATTAATCGCTTCATCCACGGTATCCACTGCTTGATTTGCATCATCCTGGGTTGAAACTTTTGTCGTCGAAAGCCCTAACCCTAAATCATCCAGGCGGTATAATTCCACTTCAACATTTTGACTGCCATCTCCGGTATATAAGAAAATCTTACCGACAGCACCGACTCTCCAGCTTTTTACGGAAAGTGCACTCGTAGCATTTGGATTATTGCCAAGCATACTGGCACCTCCCGTATTCAAAGACGAAGCAATGATTGAACCGGCGCCGCCCTTAGACGCAACGGAAAGCTGACGGATAAAACCAGTTAATTCCGTGGTCGGATTATCAAATAACCGTTCTAAGTCAGCAGAGTTTTTTATAAGTCCTCCGGTACGGTTTGACAACACAGTATCCAGAGAATCACCCTTTAATAGATCAGCAAAAATATTATCCATGCCAGCTGCAAGATCCTGACTTGTAACACCACGCTTTCCACTAG
>CAJUDX010000056.1 GCA_910584785.1 uncultured Lachnospiraceae bacterium | reverse complement strand
GCGACCTCCTGGTCCCAAACCAGGCGCTCTAGCCAAGCTGAGCCACACCCCGAGACGTAATAAGTATAGCTTATTCACGCCAAAATGTCAATATTGCAATTAACATCTGTCCAGATAATATTGCTCAACCTGGATTTCCCCCTGCTCGTCCACTTCCATCACCATATATGAAGGCCTGCGCCCCTCCTGCCGCGGATAAGATAGACTTCCTGGATTCAGGATAACCACGCCATGATGATTTTCAAAATACGGTCGGTGGGTGTGTCCGTACATCATCATGGTAAAGCCGCGCTCTGCCGCTTCCTTCCTCAGCTGTTCCACGCCCAGGGACACATTATAGTAATGCCCGTGAGTCAGCAGCGCCTTATAATGCCCAATTGTCAGTTCGCGTTCACGCTCCAGCGCAGAAAAAAAATCATTATTGCCCCGGATCATCTGCATCTCGCATCCGGGGTTTACCCATTCGGGAATAAACATCTCGCTCCCCTCGACATCACCCAGATGAATCAGCATATCCACAGGGCACTCCTTTGCAAGCACCGCCTTTAAATTTTCATCCATTCGATGGGTATCACTTACAATTAAAATCTTCATTCTTTTTTCTCCCTGTATAAAGCCATCAGCTTATCCTTCACTGCCTGTAAGGCTTTTCCCCGGTGGCTGATTTGATTTTTTTCCTCAATCGATAATTCTGCACTGGTCTTATTCCACTGGGGAAGATATAAAATAGGATCATAGCCAAAGCCTCCCTCCCCTGCCGGAATCCGGGCAATCTGCCCTTCCATCGTCTCCTCCGTGTGAATTACCCTGCCATCAGGAAGAACAGCGGCAATGTTGCAGACAAAGCGTGCAGCCCGCTCCTCTCCCTCTGCCTCTGCCAAACGGTCGATAATCACCTGATTCTTTACTGCATAAGAAGTATCCTCCCCCAAATACCGTGCAGAAAGGATTCCCGGCTCTCCACCCAGGTAATCCACCACCAGACCCGAATCGTCTGCTAAAACAATTCCCCCCGTCTCCTTCCACACTGCCATTGCCTTAATTTCCGCATTCTCCCCAAATGACTTTCCGTTCTCATTAATTTCAGGATTTACCCCGGCATCCTTCATGGAAAGAATCTCCATGCCCAAATCTGCAAGAATCAACCGGATTTCACGCATCTTGCCTTCATTTCCCGTTGCAAATACAATCGTTTCCTTCATACTGTCTTATCCACTCCTTATTCTTACCCCGTTTGTTCCTTTCCCGTGCTTATTGTTACATTACATTCCGGTCCTGCTGCTCTGTAAACCTTATCCTTATTGCCCGGTTTTCTCAATCACCTGGGTATATGCCTTCAGGCAGAGGTTACAGCTCTGGTTTTCCTCCGCGCTGACCCATTTTTTTCCATCCGAGCTGAGATAGCCTTCCCCGTCCGATAAGTCAACCTTTCCGGTCAAATCCGGCGCCTGGTATTCAATCGCTACCGGATGGACAGCCCCCGGTGTCTCGATATCCACCACAATGGTAAACGTTTCCCCCGCCTTAAGCTGAACAGGCGCGGAAAGCTCCACCGTATAAAACCCGGCTTCTTTAAAACTCCCCTTTGCCGCCGGTCGTGTCAGTGCCATATACTTTGGGGAGGAAGCCTTTGCCGCATAAACCGTATAACGGGTATCCGGCAATGTGGCATAAAATCCTACCGCTGTCAGTTCTTCCGCTTCCTTTGCCTGATAAACTGCTGAAAAATAAGCGCTCTCCTCGCCATAGCCAATCTGACCAATCCAGCCGCACAGATCCGACTGGTAAATCCTTTCCTCCGGCCTGGGATCAGTAATTTTTGTATAAAGCACGTTGGTATCCCCAATATTGGTATCTTCATAGGACACATAAAAGCATCCCTGCTCGCCAAACTTCGGTCCCCAGCTGTTTAAGCAGATAAAGGCTCCGTCCTTCTTGGGCTGCTGCTTAAAATTTTCTTTTGGGTAATCGTCATCCCAGCCAATAATCACCACGTTATGATTAGGCTTTTCTTCCCCGTCATAATAATAGCCGCAAGTTTCCTCATTATAATATTTATCCCTGCTGGTATAATCTTTCAGCTGCGTATATAAAGAACTCTGCACACCGCCGGTCTGATAGACGGCCTCTTTAATCGCCAGATAATCTTTGGAAGCCAAGAGACGAACCTCCTGGACATGCTTTACCGGCAGCAGTCCGTCGGGGGAATAGCCGTCGCCATAAGGGTCATCCGCTTCTAATACCGGTCCCTGCCAGGCCAGAAGATAAGCCATAGACATCGCATATTGACCCCCATCCTCCTGTGCCATGGAAAAGCTGTTTTTTCTGGACATATGATCGGCAGAAAAGCTCCACTGCTCCTCGGGCAGCAGCGAAGACTCGATCGCCATCAGCGAGGCAAAGGCCCAGCAGGTTCCAAACTTCCCCTGATCCCCAGCCTCAGGCTGTTTTCCCATCTCCCGATAATCCCAGCGCCGGGGAAGTACCAGCGCTTTTGCTTCCCCTTGCGTTTCCCCGGTTTCCCCCTCTGCTTCTCCTTCCCCGGTCAGCGCGCCCCCGCCCTCCGTCTGTCCGGGGGATTCTTTGGGCGAAATATCAATCCCGGACGCATCCGTTCTTTCGGTTGATTCCCTCTCTTCCTCCTGCGTTTCAGTCAAGGCTTCCAGAGATTCTTCCTTCCATTCCTTTTCCTGTCTCCGCCTTTGCAGCTCCTCTTTCAGCCGTTCTCCTGCAGAACAACCGCCCACTATCCCCGCCATTCCCAGCATCAGTGCTGCACAAACCAACTTCCTGCCTCCAGCTTTTATTCGCCGCAGACAAAGCACTGGTTTTCTCCGTTTTTTGAACATCCATCTCCTCCATTTCCTGCCGAAACTGATACAATACCATACACGGTGCCGGCATCAGTTTTCAGCCTTTGCCTCCTGCGGCTTGCGCCTGGGCGGCTTTGGCCCTGAAAACTGATAGAAATAGGTTTTTAACATTCCATTATAAATTTTCCGGTTTTTATCCGCCTTGCGCCCGAAACAGCGCTCGGTTTCCTCGTAGGAAGTAATGACATAGGCCGACCAGGAATCCAGCGCCGCAAAGCGCTCACCAAGCTCCCGGTAAAGCGCAAAAAGAGCAGACTTCTCCTCGATTCTCTCCCCATAGGGCGGATTCGTCAGAATAAAACCGTATTTTTTAGGATGACTGAGCTGGCTGACCGGACGCTGCTGAAAATGAATCAAAGAACCGACACCCGCCCGCTCGGCATTTGTCCGGGCCGCCTTAATCATATCCCCGTCGATATCATAACCCTGGATATCCACCTTCACATCGCGCTCCACCATCTCATCTGCCTCGTCCATCGCCTCATACCAGCACTTTCTGGGAATAATATTCTTCCAGTCCTCCGACAGGAAAGTGCGGTTCATGCCCGGCGCCATCTTAGCCGCCAGCATTGCCGCCTCGATAGGAAACGTACCGCTGCCACAGAACGGGTCAACTAAAATCCGCTCCCTCTTCCATGGCGTAAGCAGCAAAAGCGCCGCCGCAAGTGTCTCGGTGATCGGCGCGCGACTGGTCAGCGTCCGGTAACCCCGCTTATGCAGAGAATCTCCGCTGGTATCCAGGCCAATGGTTACTTTATCTTTATAAAGAAAAACCCGCAGAGGGTAGGCACTTCCTGTTTCCGAAAACCAGTTCACGCCGTAATGCCCCTTTAACCTCTCCACCATGGCCTTTTTCATAATCGACTGAATATCCGATGGAGAGAACAGCTTACTCTTAATCGAGGAAGCCTTCGCCACCCAAAATTTCCCATCCTGAGGAATATATTCCTCCCAGGGAATTTCCCTCGTCCCCTGAAATAATTCCTCAAACGTCAGAGCCGTAAAGCTTCCCACCTTCAGCAAAACCCTCTCTGCTGTCCGCAAAAATACATTAGCCCGGCAAATCGCCTCCACATCACCGATAAAGGTAACTCTTCCATCCTCCACCTGAGAAATCTCATAACCCAGATCAATAATCTCTTTTTTTAATACAGCTTCTAAACCAAAGTGGCAGGGTGCCAGCAGCTCATACCGTTTAATCATCGCCGCCTCCTCTATTTCTTATTGTTTTCTCTTAAATCCATTTCCTTTACCACATCCTGCCCAAAGGTTAATACCATAAACTTCTCTTCGGTAAGCAGTCCATAGGTCGGCGGATTGCCGCCCTTGGGAATCGATACTGATCCCGGATTGGCAATGCCGATTCTTCCCTTTTCCTCAATTTCCACCCACTCTGCCTTATACAAATGTGTATGTCCGTGAAGCAGAATATCCCCTGCCTGCAACGGCGGAAGATGATCCTGGTGATAAACATGACCATGTGTGGCATAAAAGGTGTGACCACCCAAGGAAATCAGGGCATACTCAGCCAGAATAGGAAATTCCAGCACCATCTGATCCACCTGGGTATCACAGTTGCCCTGAATGGCATAAAGTCTATCCTGATAATGATTCAGCATGGCAATCACTTCCTTAGGTGCATAGTCCCTGGGAAGGTCGTTCCTCGGCCCATGGTACAAAAGATCACCCAAAAGCAGCATACGTTCTGCCCCGGAGGCCTCAAATACCTCCATCAGCTGTTTACAGTAATATGCCGAACCATGAATATCTGACGCAACGATTATTTTCATCTTGTCCTCCAATCGTATTTACAACCTGTTTCTTCTCTGTCCCGAAGTTCAAATTCTATTCTATGCGTTCCCCTTTCATCTGTCAATCCAGTTCTATGAGGAAACCATATATTTCCCCCGATAATAGGGGATTCCGCAGCCAAGGCTTATTGCATTAAACCCTCTTCTGGCATAATTCCGGGCTACCTGCATACTTTTCCCCCCATGCTCACAATAAAATACAATAGGCATCCCCCAATACGCATCCAAAATCCCCTCCTCCAGCTGATCATAGGGAAGATTAATGGCATTTTCCAGATGCGCCTCCTGGTAATCCTGAGCCGGGCGCAGATCTACCAGAATCAGGGGACGTTTTTGATCCAGCAGCCTTTCCAACTGCTGCACAGAGATTACAGTAAACATATCCATTTCCTGTTATTTTCTTCTTATCTATAGTTTATGCAGTCTGTCCTGCTTTGGGGACAGGCGCAGAGCACAAAAATCAGCAAAGCAAAAAGAGCCCCCACCGGAAAGCAATTCCCGGCACGGGCCCTTCTGTCTCTTTCTCCTCACTGGTCAATCTGTCTGCGTTATCAGCATTCGACCAGATAAAAAACATTAGTCGTTCTGATAGCTGTTCTTTGAAGAGTTCTGGCTGCTGTTTTTCGACGAATTCTGGCTGCTGTTCTTGGATGAATTCTGGCTGTTATTCTTAGATGAATTTTGAGAGCTGTTATTTGAACAGTTTTTTGAGCTGTTCTCATATTCATTGCGGCTGCTGTTCTTGGATGAATTGTTGTCCATATCGCTGTAATTATTCTTTGTCATATTGCCATACCTCCTAAAATCATATGCTGTCCTTGGATCAGCACAATTTTTGTTACGGGAATAGTATGTGCGAAATTGAACAACTTATTCATAACTTGTTGATTTTTCTAATTTCCTATATTATAATTAAAGTGCGGGAAAATCGTTTCCCTTAAAACGATTTTTCCTACCCTTATTAATTATTTATACTCCCCTCAAAAAAGACCGGACAGCTCCCCTGTCCGGTCTTTTTCTTATTAAAAATATATTTTCCATTGATATTGGATGAATTAATCACCCAGCACATTAACAATCTTAACCGGCTGACGGTAATTCCACGGCGAAATTTTAATTCCGGTTTTGACTGAAGAGGCATGTACCACCTTCCCGCCGCCAATATACATCGCCACATGGTTAATCCTTCCGCCTTGGCTGTAAAACAGCAGATCGCCGGGCTGCATCAGCACATCATTAATCGCCACACCTTCTCCTGCCTGGGCACTGGACGTCCGGGCAATATGTACACCTGCAGCATTGCTCAGCACATAGCGGGTAAAGCCAGAGCAATCCACCCCGGTTCTCGGATCATTTCCCCCATAGCGATAAGGGCCGCCGACAAAGGATAAGGCAAATTCAACAACCTTCTGGCGTCTCTGTGCATTCTCTGCTGCCGCCATGGACTTAGCCCATTCCTCAGAAGATACTTCCTCTGCCTGAAGCCATGCCTGTCTCGCCGCTTCATTCTCCGCCCGCTTTCTTGCCGCATCAAGCTCCGCCTTTGCTTGGGCAAGCGCCTCTCTCGACGCCTGGGCTTCACTGGTTCGGTCATATACTCTCGTTCCGTCAGAAGAAGACTCGTAGCTGTCGTCCTCCGGCTCATCGCCCTCAATCACGTTCTTCTTAATACTGTCTTCCTCCGGCTTCACCTCAACTACCTGTACATCCTGTCCGTCAATATCCGCATAAGAGATCATGGGAAACGCGCTTAATACTCCACAACAGCAAAGAACACCAACAAGCTTCTTCCAGGTTTTACGCATCGTTTACTCTCCTTATTTCTTCAAAATTATTCTATATTTTTGCTTAATCTTCGTTTTTCCCGTTTTGTTTTTTACGTTTGTTTTTCAAGTTGTTACAAAACTATTAAAAGCACTGTAATTATTATAAACAGGATTTTAACATTTGTCAAGCAAAAAGAGCCCGGATAACCAGACCCTTTTCAGCATCTATCTGACATTATTCTTTATTTTTATCTTTTTCACTGATTTATTTTTGATTTACACTGATCATTAACCGCGCGATCGCGGGCCGCGGATCATCCAGTAAACCAGCCAGCACACAAGCAGGGGCAAAAGCAGGGGACGAATCAGCAAAAAGATCCCTCCAATAATCGTTCCCACCAGCAACAGCACGAGGCAAAGGATCGCAACCAGGAGGATCATTGCCCAAAAGCCCTGAATACGATAACTGCGGAAACGCTTCCTGGCCTCCTCTTCTTCCTCCTGATAAATCGTCCGCCTATCATCGTCAAAGCTTCTGCCGGCATCCTCATAGACACCTGCCATGGGATTTTCCCCCCCGTTAGCGTCAATAATGCTTTTGGCAATCAGCCGGGGATCGCCAAGCTCCTCAAGAACTTGATGTATCGTTTTCCCCTTTGCCATCTCCTCCGACAAATAACTGTCATAATAGCGAAGATTCTCTTCAATAACCGCCTGCGAAACCTGTCCAGCCAGCGCGCGGGCCAGACGTTCTAAAAATTCTTTCTTTTCCATCAATTTAATGTACCCTTTCCTTCAGGACGCCTTCCCGGTATGCATTGACTAACTCCTTCAAATCTTCAATCTGTGCCGTCAGCCCCACACCCATATCGGTATCGGCAACCATCACCCGCCGCTTCATCTTTTCCACAATGGAAACCCGCGGCGTGCTCTCCTTCGCGGGATCAAACGGCTTATGTTCAGCCAGCGCCAGATGATGGGAATTATAAATCAGGGTATAACCTGCAATCCCTGTTTTTGATTGATAGGCCTTTGACAATCCACCGTCAATTACATAAAGTTTTCCATCAGCCTTCACCGGTGTCTCTCCATCCTTAATCTTGACTGGCACATGACCATTAATAATATGAGAACCCTTCGTGGGAAGCCCAAACTCCCGCAAAATCTTATCACAGTATTCCACTTCCTGGCTTAATTTATAGTAAGGATTCATATTTTCTTTATGAACAGCCTTATCCTCGACGAAATAATGTTCAAATGTGGTCATCCTATCCTTTCCAAACACCGGCGATTTCGCTCCGCACCAGAGATACCACATAAAATCCCTGCACTTTGCCTTCTCCGGGTCAGACTCCGGCAGGAAGTACGCCTTTTGTACCCGCTGGTCAATCAAGTCCATCAGTGACTTACCCGAATAACTTACCCCGTCAACCACCATCTCCTCAAAACTTCCGTCCTTCTTCATTGGAATACAGCCGTGGTAGAGAAGGTTGGAATTACAGCACTTATACAAGGAGCCATGGCTGTATAAAAACTTAATATGCCTGTGTAAAAGCTCACTGTGTTTAAACGAAAGGGCAAGGGTGTGCAAAAGCTCCTCCTCCTCTCCGGTAAGCCGCAGAGGGTCCTTTGGATCGACAGTTGGGAAATACATATCCAACATAGGGTATTCCTTCCCGCCTATCCTCACTGTTCCCTTTTCAAAATCCACATGGCTTAACAGCATCCTCTCTTCCATCTGGTAATCAGGGTGACGCTGAATAATCTGACCTTCAACCTTAAACTGCATCACCGCGAGCGCCTTATGCATCTTCGCCGCAAGGCCCGGATCTACGGCATCATAGATATTTTCATCCAGAATCTTCGGCTGAAAACGCTGGCAGGGATCATCGCGGTATAGATTGGCGGCAAACATGGACAGGGGACGAAGATTAATCCCATAGCCATCCTCAAGCACATCAAAGCTATTATAGCTGATGGCAATGCGCAGCACCACACAAATACTCGCAAGATTTCCTGTTGCCGCTCCCATCCAGGAAATATCATGGTTCCCCCACTGGATATCCACATCATGGAAGTGCATCAATTCATTCAAAATAATATCAGCACGGGGCCCCCTGTCAAAAATATCACCGATAATATGCAGATTATCAATTGTCAGATTTTGAATCAGCTCACAGAGCGCAATAATAAACTTATCTGCAATCTCCACATCCAAAATCGTCTGGATAATTTCACTGTAATAAACCTTTTTGTTTTCGTCATTATCATCCACATGGAGAAGCTCGTCAATGGCGTAGGCAAATTCCTGGGGCATTTTCTTCCTTACCTTAGAGCGGGTATATTTGGAGGAAACCTCCTTGCAGATACGGACAAGACGATAAATCGTCACCTTCTGCCAGTCCTCTGTATTCTTTCCCGTCAGAGTCATCTTATTTATCATGCGGTCGGGATAATAAATTAAATTTGCCAGCTCCATTTGTTCCTCTTCTGGAATAATATAGCCAAACGTCGCCCGGATTTTCTCCCTGATAATTCCCGATGAGCTTTTCAGCAGATGGATAAAGGCCTCATATTCCCCATGAAGATCGCTGAAAAAATACTCGGTTCCCTTGGGCAGTCCCAGAATGGCACGGAGATTAATAATCTCACTGCAGGCAGAACGCACCGTCGGATACTCCTTCGCTAAAAGTTTTAAATAGTCCAAATCTCTCATCGTATTCCTCCCCATCGTCTTTATATTACAAAATTAGCATTGTTTTTCTACCACTTTTTTGCTATTATAGCAGAAAAGACAGGCAGAGGGAAGAACATTTCCCGCTTGTGTGAAAAGTATAAAGAATACAGAAAACACCCTTATTGATAATGGAGGACAGATCATGGAACAGCTTTATGTTTTTGGTACGGGCAATGCTGCCGTTTCCCGATGTTATAATACGTGCTTTGCCATTCGTATACAGGATGAATTTTTTATGGTAGATGCAGGCGGAGGAAATGGGATTCTTAAAATCTTAGAGGATATGAACGTACCTCTGACTGCCATTCACCATCTATTTGTCACCCACGAGCACACCGATCATATCCTGGGTGTGGTCTGGATGGTGCGGATGATTGGTCAGCAAATAAATAAAGGAAACTATAATGGCACGTTATCGATTTACTGTCATGCCGGACTGGTTGAAACTCTTCTTACGCTCTGTCGCCTTACCCTGCAGAATAAAATTATCAGACTAATCGGGGACAGAATACAGATAATTCCGGTTGACGATGGAGAAGAGCGGGTAATTTTAGATCATTCTGTCACCTTTTTTGATATTCACTCGACCAAGGCACCGCAGTTTGGGTTTACTATCCGCTTGGATAACGGGCAGAAGCTGGCCTGTGCGGGAGATGAACCTTATAATGAAAACTGCGAAGCGTATATCGCAGGAAGCACATGGCTGCTTCATGAAGCCTTTTGCCTGTACCGGGATCGGGAGAAGTTCCAGCCCTATGAAAAGCACCACAGCACGGTAAAAGAAGCCTGCCAGTTAGCCCAGCAGCTAAACATTCCCCATCTTGTGCTCTGGCATACCGAGGACAAACACTTGGCGGTGCGAAAAGAAGAATATACCAAAGAAGGTCAGCAGTATTATCATGGAAACCTGCTGGTACCAGATGACGGTGAGATTATTCCTTTATGACATGCGTAGAATACCAGCGCATATCTGAAAAGCAAAATGCTGCCAGAACATTTCTGAAAAAAGAGACAAACAGGGCACCCTGACCTTGCGCAGGATGCCCTGTCTTTTTATCTGTATTTACTCATCTTAATTTATTCCCCGCCAATGCCGGAACTGCTCTCCGATGCACTCTGTCCGGCAATGCGACCAAATACTACCGTATCCGTCAATGCATTTCCACCCAGACGGTTGCTTCCATGGATTCCACCAGTAACCTCACCTGCTGCAAAAAGATTCGGGATAGCTTCACCATCTTTATTTAACACCTGAGTCTGCGCATTAATTTTAACGCCGCCCATGGTATGATGAACCGTCGGCACACGTTCAGCTGCATAATACGGCGGATCGTTAATTCCGTCGTTCTCCTTGCCGGAGTCTGTAAACAGGGTTCTGCCAAATTCATCTTCCTGGCCTTCCAGATCTCCGCCCAGGCAGTGGCGGTTATATTCTTCAACTGCCGCCGTTAAATTCTCTGCGGGAACACCGATCTGCTCTGCCAGTTCTTCCAGGGTATCCGCCTTATAAGCACGCCCGTCTGCCACCAGGCTGTTAATGGTTTCACCAAAATTATTTAGTTCTTCCCCAGTCGGATAACCATCGCTGTCCATAATAATGAACATGGTCGTTTCAGGCTGTGCAAACAAGCCAAGGGTCATCTCATCACGGCGTCCGCCTTCATTGACAAAACGATCACCATGAATATTGACAAAGATACGGGACTCTACTGCGTGTTCAATATTTCCACTCAGGGAACCAGTATTGGGATCGCCAAGCGGAAGGAGCTGAATATTCCCCATCTGCACCAATTCAGCGCCTACCTCTTCTGCCATACGGATACCGTCGCCGGTAATCGCAGAGGTATTCGTTGATGGAATAGTTTCATCTAGGGTAGGCCACAGCTTAGTCTCTTCATTTGCTGCCATACGCATTTCAACATTCTGACCAAAACCGCCCGTTGCCAAAACAACACCATTCTTTGCTTTTACGGTGATTTTATTGCCTGTCTCTCCGGTACACACCGCGCCGACCACCACGCCGTCCTCGACGATCAGTTCTTCCGCCTTTGTATGGTACATCATGGTAATTCCTTCATGGGAATCCATATAAGCCTGATAGGTTTTAAAGAAGCCCACACCCTCCGGCTCTACTGGCTTGTGCGCCCTCTGCCACATGCCGCCGGTTACGGTAAAGGTTCCAGGCTGAAATTCCATGCCCAGGCTCTTTAACCATTCAACGCCATCCCATGCATTCTCCACCAGAATCCGAACCAGTTCAGGATCGCCCTGCTTATCGCCACCGTTAAAGGTCTGCTCATAATGGAAGTCTACACTGTCCTTATTTGCCAATGCGGTTTCGCTGCCGTCATCTACTGCATTTAACGCACCGCCCGCCATAATAGTATTTCCACCCATCTGCCCGGTCTTTTCAATTACGATAACTTCTTTATTATTCTGGTTTGCCGTCACTGCAGCTGCCATACCAGCGCCGCCGGCGCCCAGTACCAGGACATCTGTCTCAAGCTCCTGATCAGCTTCTTTTTCTTTTGCCGCAGGCTTGATCGCCTTTAATGCATCCACATCAGCTCCGGCCTGTCTAGCACACTCCGCCACACCGTCAATCATCGCATTGCTGGTCAGGGTTGCGCCGGACACCGCATCGATACCCAGACCCTGAATCTCCAGAATCGTCGCTTTCATTGAATCAACAATCGGAGCGCCAATCCCTTCGGTTTCCTCATGCTCAACCTGGATATCCGTAATGCTGTCCTGATCAAACGTAGTGGTAATCGTCATGGCCTTCATGCCCCGCACCTCTGCACTGTAGGTTCCGGGAGCATAAGTTCCCTCCGTGACAACCGCTGCGGCCTCTGTCGTAGGTTCCTCTTCCACGACCTCCTCACCCATCGCTGCCTTCAGAGCCTTTCCCACTGCCTCTTTAACTGCATCGCTGGTAATGGTCGCACCAGAAACACCATCGATCTCAATGGTCTGCTGCTTGCAAATTTCCATTTCCAATGCACTGAGAGCAGCTCCGCCGATATCTGGCGTCTCCCCCTCGCCGGTAAGTTTTACCTCATTGATATAAACCTCATCTACTGTAACCGAAGCCTTAACTGCTCCGCCAAAACCCTGAGCCTCTCCCTCATAAGTACCAGGAGTGTAAATATGCTCCGTTTTCTCTACTCTTCCTGCCTTGCTTAATGCCTTATATGCTGGTTCTGTGAAGGCGATTACCGCCACAGAAGCCAAAACCATAATCCCAAGCCCGGCATAAAGCTTTGTTTTTTGATTATCTGCTTTCACAATCTTCCTCCCTTTCTTGTATTTGTTTACTATTTTATCTCTTTGTTATTTTTCTGTCAACAAAGAAAGTATCTTTACAAATTTTTTGTATATTTTGACTTTTTTTTTGGAATAAATAACAAACCCTTGCTTTCCCTTCTGTCGGGCGTTATAATTTTATTTTATTCAGCCCAAAGCATCTGGAAGCAAAGCTATCATTTCAGGAGATTTTTATGAACATTATAAACAAAAACTTTTCAGGCAGCAGCCATAACCCGGTTCACACCAAAACCAAAAAAAACGATCTTATTTTACTTGTTGTTTTATTATTGATCTGCGCCGCTTTAAGTGCAGGTTATTATTTCACCCATCGAACCCCTGCTCTGCGCGCCGAAGTCAGTGTCGATGGAAAGGTGGTTCAGGTTCTGGATTTATCCAAAGATCAGGAAATTACCATTGAAGGCGCACACCATGGCACCAATCAGCTGGTGGTCAAGGATGGTGAAATCTGGTGCTCTAATGCCTCCTGTGCGGACAAAATCTGTGTTTACCAGGGAAAACAGTCGATGGACGGCGATTCCATTACCTGTCTGCCAAATTTAATGTTTGTCTGGGTAATCGGTGACAAATAGACTGTTTCTTCTAAGCTTTATCTATTCTTTCTCTCCCGTACCATATACCCGCTGCCATTCTTTGGTATCGGGTACTTTTTTTGTCAGGCACTGGTTCTGGCGCAGGAATTTAACCAATTCATAACAGCTGATCCAGATTTCGTTATTGCCCTCTTTTTGGGATTCATCGAAAATCAGCTGGATACCAAAATGAAGGTGGGATTCATCGATATTATTGGTATTTTCCTTGCGGCTGTAACCGGTGCGCCCCATATAACCGATAACATCCCCCGCCTGCACCCTGCTCCCCACTTCGAGGTTTGACTGGTAGGGATAGTTTTTCCGCAGGTGGGCATAGTAATAATAGCGTTTATTATCCAAAGAACGAATCCCTATCCGCCATCCCCCATACTGATTCCATCCAAGGGCTTCTACAATTCCGGATTCTACAGCGATAATGGGCGTACCGACCTGCCCCATCATATCATGCCCTAAGTGCTGCCGTTTAAAACCATAGCTTCTTGCCGTGCCAAAATCGTCAAAATCGGAGTAGGGAAACCCCTTGGCAATGGGCGAAAACGCTTTTAATCCATATTTAGTCACCCAAACCGTATCCGCAGTCGGCGATGTAAGAGGGCTTTCACTCCCCTGCTCTTGTAAAGAACTATCACTCTCCTGTGGAGAACTCTCTTCTGTCGGCGGTGCCTGTTCTGCTGGAATTTCTTCACGAAACACCCCAACCATTCCCCCCAGAACTGCAGTATAGGCTTCTTCATAATAAGAATAATACTTTAAATCCTTTGTCAGGTTTTCCATCGATTCTCCGTTCAACAGCTTTTGTGCCAGTTGATCTAAATCGGAAGCTTTATAGCGGGAAAAATCACCGCCATAGCGCGCACCAAGATAAGCCAATAGCTCAATCCAGTTCAGATGTGGCTCTGACAAACAGGTATCTAAATCCAGACGAAATGCTTTATCCATTGCTTCAGCAGTCACAGTAAAATCTACCCACTTGATAAATTTCTTTTCGCTGTCTTTTTTATTTCCACTGTCAATATTTTCTTCATTTGTATTTTCTTTGTTTGCATTTTCTTTGTTTACGCCTTCCTTATTTGTATTTTCTTTTGTCTGATTGGAGCTGCCCTTTTGTCCATCTATGGCTTCTGGTACTTCTTCCTGGATTTGATAGCGTGAACTGTCTGTCTGATTAAACAGCGGATATCGCTTCGTGTAGGAGGACAGAAGAGAAAGGCTTAATAATAGAAGTAGAGCCGCTTCAAGATAAAGAAAAAACCTGGGCGGACCAGGCAGGGGAGAAGTAAATCGACGAAATAAAAACATAAGGCACTCCTTTCTTCAACATAGATGGATGAACAAGATTTAAACATACTTATCCTAATATATGAAAGAAGTGTCAATAATTATTCATTGATGAAACTTAGAGAGGGTGTAAGAAATTCTGTGTCTATGGAAATTTAGGTTTCCCTGATAAGAGTTCGATATGTAGATTTTTGCTGTCGATTCCATGAACTTCCTGTTGTCGAATGTTCTTTCTATTTATAGTATAACCACTACAAGATTCTTTATTCATCCTTACCTGATTTTTTTGCACAGAAATAAAGACATCTCAAAGTCTGCTTTTGTGGGCTCTGCCCACACCCGGCCTCAAGAATAAGACTGGGCTTTTCTGGCAATACTCTCAATGCCGATGGAATAAGGCTGGGGCGGCTGTCCTTTTACTTGGAGCCACCCTGGCTTTTTCTTTTTATAAATACTGACTCAGCCTTTCCCCATACAGGACGATCAGCTGGTTCAGTACCTGGTCCCAGCCCCGGTATCTCTGCGTCCACTTTTTTGTGATGTTTTCACTGGTCAGATACAGCATTTTTTCTAAAGACTGGTCACTGGGAAATACACTTTTCGTTTTGGTTACCTTTCGATACTGGCGGTTTAACCCTTCCAGTATGTTCGTAGTACTATCACGAAATCGGTATAAGTTGTATACATGATTTTTCTGTTCTCTTCTGAGAACTGGAAAAAAGAACTGACATCTTCCCAGTTATTCTCCCAATTCCGGATTGCATAAGGGTATTTTCGGCCCCACTTTTCTTTGGCTCCTTCCAGCTCTGAATATCCCGCACTTTCATTGGGCGCGTGATAGACCGCCTTGAAATCACTGGAAAATTTCTTTAAGTCACTGTAGTTGACATACTTAAAAGAATTACGCAGCATATGAATCACACACCTTTGGATCTGGGACTGGGGATAGACAGCCCTTATGACCTCTTTAAAACCGGCCAGTCCATCGACACAAAAGAACAAAATATCCTTTAATCCCCGGTTTTTCAGGTCATTTAACATCCCCAGCCAGAACTTGCTGGTTTCTTTGGTTTTTCTATAATTTTTATCAATTTTTCTTTACTCCATCAATTCGCTATACCTCATATCAGCAATACTTTCTGCAATAATACATCTTTCTGTTACATTTTAACATATTTCTGACTGTTCTTTTTGCACGCTTAGTATTTGCTTCATCCATTAGCATCTTCCCTGCCTGTGTCATTCCCAACGTCTCTTTGATATAACGTTTTATTTCATCGTTAATTATCTTATATTGATACACTATATTTGTTTATGAAACACTTTGCACATACAACTTCATTCCATCTTTGAATATTTTTCATAATACTGTTCTGCTTCCTTTTCAGTCAACTGATAATGTTTTTGCAGCTTTATTATTGTTTTTTCTTTTGTAACACTTTCTTCAATATTATCTGTAATAAATATACGTATACTCTCTATTCTTTCTGCTGCTCTTCCCCTTGCTTCTCCCTGGACTTCTCCTTCCTCTCTTCCTTCTGCTCTTCCTTCTTCTCTTCCTTCTGCTCTTCCTATTTGCTTTGCTTCCAGCATAATCTGGTTATAATCCCGGATGGCCTTTTCTCTGGCTTCGTATTCCAGCCGCTTTTCTTCATCCTGACTAATCACCTGTAAATGCTGATAAGCACTTCCGATATATGCATTTTTTTCTGCCAGCATGTCAAACTCCTCCTTTCGCTCTGCACGGATAAACTTTGCCCATAATTCTATATCACTGCTGTTCTCCTGTAATTCTTTCGGCAATTTAGGAAGTTCCAATACATGAAACTCCATCTTATTCGTATAAAGAAAATGATGTGAATCCTCTCGGATATGAAAGCAGGAATAAAATTCCGACTCATGTTCAAAAAGATTAAAGTCTAAAATACTGATACTCACACATTTCTTAAATACAGTATAATCCTCCCCAGCGCTAATCTGCTCGGTATACATCTTCGCCAGATAAAATAATGCCCGGTCTGCCCAGATATTCATTGCGGCAAGCTGAATTTCAATATCGATTTCGGTGTTATTATTCATTAGGATTCTTACATCTAAAATCCCAAGTTTTTCTTTCTCGCTCTGCTTTCTAAGATTGGTATTCAGCATCTGCGTTTCCTTAATATCTTCTGGATTCAACTTCAATATTGCCGACAGAAAACCTATCCTGGCCTTTTCATCCATCATGATCTCTTTAAATACATAGTCTACACGGGGCTTCATTAAAAACTCTGCCATCTGCTATTTCCCTCATTTCTCTATACTTCCATTTTTTGTAAGTTACTTTCCTCCTATTTCTCCTGACCATATTCCATCAGCCAAAATAAATTGTCCATACTCATTCTGAAAGTCACTTATGTTGATAACCTTCCATATATATTTTTCTATCCAATACGCTATTTCTTCTATAATTAAGAGTATAACACATCTGTTTTGCAAAATCCATATTAAACCTGATAGAGTTTGTGTTAAGTAACCGATGACACTTTTTTATTTTCTTTTGATATTTGACTATTTGTTCTATTTTCTGACTATTTCAATGACAATATTACT
The DNA here is from genome assembly GCA_910584785.1 of uncultured Lachnospiraceae bacterium. Classification (GTDB taxonomy): domain Bacteria; phylum Bacillota; class Clostridia; order Lachnospirales; family Lachnospiraceae; genus Caccovicinus. Next base: position 4,046 of record CAJUDX010000056.1, on the reverse strand, counting down.
TTTTTGCTCATATGGAAGCCTGGAAATTTCCGTTTCCATTTGCTTTTTTAGTATGCGCCTATTAACCAAGTAAAGTTTTTTGTTTTCTATAGAAAAACATGAAAGCAATGTCTTTAATATAAACTGTGTATTCCCACTTCCTGTTGGCGACGTGATAAAAATTTTGTTACCACCTTCCCAATCTTTATATTCTTCCCCGATGTAATCTGAAACCCACTTCATCAATCATCTTCCGTTGCTGTCACCGTTGCTGTCAAATCAGGTTTCCCATCTCGTTCTCCTGCACTTCCACAACAAAAAACCAGGGCTTTAAGAGAACTTTCAATCTCCCAAAACCCTGATTTCATGCAGTTTTCCATCGTTTCCATCCATTCTTCCATCCCAGAAAACCATATCATCATGCGGATAACAGGACTCGAACCTGCACGGTCTCCCACCAGAACCTAAATCTGGCGTGTCTGCCAATTCCACCATATCCGCTCACACACCAGGAGTTTATCCTGCCCCCAATGCGCTTTTTATCATACCATCATCAGATATACATTGTCAATATAAATTGTCAATATAACCTCCCAATCCTTCTGCGGATTTCAGCTATACTCATCCCTGTTTGTTGTGCAATTCCCGCCAGGTCCTCATATTCCAGTTTTTCACGCAGAACTTCCTTCCGTCCCGGAAAATAAGAAAGCTTCTTTCTTACTATCCCCCAGGGTGTTTCCACCTGTTCAAATCTGCGGGAAAGCACACTGCGTTCACACCAGATCCGGCGAATGCCTAAGGTTGTGGTATGGCAAAAGATTAGTTCTTCCATACGGCAACTGTCTGATGCCTTACACAGACACACAAAAAGCACACCGGTTCGACTTTTTTTCATGCCAATCCCTACGGTATAAACATCCAATGCACCCTCCTCAAACAGCTTTTCTATAGCAAAGCCAATTTCTTCCCCGCTCATGTCATCCAAGTTGCAGCGCAACTCCACAATGGCATCCATTCCTGCCAAATTCTCCTGATAAACGTTTTCCAAATATCCTGACATTGCCCGAACACAATTCGCTGCTTCAAAATCCTTTTTCCCCATCCCATAACCAATTTTTTCTATTGCCATCGGAGGCAGCGTCCCAAATTGCTTTGCAAAATATTTTAAAAGTGCGGCCCCGGTGGGCGTACATAATTCCCCCTGTATCCTCCCGCCATATACCGGAATCCCCTGCAAAAGATAAGCGGTCGCCGGAGCTGGTACAGGAAGGATTCCATGTGCACAGCGTACCTGACCACATCCCACATGAACCGCTGAAGCAAAAACCCTTTCAACGTCCAGCTTCTCCATCAACATGCACACCCCAGATACATCTGCCACCGCATCCAGTGTTCCCACCTCATGAAAATGGATTTCTTCCACGGTCTTTCCATGTACCTGGCTCTCTGCCTCTGCAATCAGCTGATACACTGCCAATGCATCCTGCTTCACCTTTTCAGATGCATTTAATCCTAAAATCAATTCCCGAATTTCTGCCATTCCTGCATGATGATGGGCATGTCCATCCGCATAGCTATGCGTTGTCCCATGGTTATGCTCATGTATTACTTCACATTCATGGCTGTGCATAACTTCATCCCCGTGATCATGCATTACTTCATGTCCATGGCTGTGCATAACTTCATCCCCACATCTGTCCTCACGCCCTTGCCTGTTCCCTGCTTCCTCTGCTGCCCCTTCTTCCTCTCCATGAATTAAAACACACATATGTGTTCCCACAATCCCACACTTTTCTGATTTTTCTGCCCGAAACTCCACTCCGGGAATGCCCAGGGCATTAAGCGCCCTGAGTGCATCTTCTTGGTTCGGACACAGCTCCAGCAGCGCTGCCATCAGCATATCTCCGGCAGCACCCATTCCACAATCTAAATATACCGTTTTCATTCGTCTCTATTCCTTTCCCAATTCCATTCCCATTCGATTTATCCCATTTCATCTTCATCTGCTGCTCTCATCTTTACAACTTAATCGCGGATACTTTATTGATCGTTAAAAGCATGGATTATACTGGCAGGTTAAATTCAGTGTTTATGATTAATCATACTGGCTAAATATCCTGCGCCAAAACCATTGTCAATATTCACCACGCTTACCCCGCTTGCGCAGGAATTAAGCATGGATAAAAGAGCCGACAGCCCAAAAAAAGACGCCCCATAGCCCACGCTGGTCGGCACCGCAATCACCGGACAATCTGCCAGGCCACCGATTACGCTGGCTAATGCTCCCTCCATCCCGGCAATGGCAATAATTACTTCTGCCTGCATAATTTCCTCCAGGTGTGCCAGCAAGCGGTGCAGACCGGCTACTCCCACATCATAAAGACGGACAACCTCATTGCCCAGGGCTTCTGCGGTAAGTGCAGCTTCCTCTGCCACCGGCATATCGCTTGTTCCTCCGGTTGCCACCACAATCTTTCCCCTTCCATCCGGTTTTGGCATTTCTCCTGCAATCCCTATCTTTCCCATGGCAAAATACATTAATTCATGCTCGATTTGCACCTCTTTTGCCATCTCCGGCGACATCCGGGTAATCAGCATGGTTTTCTGCCCGTGCTCCTTCATTGCCCGAATTATCCCCCTGACCTGTTCTCCGGTTTTCCCGGCACCGTAAATCACCTCAGCAACCCCCTGACGCAGCCCCCGGTGATGGTCGAGCTTTGCATAGCCCAAATCTTCAAATGGATGTTCTTTTAAACGCAGCACTGCCTCATCCACACTTACCTGACCCCGGGCAACCTCCTCCAAAAGCCTGCGAATATCTTTTTGCTCCATACAGTCTCCTTCTTTTCTCCTCTCCGTTCTTCATGCCCCGCCATTATCTCTGTCCGCACCTCTCCTGCAAGTCCAGAAATGCTCCGTCAAACCATGGCTGCAATACCCTGCGGATTTCCGCCCTTCTTTCCAGGGCCATCGCCATCTGCTCCGCAGGAAGCTGTATTCTGGCAGCCTCCCCATACAGACGGATTCGAAAATCGGAAAACCCCAGTTCAGCCAGTGCACCCTCCCCGATTTCTATTTTTTCCAATACATCCGCGCTAATCCTTCGCCCTGACGGGATTCGGGTCGCCAAACAGGCATAGGCTGGCTTATCCCAGGTAAAAAGCCCGGCCCGCTTAGAATACCTTCTTATCTCCTCCTTAGAAAACCCAAAGTCCCGAAGAGGTGAACAAACCTCAAGTTCTTTCGCTGCCTTCATCCCCGGTCGGTCGCTATTGTTATCGGAGGCATTCGTTCCATCCAAAAGCAAAGAATATCCATCCCTAGATGCCTGCTCCTTTAACGCTCCAAACAGCTTTCTTTTACAATAATAACAGCGATTTTGCGGGTTTTCTGCCACCTCTGCATCCTCTAATATATCGATTTCCAGCACCATCAATTCTGTCCCCAGCTGCCCGGCTAGCCGTTTAGCGTCATCCAGCTCAAACATCGGCTGAAATGGTGTCTTAATAAAATAAGGCCGAATTTGTGCCCCGGCCCGCAGCCCGGCCCACAGCAGATATGCCGAATCCACTCCGCCGGAAAACCCCAGGACAGCCTTTGGATTCTCCTGAAAAAAACATTGCAGCTGATATTCCTTCATCCATTTTTCCTTTCTTTTCCAAAACAAAAAACCATAAAAGCACCTCCTTATTTTTGTCAATGTAAGAAGTAATACCTTCATGGCCTTTTCTCACGCCTGGCTTCTGCCAGAACAACTGCATTTATTCTACCGCCAGCCTAAAAAATTGTCAACTCCTGTTCGACAAATCTTTTACAAAGAAGTGTCAAAATACATCATAATAAATGTAAGGATAAAATACATACAATAGCAAGTATAAAATACATACAAAAGTTGCTTCTGCAAAAACAGTAGCAAATGCCTTGGGTAATAAAGTAAATGCAAAGGTAGAAAAAGTGGTAGACAAACAGAAAAAAATATGCTATGATAATCAGGCATTGTACAATGGCCTGTTGGTCAAGCGGTCAAGACGACGCCCTCTCACGGCGTAAACCCGGGTTCGATTCCC
>CAJUDX010000055.1 GCA_910584785.1 uncultured Lachnospiraceae bacterium | reverse complement strand
TAATTGTACAAGGAAAAATACAATCCATAGGCAATACCTATTAATCCTAAAAAAAGTTCGGGTTAGCATCGATTGGATCTTTTGACAGGGCTATTGTATAATTCAAGCATAAAGATTGTTAAAAAAAATCCAAAAATAATAACAATGAAAAGCACAAGGAGGAAATGAACACATGAGTAAATTATCCGCAGAAGAATTTCAGGCTTATTTAAAGCAGATTCGTGAACTGGCAGAGGGACCGTTAGAGGAAATCCAGAAGGAAGTGGAAGTTACCAATAAGTTCCCGCAGGAATTTTATGACCTGGCAATTGAGAATAACTTATATCGCTGCTCCCTTCCAGAAGAGTACGGCGGCTGGGGATTAAACGAACTGGAAATCTTACAGGTGCAGGAAGAATTCTCCAGAGGACCGGGCGGTATGCGCATGCATCTTCATTATGCCATGGACTTAAACTGGAGAATCTTAGATGATTACGGCAGCAAGGAATTAAAAGATGAGTGGATGCACAAATTCCAGGATAAGACGGTATTTACCTGCTTTGCTTTAACCGAAGCTACCGGAGGAACCGGTGCTGACTTACATACCACCGCAGTTAAGGACGGCGACTACTATGTATTAAACGGCGAGAAAACACTGATTTCCCATACCGACTGTTGCGAATTTGCCTATGTAATTGCTGTAACCAACCCGGAGTCCAGCAAGGACGACCGTCTGTCCGCATTCTTCGTGCCGATGGATGCTCCTGGATTTGAAGTAATCAACATGCCTCATATGATGGGCTGCCGCGGTGCAGGTCACGGCGACTTAAAGTTCACCAACTGCAAGATTGACAAGAAGTATCTGTTAGGAAAAGAAGGCCAGGGTCTTGAAATCGCTATGCATTCCCTGTCCGTATCCCGCGCACATATTGCAGCTTCCAACCTGGGTATGGCACAGAGAATGTTAGAGCTGTCCTTACAGTATGCACATGACCGTGTAACCTTTGGTAAGCCAATTGGAACCCGTCAGGCTATCCGCTGTAAGATTGCTGATATGTCCATGATGGTTCATGCTCTCCGCTGCATGGTTTACGACTTTGCAAAATCTTACGAGGAGAACCCAACCGGCGAGTACATCGAAGAGAAGGCTGCAATGTGCAAATTGTACAGCATCGACACCACCAGAAAAGTCAGCGACGAAATGCTGGAAATCTTCGGCGGCGTAGGCTACTTTGAGGACTGCAAGTACGGTCCGGTAGAACGTCTGTACCGTGACTGCCGCGCAATGTGGTTAGAGGAAGGTGCTCCCACCGTTCAGAGAATTACTATTTCCAGAAATACAATTAAGCACAATGCAAAGATGGAATATGTGATTTAATAGAGCAGTGCAAAAATGCAGCCAGCTGCAAACCCGTTGAGAGCTTGCTCGCATAAGGGTTTACAGCTGGCTGTATTTTTATAGGGCGAAAGCCCGATAGCGAGAAGGAGCGAAGCGGATTCGAGCTGCACTGCACCAAGCCGGTATCTAAAAAATCTCCCGTGCGCCGACGAGCTTCAAGCGAGTCCAGCTCGTAAAAAAATCCAATCTCCTTCCCCCATCCAACACCAAAAAATTCAAAAAAGGAGAACCAAATCATGAAACCACTCCAGGGAGTAAAAGTAGTTGACTTAACCACCTATCTTGCTGCCCCCACCACCGTCCGCGTACTGGGCGAATGGGGTGCCGACTGTGTAAAAATAGAATCAGCCAAAGGCGACCCCGCCAGAACCCAGGGAGCCGTCTTTAACATGCCCTTCCTTGATGACGAAAATCTGGCCTTCGACGTAGCCAACATGAATAAACGTTTCATCACCTTAAATCTTAAATCCGAGCAGGGCCGCGAAATCGCCTACAAACTCTTAGGCGAAGCCGATGTATTCGTCACCAACACCCGCACAAAATCCTTAAGAAACCTTGGCTTAGACTACGACACCTTAAAAGAAAAATTCCCGAAATTAATCTTCGCCCAGGTATTAGGCTACGGCGAAAACGGCCCGGAAAAAGACACTGCCGGTTTTGACGTAACCTGCTACATGGCAAGAGGCGGTGTATTCGGTACCACCGTAAACCGCGGCGATGCCCCCATGATTCCCACCAACGGCTTCGGCGACTTCCAGGTATCTTTAGCATTAGCTTCCGGCATCTGCGCCGCGCTCTATTCCCGCGAAAAAACCGGAATGGGCGACAAGATCACCATCAGTCTCCACCACGCTGCCGTATATGCCCTCAGCACCGGCTTAATCTCCGCCCAGTACGGCAATCAGTATCCCAAAAACCGCCGCGAGGTTCCCAACCCGTTTAACAACGTTTACCGCACCAAGGACGGCAAGTGGCTTGTTTTATGCTGCCCGGAATACGACCGCGACTACGAAAAAATCTTTACCCTGCTCGGTCGTTCCGATATGATTGGCAATGAAAAATACATCCATTGTGCAGAAGTAAACAATAACAATCTTAACACGGAAGTAACCGGCATCTTGGATGAAGCGATGGCAAACTTCACCCGCGACGAGTTAATGGCAATGTTTAAGGCCAATGACCTTGCCTGCGAAGCCGCCTACGAGCCAAACGATATCTACAAGGATGAACAGGCGCACGCCAATCATGTTCTGGCAAAAATTCCCTATCCGTCCGGCGAGCGCTTTATGCCGACCAACCCGGTCAACTTCGGTTCCATGGGCGTACCGGAATACTTTATCGGCGGTTCCCAGGGTGCTCACACGGTAGAAATTATGAAAGAATTAGGTTATTCCGAGGACGAAATTAAAGAAGCCTTAGAAAACGGTGCAGCCACCGGAGAAACCAAACTCCGCAAGCTGTAAACACCAATCCCGGTTTTGCCTTGAAGAATAAAAAAACAGACAACCAAACCAGACAGCCACAAGAATAAAGAAGAAAGGTGAAAATAAATATGAGCTTACTTTACACCGATGAGCAGAAGGAATTAATTGCCATGGTTCGTGAAATGGCAGAAAACGAGATTAAGCCTTATGTTCAGGAAGCCGACGAAAAGGGTGAGTGCCCAAGAGAACTGTTTGACTGGGGCTTTAAGATGGGCCTGCACATGCTGGAAATCCCGGAAGAATTTGGCGGAACCGGCTTAAGCTATGAAACCACCGCGATGATTTTTGAAGAACTGGCAAAGGTAGACGCCGGATACGCAATCAGCTTCGTAACCTCCTTCGTGGCATTGCGCAACGTGATCTTAGCCGGAACCCCCGAGCAGGGCAAATATTTTGCTAATGTAGTTAAACCCGGAAAGTTTGCCGCCTTTGCCTTAACCGAGCCAAACGCCGGTTCCGATCCCGGCGCAATGCGTGCAACTGCCGTAAAGGACGGCGACGACTATATCTTAAACGGAAACAAGACCTTTATTACCAACGGAGCCTTAGCTTCCATTATGGTTGGCTTCTTTAAAACCAGCCCCGAACTGGGCAATAAGGGAATTTCTGCCTTTATCGTAGATGCCGACGCCCCCGGCATTACCATCGGCAAACATGAAAATAAGATGGGCCTGCGTCTTTCCAATACCACTGATGTAACCTTTGAAAATATAAGAGTAAAGGCTTCGGCCATGCTTGGGCCGGAAGGCAGCGGCTTTAAGCTGGCCTTAAACGCCTTAAACCTTTCCCGTGCATTTGTGGCAACCATGGCTGTGGGCATTATGCAGCGTGCACTTGACGAGTCTGTGAAATATGCCAAGGAAAGAAAGCAGTTTGGCGAGCCGATTATCAATTTCCAGATGGTTCAGCAGATGCTTGCGGATATGGCAATTAAGATTGAAGCTTCCCGCTGTCTGGTCAACAACACCATGCGAATGATGGATCAGGGCAGCCTGGTACAAAAAGAAGGCTCCATCACCAAGACCTTTGTTTCGGACTGTGCACAGGAAGTAACCTCAAACGCCGTACAGATTTTCGGCGGCTACGGTTACAGCAAGGAATATCCGGTGGAGAAGCTGATGCGTGACTGCAAGGTATTTCAGATCTTTGAGGGTGCAAACCAGGTACAGAGAATGACCATTGCCAATGTTTTAAAGAAAGAATACAAATAAAGCGCAGGAAACGCAGAAAAAATCTTCGGATAAAACAGGCACAGTTATTAAAAAAGGAATAAAAACAGGAGGATGCAGGATGAACATTGTTGTTTGTATCAAGCAGGTTCCGGATACGACGGAAATCAAAATCGATCCGGTAAAAAATACATTAATCCGTCAGGGCGTACCCAGCATTATGAATCCATTTGATAAAAATGCTCTGGAGACGGCTCTGCAGTTAAAAGACACCTACGGCGGGAAGGTTGTGGTAATCTCTATGGGACCGGGGCAGGCCAAGGCGGTTATCCGCGAAGCCATTGCCATGGGTGCAGACGAAGGTTATCTGGTAACTGACCGTGCATTCGGCGGTTCCGATACCTATGCAACCAGCTATATTCTTTCCCAGGCGATTGAGAAATTAGGGCCGTTTGACGTGATTTTAGGCGGAAAGCAGGCGATTGACGGCGATACCGGGCAGACCGCGCCGAGTATTGCCGAGCACATGGGCGCTACCCGTCTGACCTATGTTCTGGATATGAAGGTGGAGGGCGATAAGGTGACTGCACGCCGCCAGGTAGAAGAGGGGATTGAAGTGATTGAAACAAAGTTCCCGGTACTCTGCACGGCAACTAAGGAGAGCAATAAGCCAAGATATGCGACAGTAAGCCGCAAGCTTTATTCCCTGCGCTGCGATATTCCTGAACTTACTTTTGCAGATTTCCCGGATATTGACACTGCGAAGATTGGCTTAAAGGGTTCTCCGACCAAGGTAAAAGCAACCTTTACGCCAAAGCGGACGGCAAATGGAGTTACCATCGAGGGCAGCAGCCCGGCAGATGTGGCAGTTTCCCTGATTGAAAAGCTGACCGAAGCAAAAGTTCTGTAAACCATCATGCGCCCACAAGTGAGTGCACAACCATGAATAAAATAAAGCTGGGCGCACTTGGAATACCTGAACTCAGGCCGCCTAATCGGCGGCGGACTTTTAAAGTAAACAAAAGGAGGAGCAAAACACGATGAGCTTTGACAAATGTAAAGATGTATGGGTATTTATCGAATGCTTCCAGGGTGAGCCAAAGAGTGTGGGCTTTGAACTGCTTGGTCAGGGACGGAAGTTAGCCGACGGCTTAAAGCAGCAGCTTTGCGCCGTAGTGATTGGAAAAGAAATAGATAAGGCCGTAAAGGGTGCTGCCCAGTACGGTGCAGATAAGATTTATGTGGTAAAGGGCGACGAGTACGAAAACTATACGGCAGACGCCTACGGACACGCATTTCTGGAACTGGTTTCTAAATACGATCCGAATACGATCTTAGTCGGCGCTACCGTAAACGGACGCGACCTGGGTTCTAAGCTTGCGGTCAGCCTGCACACCGGTTTAACCGCGGACTGTACGGCATTAAGCGTAGAAGAGGATACCGGAAATGTAGTCTGGGAACGTCCTGCATTTGGCGGAAACCTGTATGCGCAGATCCTCTGTAGCGAAACCCGTCCGCAGATGGGAACCTGCCGTCCGGGCGCATTTAAAAAGCCTCCGGTAAGCGCAGACAACCAGCCGGAGATTATCGAAGTGGAAATCCACACCCCGGCAGACAAGATCCGCACCAAGGTTGTTGAATTTATTAAAGCAGCCGAAGATCAGGGAATGCGTTTAGACGAAGCCGATGTTATCGTATCCGGCGGACGTGCGATGAAGAATGCAGAGAATTTTGCCGTGCTTCAGGAACTGGCGGACGAACTAGGCGGAACCGTGGGCTGTTCCCGTGCCGCTGTGGACGCCGGCTGGATGCCGCAGACCAAGCAGGTTGGACAGACCGGTTCGACGGTTTCTCCGAAGATTTATTTTGCCTGCGGAATTTCCGGTGCCGTACAGCACGTTGCCGGAATGAGCGAATCAGGAACCATTGTTGCCATCAATAAGGATGAAACGGCACCGATCTTTGAAGTTGCCGATTACTGCATTGTAGGAGATTTATTCGAGGTGGTTCCGGCCTTAGTGAAGGAGTTAAAGGCCAGACACCAGGGATAGGCTTATGGTTGAAGATCTTAAAATTAATCCAGAACAGAAGAAAATGTATCTGGAGAAGGGCTACTGGAGCGATAAAACCCTGCTGAACTGCTGGGAGGCTTCCGTAGAAAAGTATCCTGACCGGGAGTATGTGGTGGATGATCGGGGGTTTCGCTACACCTACCGGCAAATGGATGAGGCTGCATCGAAAGTTGCAGCCTATCTCCGCGAAAAAGGCGTAATGCCCCGCGATGTTGTTTCCTTCCAGATTCCCATATGGAGTGAATTTGTCCTGATAACGATTGCCTGCTTTAAGGTGGGAGCCGTTATCCATCCGATTGCCATGTCCTATGAGGAAAAGGAGTTAATCCGCAGCATGAACACCACGGAGTCCAAGGTGTATTTTGCACCGACCTTTTTCTATAAAACGGACTATGAACAGCGGATTCTTGCGGTGATGGATCAAATTCCGTCCCTGAAAGGCGTGGTGATGCTGGATTATGCCAGGGAGAGAAGGAGCAGCCTTCCATCACTTGCTGAAATCATAAACGCTTATCCGCCGCTACCCAAAAAAGCGTGTGCCCATGAACTGACCGGTCAGGATATTGCTCTGATTTTATGCACCTCCGGGACGACGGGGGGAACCAAGGGCGTGTTATTGTCCCACGACAACATCCGCTACAGCGAGGAAACGTTTAACCAGGAACTGGAATTAAACGAGAAGGATATTATGTTTATGCCGGCCCCGTTAAACCATGCGACCGGTTTCCATCACGGCGTCATTGCCCCAATGCTTCTTGGCGCAAAGCTGGTGCTTCAGCAGAAATACAGCTGCCATGAGGCGATTGCACTGATGAACCGTGAAAAATGCACCTACTCCATGGGTGCCACACCGTTTATTTACGATATCCTGCGCGAACTGGAAAACAGCGGGGGAGAACTGCCGTATTTAAAGTTTTATCTCTGCGGCGGCGCCCCTGTACCTGGCTATATGGTGCAGAAGGCATGGAAGTTTAAGATCCTCCTCTGCGAGGTCTACGGATCGACGGAGAGCGTGCCCCATGTTTTTGTCCGCCCGAAAGAAGCACTTGCCTTAAACGGGACAACTTCCGGGAGGCCGATGGGCGCTATCGAGGTAAAGGTAGTTGACGACGAGGGCAATGAAGTTCCTGCAGGAACACCCGGCGAAGAGGTTTCCCGCGGTCCGAATGTATTTCTTGGCTATTTAAAGGCAAGGAGTATCACGGATGGGGTGCTGGATGACGACGGGTGGTTCCACAGCGGCGATCTCTGTGTGATGGATGAAAACCGCAGCATCCGCATTATCGGCAGAAAGAAAGATATGATTGTCCGGGGCGGGGAAAACTTAAATTCCAACGAAATTAACGATAACCTGGAAGGTTGTCCGGGGGTGGGCGAACACACGATTATCGGTATGGCGGACGATCGCCTGGGCGAGAGAATCTGCGCTTTTGTCGTTCCGGCAAAGGGAGGAGAAAACCTGGTGCTGGAGGACGTGCTTGCCTATTTGAAGGGCAAGGCAGTACCTAAACGGTTCTGGCCGGAACGTCTGGAATTAATTGACCGGATTCCGCACACCGGAAGCGGGAAGGTAAAAAAATATCTGCTTCAGGAAGAACTGAAGAGGCGGATGGAAGCAGAAAAAAGTGTTCAGTAAAAAAAGAGTGTTCAGTAAAGAAGAGCATTCAATAAAGAAAAGCAGAGATAAGAATAAGAGTGAGGAATGAAGGGATGGTTGTCCATGATGGAACAGACTTTCAGTGCGACGAGATGTCGGGATACACGAAAGCCCAGAGAAGGTGAGTGTCCAGGTGTGTGCTTTTACTGCTGCGAGGTTTGCGGCGCGCTTTTTCCTGTGACCCGCGGGCTGGGCATGGATGCAGGCAATGAAAAGCGGGAGATTATTTGCTGCGGCAAAAAAGCTGTGCGGTTGCACCCCATGTCTCAGGAAAATGCCGACGATTTCCTTACCGTAACCTACCGGATTACGGGAGGTTACAATGATAATGCGGTAAAGGTGTCCTGGAAGGCAAAGCTTCCTGAAGATAACCCGGAATGGATTTACTTAAAAACCTTTACTGGCGGGTATTTAAAATATATTGCGGAGGGAAAGCGCCCGCCCATGGTGTTTGCCTTGGCTGATACAGATGCCTTTGCCTATTGCGATGAAGATCCCTGCCTGGAATGTGTGTTCCGCTGCAAGCGCGGTTTCATCCTCTATGTGTATGGAAAAAGAGCAGGGCTGATTGAGGTTCCGTTAGATAAGATGAATGCCCAGTGGCAATCTAAAGCCAAGCCATAGTGTTTGGTGAAATTCATCTTGTGTCATTTAGTGGAAGATAAACGCTGGAGTGTGTTTGAACATTGCTTTCTGCCAGCTGTGCGTCGCAATTTGTGGAGCCTGCAGATGGCAGGAATGGATGTTTGAACACGTTCTGGTCAGCAAGAGTCCGCGGCAGGCGAAAATTTGCTTGCCGGGTTCTTTGCACTCAAATTTGTTAATTAAATAACAATGTTTTGCTGTAAACGTTCACCAGTGATTAGGCGGTCTAGATTCAAGTATTCCAAGTGCGCCCAGAATACTTTTACTTATGGTGGTACGACTGCTTGTGGGCGCATGAAGGCTTAGAAAAGAAGGCAGAGGTAATTTATGCAAAGTGAGATAAAACAAAAGGAAGCACAGAAAGCAGACTGGAAAACCGTTCTGGTCTTTGTATCAATTGCGTTCAGTTCACAATGCGGGGGCGGTTTTGCTTCCGGGTCTACGCCGTGGACTTATTTCTTTAGGAATACTGGGTTTTATGGGATGCTTCCTGTGGTGACGCAGCCCTATTTCTGTTTGTTTATGCCGTTTGTTGTTGCGGCAATTAACTGTTTTATTATTTACTTTTTTATGAAATTTGCCATGGATTTTAAGGTATTTGATTACAGCAGCTTCCTGCTCAAATACGGTTCCCGGTTTTGCGGCGGAATCTTTGCAAGGCCAATGCAGGTAGTGTATGAACTGAATTTTAACTGGCTGCTGATCGTGTGTATGGCGCTTGCCTATTCCACCTCCGGTTCGGCATTATCCGAGCTTACAGGAATCCCCTATCTGATTACCACCCTGATTGTCGGGGCAATGATGTTCCTCTTATGTATGAAGGGCGTAGACTTGGTTCGAAAAAATGCGGTATTTATGAGTGCCGTGATCTTCTTTGCCCTGATTCTGGTTCATGTGCCCAATATCCTGTATAATGTAGGTGCTGGGAAGCTTTCCGCAGAGATGGCAGCAATGACGAATGAGATGAACACTGCTGTTGCCTCGGGGGCAGGAAGCTTTATCAAGTACCTTTTGATTGCCGTTATCTGGGCCTATATCTTTTCCGGGCAGAACCTGGCTGGATTTGGTGCCTACGTCAACCATACGCAGCTTTTTGACAATAAAAAGACCCTGCGCTGGGCCGTTATCTTATCGGTCATTGCCAACTGGGCATTCCTTGCCATGAACGTAATTAACCTGGCATCCAATTACTCTGCGGTTTATGACGGCTGGGCCAACGGAAAGGCGGTTTATACGATTCTGGTGGTACAGGAAGGAATAGGAAGCGGTGCGCTGAAAACGGTGATGCTGACTTTTTTGACCATTGCCATCTTTTTTGCCACGATTTCCACGGCGATCAACTATGCGCAGGGCTTTAACGACCGTATTTTAAACTGGTATCAGGATAAGATCAAGGAAGATCCAAAAACTTCTGCGGCAAAGCGAAACAAACGAGGGGCTGTTTTAACATTTATTTATATCTGTATTACCTGGGGCGTGTCCCAGGCCGGACTTACCTCTCTGGTATCCAAAGGACTTACCCTTGCCTCGTATATTACCCTGTTTACTCTGATTATTCCGACGATTCTCAATGTGGTTATCGGATGGAAGGACGGGGGAAACTGAACGGGAAAACAAAGGAAGAATAGGGCAAAAGAACGGCTATCAAGGAAAAAATTTTGGTATAAAATAGAACATGGTTACAGTATAGGCTTCTGTACTGTAACAGAAAGTGGAGGGAACTATGCTTAGTACCATTGGATTAATTGTTGCCATTACACTCCTGGTTGTTATGATTATCAAGGGAATTGATATGATTACGGCGACGGTGATTACCGCGCTGATTATCTTAGTCACCAGCGGGCTTGATATTTTTGAAGGATTTTTAACCACGTTTTCCGGCGGTGCCGGCGGTTTTGTGGCTTCCTGGTTCTTGATTTTAGGTATGGGCGGTGTTTTCGGACAGCTGGTTCTGGAAACGGGCCTTGCAACCAAGGTTGCTAAATATCTGACGGAAAAGTTAGGGGCAAAGATGGTTGGCCTGGTTATTTTAATCTGCACCTTCTTTATCACTCTGTTGGGAATTAACGGTTATATTATGGTTTTTGTTTTATATCCGATTGCTGATAACCTGCTCAGAGAAAATAAGATGGATCGCCGGGTGCTTCCCTTTATGCTTTTGGGCGGCGGTGCCAGCGCAAATGGTTTTATGTACACCCTGGATATCTGTAATGTACTTCCCAATACCTATTTAAAGACCTCTCTTGGCTCTGCACCGGGGCTGTCGATTGTGTTTACGGCGATTCTTGCCGTGTGCTATTTTGCTTATTTTAACTATGCACAGAAAAAGAGCCATGCCCAGAATACCGAAGAAGAACTTTTAGCGATGTACAAGGATAATGCAAGTATTATCCCGGACGAAGAACTTCCGGGAATTGGCATGTCAGTTCTTCCTTTTATCGTTGTTCTGGCAGCGGTTGTAATTACTTCCGGCTGGGGAACTTCAAACAGTATTTTATTCTCGCTTACCCTGGGAATCCTTTTGGTTATTGCCACACAGTTTAAGCATATTAAAAACGTAAAGACTGCCGTTAAGACGGGAAGCAGCTCCGGTTTAAGCTCCATGCTTACTGTAGCCGCCGTTATGGGTCTTTCCAAGGTGTTAGGCATGGCTCCGGCATTCCAGAGCCTTCAGGAAGCTGTGCTTGCACTGAATATTCCGGCCTATATTAAGGCTTACTTTGGCACAGCGGTACTTACCGGACTGACCGGTTCCGCGATTTCGGGTGAAACCATTTTCCTGGAAAGTTTTGGACAGGCGTTTTTGGATATGGGGGTAAATGCACAGGCCCTGCACAGAATTGTTACCGAATCGGCCCTGATTTTAAATAAGCTTCCCAATTCTTCCGTTGCCATCCTGACCATGTCCATCTGCGGATGCAGTTTAAAGGAAAGCTATAAGCACATCATTATCGGGACGACGATTCCGGCGGCGATTGCAGGTCTGGTTATCGCTTTAATGGCTACAGTTGGGATTATCATTTGACCTTATTAAGGAAGTAGCGGAGCGAAGTGTCTGCTCGCTTTATCGGGCATTCCGAATTTCCTTTGACTGTTTTCTTTGCTGCCTGAGAGGTTAGTGGGAAATTAGTTGACTGAACGGACGAAGTAGGGTCCTTTGTGGAAATTAAATGGTTAAGGGAGTCGTTGAAGATACAAAGGAGGCATTTATGAATTTGTCCCAATTATACTATTTCCGTAAGCTGGCGCAGCTTCAGCATTATACAAAGGCGGCAAAGGAGCTGTATATTACACAGCCCAGTTTAAGTGATTCGATTTCTTCCCTGGAGCAGGAGCTGGGACTGGCCCTGTTTCAAAAGGAGGGAAGGAATGTAAAGCTGACTAAGTATGGAAGGGAATTTTATGAATATGTGGATGCTGCGTTAAATCAGCTGGATAAGGGAATTGCTGTGGCAAAAAGTAAATCCGGTTTGATGGGCGGTGTGATTGATATCGGCTGCATTCCCACGATTTTAGGCGATTATATGCCGGCGGTATTAAAGCATTACCGGGAAAAGTATCCCAAGGTATCCTTTAATATCTACCAGGGGCATACCCTGCGCCTTTTGGATGAATTAAAAAAGGGAACCTACGATCTAGCTTTTTGTTCAAAGACGGAAGATGAGGAATTAGCGTTTGTGCCGATTCTGGCCCAACGCCTGATTTTGGTGGTACGCGAAGATCACCCTCTGGCGCAGAGGGAAGCGGTGATGCTGGAAGAAATCAGGGAGTATTCGCTTACCACTTATCGGGAAACGATTCCGATTGGGAAAATTGTCCGGGCGGTACTGCGCAGCAAAGGGGTGGAGGCAAGCTTTTCCTATGATGACGAGATATCAATTGGCGGGGTGGTAATGGCGACAAATCAGGCAGCGATTGCCGCAGATACACCGTATTTAAGCCAGTTTGACCATATTAAAAAGGTGATAATATCCGATATTCCTGAAGATGCGCGGCTGGTGTATATGGTGTACAGCAGGAAAAATTATATGACCAAGGCAACCGAAGATTTTGCGGACTTTTTATTAAAGTTTGAACGGCAGCTTCCAAGGTTTATGATGGAAAAAGAAAGTTAAGGGGCAGAGATAAAAAAGAGAAAAGCAGCGGTTTCTTTAAGCAGGCAGTACCATGCTGAAGAAAACCACTGCTTTTCCTGTTCCCAGGCGTTTACCATATATTGCGGATTTCCTTGTAAGTACACTTATGTTGTCGATGTTATCTGCAAATCAGCATGTACCTTCTAGTTCCCGGTAAGGAATGCGACGGATACGAGCCTTTGCCAGGCAGCTCCCGTCCTCTGGTCCCCCTGCATTATATCCCAGAAGTACGGCTTCTTCTGTAAAGAGGATGCTGCAGTAGCAGTAGCCGCTGTTTTTATCATCTTCAAAGATAAGACCTTCACTAAAGGTTTTTCCGTTATCTTTACTTACGGCGAGCATATAAGGCGTCCTTCCTCCGGTAAAGATTGCTGTTTTGTCTCTGCCATTATACTCAGGAATGGGATTCCAGACTGCATAGATCCAGCCGTTTTTATTCCGTTTCATACTTAGCGGGCTGTTGGGTGAGGTAAAGCGCGAGGGCTGGGCAGTTGTCCAGGTTTCTCCGTTGTCGAAGGAATACATTTCGTATTGCCTCCCTAAATCCGTCCGTGAAAACGCCCATAATACATTGGGGGAAAGCTCTAAAATTCCCGGTTCCTGAAGTCCTGAGCGGCAGTTTGCCATGTGGGGCATACAGCACTTTCCTTCAGATGCCTTCCAGCTTCTTCCATCATCATCGGAATAGAAGAAGATCACTTCGGAACGGCTGTCAAGGATGCTGTCCGTTTCCTGTCGGATTAGGCTTTCCTTGGTGCAGGGTGACAGGACTTTGTGGCTTGCCGCCGGAATCAGGATTCTTCCGTTTGACAGACGGACGACACGATCATTGTTGACGACGAAAAAACCCTCCTGGGGGGTACAAAGCACCCTTTCATCCCAGGTCAATCCAAGATCGGATGAACGACGAAGATACATTTGCATTCGGGTATAGGCAGAGCGGAGCAGATAGAAAAGTCCAATCTCTCCATTGTTCATCTTCAGCAGGGAAAGAGACATAATATTAACGGCGTTTTCTTCTTCGCAGGTGAAAAGGATGCGCTCCCCACCAAACGATCTTCCTCCGTCGGTGGAAATGGTCAGGCAGATATCGGACGGCGCCCAGTCTTCCAGCCGTTCACCTTTAAATCTGCTGTAGACGAAGAAAATGCTTCCGTCAGGAAGGGCGAGAAAGGCCCCTTCGCTGTTTCTTGGGTTATGATTCTCCCGTGACGGAGGAAATTCCGCAGTAATACTTCCCAGTGTTTTCTTATCCATAATACTCCCCTTATTTTAAGATTAAAGCAATGCTGTACTGGTGGTGAGGAATAGATGTTTCAGCCCTTGACTGCACCAACCATAATTCCCTGCACAAAGTATTTCTGCAAAAATGGGTAAATGGCGACGATGGGCAGAACGACTAAAAGGGTGGTCGCTGCTTTTACAGTATCGGGGTTACTGTCCACCAGTGCTCCAATGGCCTCTACCCCGGAACTGGAGGTAGTGGTGGAAGCGGTCATACTGTCTAACATCCGCCGAAGCAAGTATTGGAGGGTGGTTAGGCTGGCGCTTCGTCGGCAGTAGATCATATTGTCAAACCATGCATTCCACTGGCCTACCATCTGCCACAGAGCGACGGTTGCAATTACTGGTTTGGAGAGGGGCATAATAATTGAAGTAAATATTCTGACCTGAGAGGCCCCATCGATGCTTGCCGCTTCCTCCATTCCCTTGTCAATGGAAAAGAAGTAGTTACGGATAATAATGGTATTGTAAATGGAAAAACCGGTGGGCAGGATGTAAACCATAAAGTTATTTAACAGCCCTAAGCGCTTCATATTTAAGTAAGCCGGAATCATGCCTGCGGAGAAGAACATGGGAATCAGCAGCAGGGCGGTAATGGCCCGGCGGAAAGGCATGTCCGTTCTGGTCAGTGCGTAGGCTGCCATGCAGCAGACCATAACATGGACAGCTGTACCGGCAACGGTTCTCAGCACAGACATGAAAAAGGCGGAAATAATTTCATTGTCCTGGAAACAATAGCGGTAGGCATCCAGTGTCCAGACCTTGGGCAGGAAATTAATGTGCATGTAGGAAATATCCTGTGCACGGGAAAAGGAACGGACAACGACATCCCAGAAGGGAATAATAATGGTGATACAAAATAAAATCATAAATAATGCATTGCAAAAATCAAAAATCTGACTCGCTCTGGATTTCTTCATTTTCATCCTGGGCACTTCAATTTCATGTGTTTTCGATTTCATCGCGTCTCCTTTCTTACCTCTCGCCAGCTTATGCTGTGTAATGCCATGAGCACATTAAATAATTTTATATTCTGGATTTGCCTTACGCGCAAACCAGTTGGCAATTAACACCAGAGCCAGGCTGACAATATTCTGGAAGAGGCCGATTGCCGTGGAAAAATCGTAGCGGCTTTCCACCATACCTTTTCGGTAGACGAAGGTGGAAATAACATCGGCAGTCTGGAAGGTGGCGTCATTGTACAGGTTAAAGATTGGGTCAAAGCCGACGCTGACCAGGCTTCCAATATTTAAGATCAACATGGTACACATGGTTGGAAACATAGCCGGAAGAGTAATGTAAAGTACCCGATGAAAACGGTTTGCCCCGTCAATGGAAGCGGCGTCATACATCGTGGTATCAATGCCGGAGATGGTCGCAAGGTAAATGACAATGCTGTAGCCGGTAGTTTTCCACAGGTTGGTAATCAGATAAATCGGCACAAACATATCCTTCTGTGCCATAAAATACAGGGGCTTTTC
This sequence comes from uncultured Lachnospiraceae bacterium, assembly GCA_910584785.1. Classification (GTDB taxonomy): domain Bacteria; phylum Bacillota; class Clostridia; order Lachnospirales; family Lachnospiraceae; genus Caccovicinus. The sequence goes on along the minus strand of CAJUDX010000055.1, from coordinate 5,916 downwards.
CAGAATCCCCATGTTAAGTAAAACCGCATTGATTACGCCGCCGGTCGGGGAGAGAATCTGGTAGACAAAGGTGCCGACCACAACCCAGGAAAGAAAATGCGGAATGTAGGTAATCGTTTGAATTGTGCTTTTAAATTTTTTATGGGTAATTTCATTCATTAAAATGGTAAAGACAATGGTAACTGGAAATGTGGTCAGCAGGGTTAATATACTGATTTTTAATGTATTGCCCAGCACACGATAAAAATTTGGATCGGAAAATAAGGCCTGAAAATGTTTAAGTCCCACCCACTGGCTGCCTTCAATCCCCCTCGCCATCTTATAGTCCTTAAAGGCAATGACCAACCCCTCCATGGGCATATAGCAAAACAAAAGCACTAAAATAATCGATGGAAGAAGGAAAAAATAAAATGGCAGATACTTTTTAAATTCTTTTTGCATACGTTTTATGTATTCCTTTCTTATATAGTTTGTTGCTACGGTTGAGATATTGCTGGTAATGATGAAAAACTATCTTCAATGCGCGCCTGAAAAATAGATTTTTTTATACCCTTCCGGGCACTTGTGAATGCAAATCCCTGCGGGATGGGGCGGGCTGCATCCGATAAGGTATAAAATAATCATAAAGGTTTTATAAAAAAATGTCCATGAACAAGATTAGATAAAGCATACACAAAATGATATAGCTTGCCTTCTTTAGAAAAAACCCACTTGACAAATGCCGAAAATCCCGTTAAAATATGCTTTAAGTTTTGAAAAGGCTGTGAAGATGAAAGTAGACCTTTATTGTCCGCCAGAGAGGGGAAGTCACTGGCTGAAAGCTTTCCCAGGTTCCTGTAAAGGATTGAAGTTCCCATCGGAGCTGCACGGCTGAAATTCCCGCTGTATCGGGCATTCCAAAATTTTTTCGCCAATGTTTTTTGGAAGATAATACCTCGTAAGAACATGGTGAAATAAAGAATGGTTTGCCGGGCGAAAAGTAGGTCGCGACGGATTGCACACGTTATAGGCAGATGAGTGCCTGCAGGGCTGATATTTTTTAAGATAATGCAAGGTTTCATTATGCATTTTCTGCAATGGATGAAAGCGGCAGGAATCAGGGTGGTAACGCGAGAAATTAACCTCGTCCCTTTGTGTGGGGCGGGGTTTTTTGATGTTTCTGTTATCGTTTGCCCTGAATAATACAAAAATTAGGATAAAACACGTAGAACAGTTAAAAACCGTTAAAAAAGCTGTTAAAAGCAAGAAAAGGTTAATCTGTTAAAGCAATGCGTAGAATAGGAAAATAAAGGAGAATGATGATGAAAGATCAACTGGAAAAAATTAAAGCGGAGGCGCTGGCAAAGATTGAATCGTCTGACGCGCTGGAAAAGCTGAATGAGATCCGTGTGGCCTATCTGGGCAAAAAGGGAGAACTGACCAGCGTATTAAAGAGTATGAAAAACGTAGCGCCCGAAGAACGCCCGAAGGTAGGCCAGATGGTTAATGATGCCAGGGTATTAATTGAAGAAAAGCTGGAGTCCACAAGACAGGAACTGGCAAGGAAGGCAAGAGAAGAGCAGATGAAGAGGGAAGTTATCGACGTTACCCTTCCGGCAAAGAAAAATAAAGTCGGTCACAGCCATCCCAATACCGTTGCACTAAAAGAGGTGGAGAGAATCTTCGTAGGCATGGGTTATGAGGTGGTGGAAGGCCCGGAAGTTGAGTACGATTTATATAACTTTGAAAAGCTGAACATCCCGGCAAACCATCCGGCAAAGGACGAGCAGGATACATTCTATATTAATAAGGAAATCGTCCTCCGCACACAGACCTCTCCGGTACAGGCCAGAGTGATGGAGCAGGGCAAGCTTCCCATCCGCATGATTGCTCCCGGACGTGTATTCCGCTCTGATGAAGTGGATGCCACCCATTCTCCGTCCTTCCATCAGGTTGAAGGTCTGGTTATTGACAAGCATATTACCTTTGCGGATTTAAAGGGAACCTTAGCCGAGTTTGCCAAAGAGATGTTTGGCGAGGAAACCAAGGTAAAATTCCGCCCTCATCATTTCCCATTCACCGAACCGAGTGCAGAGGTGGATGTTACCTGCTTTAAATGCGGCGGAAAAGGTTGCCGATTCTGCAAGGGTTCCGGCTGGATTGAGATTTTAGGCTGCGGTATGGTTCACCCCCATGTTCTGGAAATGTGCGGCATCGACCCGGAAGAATACAGCGGGTTTGCCTTTGGTATGGGATTGGAGAGAATTGCACTGCTGAAGTATGAAATTGACGATATGCGTCTGTTGTATGAGAATGATATTCGGTTTTTAAAGCAGTTTTAAGAGATTTTGCTTCTTAAAGAGGTTTTATAAAGAGAAATTCGGTTCTTAAAGCCGTTTTAAAAGAGATATTTGTTTCTTAAAGCCGTTTTATAGAGAGATATTTGTTTTTTAAAGCCACTTTATTATTTAATGAAAGAATAAGAATGAAATTTAGCTGAAAATGATAAAGATAAGCACGGAGGAAACTATGAATACATCATTAGCATGGATTAAAGCATATGTACCGGATTTAAATGTCAGTGCCCAGGAATACGCAGACGCAATGACCCTATCCGGTACCAAGGTAGAAAATTATGCCTGCCTGGATAAGAACCTGGAAAAAATCGTTGTTGGGGAAATTACAAAGATTGAGCGCCATCCCGACGCGGATAAACTGATTGTCTGCCAGGTAAATATCGGCACGGAAACCATTCAGATTGTCACAGGTGCGCCTAATGTAAAGACAGGGGACAAGGTTCCGGTGGTTTTGGATGGCGGAAAGGTTGCAGGAGGGCATGACGGCGGGCCGTTGCCGGAGGAAGGGATTAAGATTAAACGAGGAAAACTCAGGGGGATTGAGTCCTGCGGGATGCTGTGCTCGATTGAGGAGCTGGGTTCTTCGCGGGAAATGTATCCTGACGCGCCGGAGAGCGGTATTTATATTCTTCCGGCAGACAGCGAGCCGGGAGCGGATGCGGTGGAGCTTTTAGGGCTTCATGATGCCGTGCATGAATATGAAGTGACCTCGAACCGCGTGGACTGCTACAGCGTGGTCGGCATTGCCAGAGAGGCGGCGGCAACCTTCCGCTTGCCGTTTTATCCGCCGCAGGTTAAGGAAACGGGGAACAGTGAGGATATTCACGACTATTTAAAGGTGAGGGTGGAAGATACGGATCTTTGTCCGCGCTATTGTGCCAGGGTGGTGAAGAATATCAAGCTTGCCCCGTCGCCGGAGTGGATGAAACGCCGCCTGGCGGCCTGCGGAATCCGTCCAATTAATAACCTTGTGGATATTACCAACTATGTGATGGAAGAATACGGACAGCCGATGCATGCGTTTGATTATGATACCCTTGCCGGTCATGAGATTGTGGTTAAGCGTGCAAAGGACGGCGACGAGTTTCAGACCCTGGACGGGCAGGTGAGAAAGCTTGATCGGGATGTTCTGATGATTAATGATGGGGAAAAGGAAGTCGGTATTGCCGGGATTATGGGCGGTGAGAACAGTAAGATCACCGATGATGTAAAGACCATGGTGTTTGAGGGTGCCTGCTTTGACGGGACGAATATCCGGCTTGCGGCAAAACGTCTGGGACTGCGGACCGATGCTTCGGGCAAGTTTGAGAAGGGCTTAGATCCCAATACGGCAGCAGAAGCGGTGAACCGGGCCTGCCAGCTTGTGGAAGAACTGGGTGCCGGGGAAGTCGTTGGAGGAATGATTGATATTTACCCGGAAAAGAAGGAAGGCAGAAGAATTTCTTTTGATGCGGAAAAGATTAACCGTCTTTTGGGGACGGATATTTCAGCGGATACGATGAAGGAGTATTTCGCGCGTCTGGATCTGGGTTTTGACGAGGAGGCGCAGGAAGTGATTGTTCCGACCTGGAGACAGGATCTGGAGCGGATGGCGGATATTGCAGAGGAAGTGGCAAGATTTTACGGCTATGATAAGATTCCCACCACCCTGCCTTCGGGCGAGGCGACCACGGGTAAGCTTTCCTTTAAGCTTCAAGTAGAGGAGATTGCCAGAGCGATTGCCGAGTTTTCTGGATTTTCGCAGGGGATGACCTATTCCTTTGAAAGTCCTAAGGTGTTTGACAAGCTGCTTTTGCCGGAGGATTCACCGCTGAGAAAGACGGTGACGATTATGAATCCGCTGGGCGAGGATTTCAGCATTATGCGGACAACGCCGTTACATGGGCTGCTGACCTCATTGTCCATCAATTATAATCGCCGGAATAAGAATGTGAAGCTTTACGAAATGGCAAATATTTATCTGCCCAAAGCTTTGCCATTAACCGAACTTCCTGACGAAAGGATGCAGTTTACGCTGGGAATGTACGGCGAAGGCGATTTCTTTACCATGAAGGGCGTGGTTGAGGAGTTCTTTGATAAGATTGGGATGGATAAGAAGGTGCATTATGAGCCAAACTGCGACCGTCCGTTTTTGCATCCGGGAAGGAAGGCCGATATTATCTATAACAAGAAGGTTGTCGGTTATATGGGCGAACTGCACCCGGACTGTGCGGATAATTATAAGATTGGTGAGAAGGTTTACGTGGCTGTGCTGGATATGCCCCTGATTACGCCGCTTGCAACCTTTGACCGGAAGTACACGGGGATAGCCAAGCACCCGGCAGTGAACCGGGATATCAGCATGGTCGTTCCGAAAAATATCCTGGTAGGACAGATTGAGGATATGATTATCCAGCGCGGTGGAAAGCTTCTGGAAAGCTGCCAGTTGTTTGATATTTACGAGGGAAGCCAGATTGTCGCCGGATATAAGTCCGTTGCCTATTCCATCACCTTCAGAGCCAAGGACAGGACACTTACGGATGAAGATGTCAATGCAGCAATGAAGAAGATATTGAATGGGTTGCAGAGTATGGGTATTGAACTTCGGGGGTAGAAGGAAACGGAGAAGGAACTGGACAGGAGATAGGGGTTTATCTGAGAATTTATTGAAGATGAAAAATGCCAGGCGGTTGTTTTTTTGCCGTCTGGCAGATGGATAAGTTTTGCCGTCTGCCAGACGGATAAACGAGGGATTTTTTGTGCAGCGTGCGTACAATCGGATTGGGGGATATTGAAAAACGAGCAAAGGACAGGATGCTTACGGACGAAGATGTCGATAAACTTTAACCATAAACAGTTTTCTGGAAATGCCTTATTCTGGCTGCGGCAATGAAAAAATATAAAAACACAAAAAGATAAATTGTCATGAGTGACCTGCTCACGCCACCTGACCAAAAATCATCCATTGGATAAAAACAAAGAGGGTATCGTAAAATCATCAAAACCGATGATCTGGCGATACCCTTGCTTTTTATCTTCACTTTACATACTCTTTGCCAATGTACGGCTAAAATGTTTCTTAATTTTTAGCTGCATTGGCACTGGCAATCTTGCCAGAGTACAGTGCATCCGGAACGGCATTTCCGCCGATACGGTTTGTACCGTGGATTTTGCCGCTTACCTCACCTGCTGCATAGAAGCCGGAGATGATGTTGCCATCGGCATCAAGAACTTCAGTATTGCCATTGATCTCTAAGCTGCTCCTTTGGCTGTGCTATCCGTTGACTCCGGTGCTGCCGTCTTTATCTTTATGACTTAGAATTGGCAGTTTTTTTCGTGGAGGAGGGATTGGCAGGTTAAAGGAATAAAAGATGTTTATTATAAAAAAAACAATGGGATTGTTTATTCGAGAATCTGTGATATAATGAACTATAAAAAACCCCTTTTTGTTAAAATTATATGTTTATAACAAGTTTAAGTTTGTAGCAAGAGAATATAGTGTTGTAAGATGCTGATAACAATGGATTTTGGGAAAATTGAAAGAAATAAATGTATTGAATTTTTCGATTTAGATACATCTGGGAAATGAAAAGGAAAAGAT
>CAJUDX010000054.1 GCA_910584785.1 uncultured Lachnospiraceae bacterium | reverse complement strand
TTGCAAAAAATTATCCAGTGGATGATTTTTTGTTAGGTGGCGGGAGTACGTCACTTAAACGGGAATATATGAATCGGTTTGATTCAATGGGTTTATATGAATTGGTTTAAATGAAGCAAAGAAAGGAACCTCTCTTATGAAGTCCTCCTCTTCCTTTATGAACAAAATCCGCTTCAATTTTCTTTATATCGATAAGTATTCCTTTGGCAGAACGTGGATTTATCCGGAAAGTGCCATTCCTTATAATATGCTGCGCTACATTATTGACGGAAGTGCGGAGTTTATCGTGGATAATGAGGTGGTGCTGGTGAAAAAAGGGCAGGTTTCCTATATCCCGGAGAGCTGTCAGCTTTCCTGCCGGGCATTGGAGGATACTTTTTCTTTTTATAGTATACGTTTCACCACTTCTGTATTCTATGAGGGCGCCAATTTTCTCCGGGAATATTATCATTTTCCTCTGGTTATGGATGTGGGAGAGGAGATTGCTTCCTATTTCAGCGACATCTATACATGGGTGCGCACAGAAAAGAAATCGAAGGTTTTCCATGTGCGGGGGGCTTTAGATAGTTTGATTGCAAGCCTTATTGATATTCTTAACGCCGATGAACCTGCAGATGTGCATGCAGAGTTTAACAGTTTGGAGTACAACCTTGAGCAGATTCGTGAACGGGTGAAAAAGTCCACGGTGCAGACCGATCCCAGAATCCAGACGGTGATTGACTATATTATGCTGAATCCCACGGAAGAGTATACATCGGCAAAGCTTGGCGATATTGCAGAGGTGGCGGAAACGACATTTCGCCGCCTGTTTAAGGAGGCTACCGGGAAAACGGCAACGGAATTTATCCGCCAGGTTCGTCTGACTATGGCGGCAAGACTTCTCCTTGTGTCCAATGACCCGGTAAACTGTATTGCCCATGATGTGGGATTTGAGGATGCTAATCATTTTACCAGAGTTTTCCGGCAGGCGTTTGGGCTGACCCCGAACCAGTACAGGAAGAGATCTCAGGAGTAATGGAAGGAAAAATGAAGGTAAGGGAAAGCAGATAGATAATAAAAAGTAACGAAGGTAAGGGAAAGCGGATAGATAATAAAAAGTAACAAAGGTAAAGGAAGGCTGATAGATAACAAAATAAGAATGCAGGGGGTTACCCATAGTGACAAGGCTCTGGCAGAAAATGCCAGGGTCTTATTTTTATGCACATGATTTCTTTTTCTCTGTTTTGCGCGGATTTTTATTTTTGTCAGGCCATAGGTGTTTTTTGATTTAAGACAAAATATGGAAACTTTATGACAAAATAAGGAAACATCAGGAAAAAAGCACGCATTATTCCATCGCCATAGGGCAATAAAATAATATGATAAAAAATCAAATAAATAGTCGTTTTATGCTATTATAAGTTGCTTAGTCTGTTGAAATGCATAAAGAAAATCAATATAATACCAATAGAAACAGCAAATTGACCAACAAAGAAAAGGAGAAGAGAAAATGAAAAAACGTTACACAAGTTTTATTCTTGCAGCAGCGATTTCGGCAGCAGCACTGGTCGGCTGCGGGGGTGCCGGAAATCAGCCATCTGCTTCCTCACAGGCAGCAGGACAGGAAGGGGCACAGAACACTGCAGAAACAGGGGAGCTTTCAGGGGAGATTACATTCTGGCATTCCTTTACGCAGGGAGCGAGACTGGAAACCATCCAGAAAGCGGCAGACAAATTTATGGCAGAAAATCCAGAGGTGAAAATAAATATTGAAACCTTTTCCTGGAATGACTTCTATACGAAATGGACTACCGGTCTTGCATCGGGCAATGTGCCGGATATGAGCACGGCTCTGCCTGCACAAGTGGCGGAGATGATTAATGTGGATGCATTGACCCCTATCAATGACCTGATTGATGATATTGGCCGGGATAAGTTTTCAGCGGCTGCGATTGCGGAAGGCTCCATGGATGACAACAACTATTCCGTTCCCCTCTACCGTCATGCACATGTGATGTGGATCAGGCAGGATCTTTTAGAGGAGAACGGGCTGGAGGTGCCGACGACCTGGGATGAGCTTTATGAAACGGCAAAAGCCCTGACGAAGGATGGGGTATATGGATTGTCTTTCCCCTGCGGGACAAATGACTTCCAGGCAACCTTTTTCCTGGACTTTTATGTAAGAAGCGGCGGCGGAAGTCTGCTGACGGAGGATTTGAAGGCGGATATTACCAGCGACCTTGCCATCGAAGGAATTAACTACTGGGTGAAGGTGTATAATGACTGTTCGCCCAAAGATTCCATTAATTTTGATGTGCTGGATCAGGCGACCCTCTACTATCAGGGAAAGACAGCATTTGACTTTAACTCCGGGTTTCAGATTTCCGGTGTTGCGGCAAACTCGCCGGATCTGCTCCAGTATGTGGACTGCTATCCGATTCCCAAAATCAGTGCAGGAGATGAACCCCAGGGAATTATGACGACAAACACACCAATGGTTGTATGGAAGGCATCCAAGCATCCTGAGATTTGCAAGGCATTTATGAAAACCCTGTATGATGAGGAAACCTATGTGGAATTTCTTCATGCAACCCCAGTGGGTATGCTTCCTGCCATTAAAGGAATTGCTGACACGGAGTCCTATAAGGCGGATGAAACTATTCAGCAGTTCACCCATGCAGAGGAGGTTCTCACAGCGGCAGCAGACATCGGAACGGCTTTTGGCTATGAGCACGGCCCGAATGTACAGGCAGGTATTATGCAGAATAACCATGTGATTGAGGAAATGTTCCAGGATATTATTACCAATGGGACAGATGTTGAAACAGCGGCAAAAACAGCAGAGGATAAGCTGAATGCCCTGTTTGAAACTGCGGAATAAGCTTTCTTGCGTTTATGCCGGAAAGTATGTTTAAGAGAAGGAGGAGAGAATTTGGGAAAGAAAAGTTATACAAGATGGCTGTTTGTTCTTCCGGCAATTCTTATCGTCATTGCATTGTTTATTTATCCCATCTGTTCCAGTGTGGTGTACAGCTTTACCAACAAAAACCTGATTAAGCCGACCTTTAAGTTTATCGGGTTTAAGAACTATGCTGAGGTACTTAAAGACAGCGGATTCTGGCTTTCGTTCTTTCATTCGCTGAAATGGACGGTATTGTCCCTGGCAGGACAGATTTTGGTTGGATTTACGGCAGCTCTGGCATTAAAGAGGATTGAAATCGGCAAGGGAATTTATAAGACGCTGCTGATTATTCCCTGGGCGTTTCCTTCTATTGTTATTGCGTTTTCCTGGAAATGGATTCTCAACGGGGTGTATGGTTTTTTGCCTAATCTTTTGTTAAAACTGGGTATCTGTGAAACGGCGCCTCAGTTTCTTACCAGTGGTACGATGGCCTTTGCCACGCTGGTTTTGATTAATATATGGTTCGGTGCCCCGATGATTATGGTTAATGTACTCTCGGCGTTAGAAACCGTGCCAAAGGACCAGTATGAGGCGGCGCAGATTGACGGCGCGAAGCTGTGGCAGTCTTTCTACTATGTAACCGTTCCGCACATCAAGATGGTGGTAGGGCTTTTGGTGGTACTGAGAACCGTGTGGATCTTTAATAACTTTGATTTGATTTACTTAATTACCGGAGGTGGGCCGGCGGGAAGTACCCAGACCATTCCTCTGTATGCCTACAATATGGGGTGGAGCACGAAGCTTATCGGGCGTTCCTCGGCAGTAACCGTGCTTTTGTTCCTGTTCTTGATGCTGATATGCGGTATTTATTTTGCTGTGATGAATAAGTGGGAAAAGGAGGAGAGCAAATGAAAAAAGTTAAAGCAGGCTCCGTTATCAGCCATGGGTATCTGCTGTTGTTGACCTTTATATCCATTTTCCCTCTGCTTTGGATTTTGATTTCTTCTGTAAAGGGAAAGGGAGAGCTTACCGGCAATCCCACTGCATTCTGGCCCAGAACCTGGACGCTGGATTATTATACCCATGTGATTAATGACCTGAATTTCTTTGTCAATATCAAAAACAGTGTGATTATCTCTCTGATAACAACGGTGATTGCCATTACTGTGGCATCCCTGGCGGCTTACGGCATTGTCCGCTTCTTTAAGAAGCTGGGTTCTGCCATGTCGAAAGTGCTGGTGACTACCTATATCTTCCCACCCATTCTTTTGGCGATTCCCTATTCCGTTGTAATGGGGAAGATGGGACTGATTAATACAAGGGTTGGTCTGGTTATTGTCTATCTGTCGTTTTCCGTACCCTATGCGGTGTGGTTGCTCACCGGGTTTTTCCGAACCGTTCCGGTGGAGATTGAGGAGGCCGCACGGATTGACGGGGCGAACAAGATGCAGACCTTTGTGCAGGTGGTGCTTCCGCTGGTAGCACCGGGTGTCGTAGCGACAGCGATTTACACCTTTATTAATACCTGGAATGAGTTTTTATATGCGTTGATTTTAATGAATAATACCAGCAAGATGACGGTAGCCGTAGCTCTTCGATCCCTGGACGGGGCTGAGATTTTGGACTGGGGAGATATGATGGCGGCATCGGCTCTGGTGGTTCTTCCGTCGGTTATTTTCTTCTGCCTGATCCAGAACAAGATTGCAGGCGGGATGTCAGACGGTGCAGTGAAGTCATAGCGGCACAGGGATAATGGTCAGATAAAGAAAAATAATATAAAGAAAGAAAAGGTAATTATGTATGGAAATGATAGGGTATGGCGTGGTCGGTTCTGGCTACTTTGGTGCGGAGCTGGCACGGATTATCAATACAAAGCCGGGAGCCAGGGTAAGGGCGGTATATGACCCGGAAAACGGAAAAGCCGTTGCAGAAGAACTGGGCTGTGAGGCGGCAGAGAGCCTTGAGACTTTGGTGTCCAGAAAGGATATTCAGGCGGTAATTGTGGCAACCCCCAATTATCTGCATAAGGAGCCGGTGCTTGCCGCTGCCGGACATGGGCTTCATGTATTTTGTGAAAAACCCATTGCTCTTTCCTATAAGGATTGTGAAGAAATGGTCAGGGTGTGCCAGGAAAACAAGGTCTTTTTTATGGCAGGGCACGTAATGAACTTTTTCCGGGGAGTGCGCAGGGCAAAAGAACTGATTAGCCAGGGGGTTATTGGGGATATTCTGTACTGCCACGCAGCACGCAATGCCTGGGAAGACACCGGGGCATCAAAAACCTGGAAAAAGACCCGCGCAAAATCCGGCGGTCATCTCTATCACCACATCCATGAGCTGGACTGTGTACAGTTTTTAATGGGCGGCTGCCCGGACACAGTGACCATGGCAGGCGGCAATGTGGCACACCAGGGGGATGCCTATGGGGATGAGGACGATATGCTGTTTATTACCATGGAGTATCCGGGAAACCGCTATGCACTGCTGGAGTACGGCTCAGCCTTTCATTGGCAGGAGCATTATCTGCTGATTCAGGGAACAAAGGGCGCAATTCGGATAGATATGTGCTGCTGTGGTATGACATTAAAGACCCAGGAGGGAGAAGAGCATTTCCTGGTGCACCGGACAAAGGAAGAGGATGATGACAGAACCAGAATCTATACCGAAACCCAGGCAGATAACGGAAATCAGTTCGGACGTCCGGGAAGAAAACCGTTTTTATGGCTTCAGGGAATTATGGATGAAGAAATGGAATTTTTAAATGCAGTACTTCACGGTGCAGAAGTGACCGAAGAGTTTATGCCGCTTCTTACTGGTGAGGCTGCCAGAAATTCCATTGCATCTGCGGACGCAGCCACCCTGTCCCTCAGGGAAAACCGAAAAGTAAAAGTAAGTGAAATCACAGGTAATGCTTTCTGAAAAATATTGAAAAATGAACATAGCTGAGCTGGAACAGCCAGAAAAATAAAAAAGCTGTAATGATTGAATAAGAATAAGGAGAACAGGAATGAAAACAATTGGATATGCGGTCGTTGGAACAGGTTATTTCGGGGCAGAACTGGCCCGTATTATGAAGGAGCAGGAAGGTGCCAGAGTGGTTGCCGTGTATGACCCGGAAAATGCCCAGACAATTGCCGATGAGCTTGGCTGTGAGGTGGAAATGGATCTGGATGAATTATACAGCCGTGAGGATGTGGATGCGGTAATTGTGGCTTCGCCTAACTACCTTCATAAAGAGCCGGTGATTAAAGCGGCAGAGCACGGGGTTCATGTGTTCTGTGAAAAGCCCATTGCCCTTTCCTTTAAGGACTGTGCGGAGATGGTGGAAGCCTGCGACCGCCATCAGGTAACTTTTATGGCGGGCCATGTGATGAACTTCTTCCGCGGCGTGCGCACAGCGAAGAAGATGATTAATGACGGGGTAATCGGCAAGGTATTGTACTGTCACTCGGCAAGAAACGGCTGGGAGGATGTACAGCCCACCATCAGCTGGAAGAAAATCCGCTCGAAATCCGGCGGTCATCTCTACCATCACATCCATGAGCTGGACTGTATTCAGTTTTTGATGGGGGGATGTCCTGAAAAGGTTACCATGACAGGCGGCAATGTGGCCCACCAGGGCGAAGGCTTCGGTGATGAGGATGATATGCTGTTTATTACCATGGAATATCCCGATAACCGTTATGCTGTGATTGAGTATGGTTCAGCCTTCCACTGGCCGGAGCACTATGTATTAATCCAGGGAAGCGAGGGCGCCATCCGCCTGGATATGTTTAACTGCGGCGGTACGCTGAAAAAGGGAGATATGGAGGAGTATTTCCTGATGCACAAGTCCCAGGAAGAAGATGATGACCGCACCAGGATTTACCATGGAACCGAGATGGACGGCGCGATTATGTACGGGCGTCCCGGAAAGAAGCCTCCGATGTGGCTTCATGGGATTATGTATGACGAGATGGAATACTTTAACGGAATTATGCACGGTGCGCAGCCGGATGAGGAATTTAAGCCTCTGCTCACCGGAGAAGCCGCCAGAAATGCCATTGCAACAGCCGATGCCTGTACAAAATCGCGGTTTGAAAACAGAAAGGTGAAGTTATCGGAGATTATGCAGTAATTTTTAGGGAAATCCTTTATAGAAGTTCTTCACAGAAATCTTTCTTAGAAAGCCTTCATAAAAAGCCTTCATAAAAACCCTTCATAGAAAGCCTTCATGGAAACCCGTCATAAACTCCTTGACTTTTCCTCCTCCCGTCGATATAATAATGGGGAAACGTTAAAGACAAAGACGGAGAGAGTAGCGCAGCCGGAAACCTTTAGAGAGCCGGGGAGGGTGGAAGCCTGGCGGAAGTAAAGCTGCAGTGAAGATCACTCCTGAGTTGCCGGCTGAAAAGGTTTTTTTGTAGGCCAGGACGGATTTCCCCCGTTATAGGGAACGCATATTAAAGTATGCCGTAATAGGTGGTAAAACGAAGCAGCCTTCGTCCTGATTACAGAGGATGAAGGCTTTTTATATACCTTTTTGGGCGATGACGGCAGTTTTTTCCGATAGCCCACACCTTTTTTGCGGCACGAAAGTACTTGCGAAATGGAGGAAGAAGAACGATGTCTGACACAACGAAAAAGATGGTGTATCAGAAGGTTCCCACAGACTTAAATTTTGTGGAACGGGAAAAGAAGGTAGAAGTTTTCTGGGCAGAGAACAAGATCTTTGAAAAGAGCATTGAACTGCGCGCCCAGGGAGATTCCTATGTGTTTTATGATGGGCCACCCACGGCAAACGGAAAGCCGCACATCGGTCACGTGCTTACCAGGGTAATTAAAGATATGATTCCCCGCTACCGCACGATGAAGGGCTTTAAGGTGCCAAGGAAGGCTGGCTGGGACACCCACGGTCTGCCGGTGGAGCTGGAAGTGGAGAAGATGCTGGGCCTGGACGGCAAGGAGCAGATTGAGGAGTACGGCCTTGCCCCATTTATCGGGCATTGTAAGGAAAGCGTGTGGAAGTATAAGGGGATGTGGGAGGACTTTTCCTCGACCGTCGGCTTCTGGGCTGATATGAACGACCCTTATGTAACCTATCATGACAATTATATCGAATCCGAGTGGTGGGCATTAAAGGAAATCTGGAATAAAGGGCTTTTATACAAGGGCTTTAAGATTGTTCCCTACTGCCCGCGCTGCGGCACCCCGCTTTCTTCGCACGAGGTTGCCCAGGGCTATAAGGATGTCAAGGAACGTTCTGCCGTTGCCCGCTTTAAGGTGGTTGGCGAGGACGCCTATTTCCTGGCCTGGACGACGACGCCTTGGACCCTGCCCTCGAACGTGGCGCTCTGCGTAAATCCGGTGGAGGAGTACGTTAAGGTTAAGGCTTCGGACGGCTATACCTACTATATGGCAGGTGCCCTGGTTTCTCAGGTGCTTGGCGAGGATGCGCAGATTCTGGAGCGGTATCAGGGAAAGGAACTGGAATATAAGGAATACGAGCCTCTCTTTGACTGTGCCGCAGCCCTCTGCGAAAAACAGCATAAGAAAGCTTATTTTGTCACCTGCGACAGCTATGTAACCTTAACTGACGGCACGGGAATCGTTCATATTGCCCCGGCGTTTGGTGAGGATGATGCCAATGTGGGGCGCAAATACGATCTGCCCTTTGTCCAGCTGGTGGACGGCAAGGGCGAGATGACCGGGGAAACGCCCTATGCAGGGATGTTCTGTAAAAATGCCGATCCGGAGATCTTAAAGGATCTGGACAAGAAAGGGCTTTTGTTCTCCGCGCCGAAATTTGAACACAGCTATCCGCATTGCTGGCGGTGCAGTACGCCTTTGATTTACTATGCAAGAGAGTCCTGGTTTATTAAGATGACCGCCGTAAAAGAGGACTTAATCCGCAATAACAATACGATTAACTGGATTCCTGAGAGCATCGGCAAGGGACGTTTCGGCGACTGGCTGGAGAATATCCAGGACTGGGGTCTTTCCCGCAACCGCTACTGGGGAACGCCGCTGAATATCTGGGAGTGCGAATGCGGGCATATGCATTCCATCGGCAGCCGCGAAGAGTTAAAGTCCATGAGCACAAACTATGCGGATGTGGCGAAAAAATATGCCAAGGAGATGGATAAGGAAGAAAACGGCGAAGTCGAGCTGCACCGTCCGTTTATCGATGATGTACTCATCACCTGTCCCAAGTGCGGCAAGCCCATGCACCGTGTTCCTGAGGTTATTGACTGCTGGTTTGACTCCGGAGCGATGCCGTTTGCCCAGCACCATTATCCGTTTGAGAATAAGAAATTGTTTGAGGAACAGTTCCCGGCGCAGTTTATTTCCGAGGCAGTCGACCAGACCCGCGGATGGTTTTATTCTCTGTTAGCCGAGTCCACCCTGCTCTTTAACCGTGCGCCCTATGAAAATGTTATTGTCCTTGGGCATATTCAGGATGAAAACGGCAGGAAGATGAGTAAGTCTGCGGGCAATGCCGTCGATCCGTTTGATGCATTAAAAACCTACGGCGCTGATGCCATCCGCTGGTATTTTTATATTAACTCCGCACCGTGGCTGCCCAACCGTTTCCATGGGAAAGCCGTAATGGAAGGACAGCGCAAGTTTATGGGAACGCTGTGGAACACCTACGCCTTCTTTGTGCTGTATGCCAATATCGATGGGTTTGACGCGACAAAGTATGCCCTGGAGTACGATAAGCTTTCCGTGATGGACAAGTGGCTGCTCAGCAAGATGAATACCATGGTCAAGGAAGTGGATCAGGATTTGGAAAACTACCAGATCCCGGAAGCGGCAAGAGCCTTGCAGTCCTTTGTGGATGATATGAGTAACTGGTATGTCAGAAGAAGCCGGGAGCGCTTCTGGGCAGGGGGCATGGAGCAGGATAAGATTAACGCCTATGAAACCCTGTACACCGCATTAGTAACGGTGGCAAAGGCAGCGGCACCGATGATTCCGTTTATGACGGAAGATATTTACCGCAACCTTGTGTGCAGCATTGACAGCAAAGCAAAGGAAAGCGTTCATCTCTGCGATTTCCCGGCAGTGAATGAGGCAATGATTGACCCTGCATTGGAACAGGATATGGATCAGGTGCTTAAAGTGGTTGTGATGGGACGTGCGGCGAGAAATGCGGCAAATATTAAAAACCGTCAGCCGATTGGCCGGATGTTTGTCAAGTCCGGGCACAGCCTTCCGGAGTTTTTTGTAAAGATTATTGAGGACGAGTTAAATGTCAAGCGTGTGGAGTTTACCGAGGATGTCCGCGAATTTACCACCTACAGCTTTAAGCCGCAGTTAAAGACGGTCGGTCCGAAATACGGAAAACTCCTAAACCAGATCCGCACAGCCCTTGCCGAAATTGACGGCAATGCAGCGATGGAAACCTTGGAGGAGAAGGGCGAGCTTACCTTTAGTTTTGGCGATGATCCGGTGGCTCTGACAAAGGATGATTTGTTAATTGATGTGGCACAGAAGGAAGGCTTTGTCACCGAGGAGGATCTTACGGTTACGGTTGTCCTTGATACAAATTTAACAAAAGAGCTTCTTGAGGAAGGCTTTGTCCGTGAATTAATCAGCAAGCTCCAGACCATGCGCAAGGAGGCAGGCTTTGAAGTGACCGATGTTATCTGTGCTTACCTGGTTTCTGCAAGCGAATCCGTTTCTGCTATGGTTGAGAAGAATAAAGAGAAAATTGCCGGGGAGGTTCTGGCAAAGGCAGTGGAAACCACTAGGGAGAAGCTTGACGAGGCAAATAACCGCTTTGCTTCTGTTTCCAGAGAGAAGAAATTCCATGATAAGGAATGGAATATTAATGGGGAAATGATTCATATTGCTGTAGAAAGACACTAGTACAGCATTGCATTAATTCTCGAATAACTCGTACCCGCTATCCTCGCCATCTGCACGCCTGCAAAACTCACCGTAGCACAACTACGCCTTCGTTTTGCAGTCGCACAGATGACACGAATATCAGGCACGATTTACCTCAAGATTAATGCAACACTGTACTAGCCGATGCGGGGGGAAGCATCTAAAATGCGTATGCACAGAAGGTTTTGTGCACCTGTAAATGCATGGATGCCTGTCAGGTGCGCAAAAGCTCTTTGAACTATGCAGAATAAATTCAGGAGGACATTGAACATGAAAAAAGAATATGGCTTTGATAAAGAGGCGTTTAAGTCGTCGGTCATCTACAATGTAAAGAGCCTTTTCCGCAAGACGATTGACGAGGCGACACCGGCACAGGTCTTTCAGGCAGTATCCTTTGCTGTAAAGGATGTTATTATTGACCAGTGGATTGCCACCCATAAGGAATATGAAAAGCAGGATGCAAAAACGGTGTACTACCTGTCCATGGAGTTCTTAATGGGACGTGCCCTGGGGAACAATATGATCAACCTCTGCGCCTACGATGAGGTAAAGGAAGCGCTGGAGGAGCTGGGCTTTGATGTAAACCTTATCGAAGATCAGGAGCCGGACGCTGCGTTAGGCAACGGCGGTCTTGGTCGTCTGGCTGCATGTTTCCTGGATTCTTTAGCTACCCTGGGCTATCCGGCTTACGGCTGCGGAATCCGCTACCGCTACGGTATGTTTAAGCAGAAAATTGAAAACGGCTTCCAGGTGGAGGTTCCGGACGAGTGGTTAAAGGACGGCAATCCCTTTGAAGTGCGCCGCTCCGAGTACGCAACTGAGGTTAAATTCGGCGGCTATGTAAGAACCGAGTGGGACGGGACAAAGAACAACTTTATCCAGGAGGGCTGCCAGTCTGTACTTGCAGTTCCCTATGATCTTCCGATTGTCGGCTATAATAACAATATTGTCAACACCCTGCGCGTATGGGATGCACAGCCCATTAACACCTTCCGTCTGGATGCCTTTGACCGCGGAGATTACCAGAAGGCAGTAGAGCAGGAGAATCTGGCAAAAAATATCTGCGAAGTCCTCTACCCAAACGATAATCATTATGCAGGCAAGGAGCTTCGCTTAAAGCAGCAGTACTTCTTTATCTCTGCCAGCGTGCAGCGCGCCGTGGCAAAATATATGGAAAAGCACGACGATGTGCGCAAATTCTATGAAAAGGTGGTATTCCAGTTAAATGATACCCACCCGACCGTAGCCGTAGCGGAACTGATGCGCGTGCTTTTGGATGTCTATCACTTAACCTGGGAGGAGGCATGGGATGTAACCACCAAGACCTGTGCTTACACCAACCATACCATTATGGCAGAAGCCCTTGAGAAATGGCCGATTGAGCTTTTCTCCCGCCTGCTTCCGAGAATTTACCAGATTGTGGAGGAGATTAACCGCCGCTTTATTGCCGACATTCAGAGAAAGTTCCCGGGCGACCAGGAAAAGGTGCGCAAGATGGCAATCATCTACGACGGTCAGGTGAAGATGGCACATCTGGCGATTGCTGCAAGCTTCTCCGTAAACGGCGTGGCACGCCTGCACACGGAAATTTTAAAGAACCAGGAATTAAAAGAGTTCTACCAGATGTATCCGCAGAAGTTCAACAATAAGACCAACGGCATTACCCAGAGGCGCTTCCTCCTTCACGGAAATCCTCTGCTGGCAGACTGGGTAACTTCAAAGATCGGCAATGAATGGATTACCAATTTACCGCATATTAAAGAGCTGAAGATTTACGCTTCCGATGAAAAATGCCAGAAGGAATTTATGAACATCAAGTACCAAAACAAGGTTCGTCTGGCAAAATATATTAAGGAGCACAACGGCATTGACATCGACCCGCGTTCCATGTACGATGTCCAGGTAAAGCGTCTGCACGAGTACAAGCGCCAGCTGATGAATATTCTGCATGTTATGTACATGTATAACCAGTTAAAAGATAATCCAAATATGGATATGGTTCCGAGAACCTTTATCTTCGGCGCAAAGGCAGCAGCAGGCTATAAGATTGCCAAGCTGACCATTAAGCTGATCAATGCCGTAGCCGAGGTGATCAATAACGACAAGAGCATCAACGGAAAGATTAAGGTCGTATTTATCGAGGATTACCGTGTTTCCAATGCAGAGCTGATCTTTGCCGCTGCCGATGTCAGCGAGCAGATTTCCACCGCATCCAAGGAGGCATCCGGCACGGGCAATATGAAGTTTATGTTAAATGGCGCTCTGACCTTAGGAACCATGGACGGTGCAAATGTGGAAATCGTTGAGGAAGTGGGTGAGGACAAGGCATTTATCTTCGGTATGTCCTCCGACGAGGTAATTAACTATGAGAACAACGGCGGGTATTACCCCATGGAGTTCTTTAATAACGACCAGGAAATCCGCCGGGTGCTGATGCAGCTGATTAACGGCTATTTTTCACCGCACGATCCGGAACTGTTCAGACCAATTTATAATTCTCTGTTAAATACGCAGAGCAGCGATCGGGCAGACACCTACTTTATTTTAAAGGATTTCCGCTCCTATGCCGAGGCGCACAAGAAAATTGATGAGGCTTACCGCGATGAAAAGTGGTGGGCAGAGGCTGCTATTACCAACGTGGCCTGCACCGGCAAGTTTACTTCGGACCGTACTATTGAGGAATATGTGCGGGACATCTGGCATTTAAAGAAGGTAAAAGTGGATATGACGAAGTAAAATGATGCCTGGGTAAAATA
The DNA here is from genome assembly GCA_910584785.1 of uncultured Lachnospiraceae bacterium. Taxonomy (GTDB): domain Bacteria; phylum Bacillota; class Clostridia; order Lachnospirales; family Lachnospiraceae; genus Caccovicinus. The sequence continues at coordinate 8,247 of CAJUDX010000054.1, read as the reverse complement.
AAAAAATAGGTAAAGAAGAAACCAATAAAGATTAAAGAAGAAACTGATAAAGATTAAAGAAGAAATCGATAAAGATTAAAGAAGAAATCGATAAAGATAAAGTAGAAATAGAATAGAAGAAAACGCCTTCTCATATAATACAACGTACAGGTGCTTAATCGGTAGTTTTGTAGGGAGAGGAGGCGTTTTTTTCGTGGGACAAAAAGGAAGGCTGGGAAAAGGGCTGTTCGTCCTCCTGGCAGGCTGCTGTTTTCCTTATATTGTGACTTTGGGGTGGACGGGCAGTATCAGTGGGAGAAGTAAGGTGCTGGAAAATTGGGGCAATAGGAGCAGTGCCATGCAGACGGAAGAGGGACAACCCATGCTCTCCAGTGGGAAACAGGTGATTTTGGATCGGGAGACGACCTCTTATTTGGATGTGGAGGAGTATTTGGTCGGCGTGGTGGCACGCCAAATTCCGGCAGATTATGAGATGGAGACATTAAAGGCGCAGGCAGTCATTGCCCGAACTTACATTTATCAGCAGATGGCAGGAAAAAACCAGATTGCTGAATCCGCATTAGACATGGATTATTTTGGGCAGGTTCAGCTGGAAAGGCTTTGGGGAACTTCGCATTATCTGGAATTTTATCAGCGGGTGGAGGACGCAGTAACACAGACCAGGGGGATGGCCCTGCGTTATCAGGACAGTTACATCGATGCGCTGTTTTGCCGGTGCAGTACAGGAAAAACGCGGGCGGGAGATGAGGCACGCCCTTATCTGGTCAGCGTGGAATGCCCGGAGGATGTGAGGGCAGATGGTTTTTTACAGCTTAAAGAGTGGACGCCGGACGAATTTTCCCGTTTAATCAGTGCAATTCCTGACGGAGGGCCGGTATCCGCAGATCAAGTGCCGGGGATGATTCAGATTGGAGAAAGGGATGGGGCGGGTTATGTAAAGGTAGTGCAGATTGGGAATGTGCAGTTTCAAGGGGATGAAGTGCGCTACGCTTTGGGTATCCAGTCGCCTTGCTTCAGCTTTGAGGACTACGGCGGGAATATTCGGGCGGAGGTTAAGGGAATCGGTCATGGCTATGGCTTCAGCCAATATGCGGGCAATGAAAAGGCGAAAGAAGGGTGGGGCTATGATGAGCTTTTACAGTACTTTTATCCGGGTACAGATTTGGTCAAAGAGGAAGGGGAAGTAAAGGAAGGGGAATCGTGAAAATATTCTTGATTCTTTATGAATAAGTTTCTGCACTTTGGTAAGAATATTACCGAGGTGATAAACGTGAAAGAGAGAGTCAATCAATTATTCAAGGATAAACTTATCCTTGTCATGATGGTACTGGGTCTGCTGACTATAGTAGCTGCAGCAGGCGTGATAACCCTTCAGAGGAGAAATACGGAAGAAAGCCCTTACTTAAATATGGAGGGCGCACCTGAGCATTTAGTGGATGGCGGAAAGGAAGAAACCCTTCCTGGCGCCGGACATTCCGATGCAGCAAAAGAAAAAGAGAGCCTTAAGGAGAGTAAGGCCGTGGCTGACGCAGCAAAGAAGGAAACGCTGGAAGAGAATAAGCCGACACAGACGAAGGAAAATGAGGAAGTAAAGAAGGAAGCAAAAAAGGAAACACAGGCCCCGGCACAGAAAACCGAGGACACACAGGCAGAGCCGGCTGGGACGGGAATGGACGCAGCTTCAGCATTAGTGCTGAATTTTGCCCAGACACAGTCCATGCTGTGGCCGGTGCAGGGGAATGTACTTTTGGATTACAATATGGATTCCACGATTTACTTCCCCACATTAGAGCAGTATAAGTGCAATCCTGGGATTGTGATTCAGGGCGAGGTGAGCCAGCCAGTTGCTGCCCCGGCTAATGCCAGAGTATTAGAGACAGGGGTCAATGAGGAAATCGGCAATTATCTGATTCTGGACTTAGGGGATGAGTATTCTCTGATTTGCGGACAATTAAAGGAAGTGCAGGCTGTTCCCGGAGAATACCTGGAAAAAGGACAGGTGATGGGCTATGTGGCAGAGCCGACCAAGTATTACACGCTGGAAGGCCCCAATGTCTTTGTTGAATTAAGAAAAGGCGAACAGGCCATGGACCCCCTGGATTTTCTGGAATAGAGATTTAAAGAATTAATACAGAAAGAAAACACAGAAAGAAAAGCAGCATAAAGAAGAACCAACAATTCTTCTCTGTGCTGCTTTTTTTCTGTAAAGATTCGTTATTAAAGGATAATTTAACTTATCAAGGAAGTCCTACGCTTCTAAGTCGCAGGGACGAGACTTCAGGTAGTTGATATGTTCCGCGAAAGTTACCGCTTAACTTTTTCCTTTTCCTGTGCGATAACTGCCATGCATTCTTCTGGTGTTGCCCCAATAATCTGCAATAAAATATCTTCTGTTACCGTAGGCGCGTAGTAAAAGCCCTGGATGTACTGGCATTTTTTCAGGATTTCCACCTGGTTTTCCGTTTCCACGCCCTCAGCAATAATATTTAATTCAAGGTTTTTGGCAATGTCAATCAGTCCTTCGATAATATAACGGGACTTGGAATTGGTTTCCAATTGCCAGACAAAGGAGCGCTCAAGCTTTAGGGTATGAACTGGAAGATCCAAAATACTGGTGATGCTGGAGTAACCTGTGCCAAAGTCGTTTAAAATTAATTCAACACCAAGTTTTTCCAGTTCCTGCATCATCGCACTGATGTTTAAGTAAGCTGTCGTGAGGGCAGTTTCGGTTATCTCAATCGCCAATTTTCCTGAAGGGATTTGGTAGGTTTCCATTACCTGTGCCACTTCGTCCAAAAAGTCTTCCTGTAATAAGAGAACGGAAGAGATGGGCAGGGCAATGGAATCAAAGTCCTTTCCCTGGGCAAGTAATTCAGAAATACAGCGTCCCACCTGGTGAAGGGCAAAGTATTCGACCAGACGGATCTGACCGGAATCCTCAGCAATGGGCAAAAATTCTCCCGCACCAACCATGCCGATTCCCTGGATAAATATCCGCATATAAAATTCTGCCCGGCTAAAATGGCCTTTTTCATTATGCAGAGTGGGGCGGTAGCGAACCTCAATCTCTTCTTTATCCAGTGCTGTTTTTAAGTATTGCCCAATGGTTTTTTTGCGAATCTCTGCCATGTGCAGGGTAGAATCATAACTGATTACCTGGTTGGGGCCAACCTCTCCGGCTTTGGTAATTGCAGCATCAAGACACTTTAATAGCTCCGGGGTATTCGAAGCCGGGCCAGGGTAGGCGCAGAGACCGACTTGGGCGGAGCACAGGCAGTCGGTATCTTCTACTTTCCATACATGGTCAAAACGTTCCATGATTTCCTCTGCCAGTGATACAGCCTGTCCGTGGGAGCAGTCTTCAAGAATAAGGATAAACTCCACACCAAGGTAGCGATACACAGGGTATCCGGTTTCTTTTTGGAGATAACGGATGATTTTTGTCAGCAGCATCTCGCAGTAGGTGTAGCCAAACACCTGGTTTAAACGTTTGAAATTCTCAATATACAATTTTAATACTGTACCCTTACCTCTGGAAGAGAGGACGCGGTTTAAGTGCTGGAGACATTCCTTGCGCCCAAGTTCGTTCGTCTCGTCAAAGGCGCTTTCTGAACCAGCAGACGAATCTATGCCATTTTTCTGATTACTGTTTTGGTCTGCTTCATTTTTCTTCTGAAACCACAACATAGTTTAATCTCCTTATGATTCAATTAGTATTCTATCCCTATTGTATACGAAATAAGAAAAAAATGCAATGGAAAAGAATAATTCATATTTTTCTTTTTTCTGCATACCTTTACATTGTGCGGTTTTACTGCACTCCCATGAGATTCCGCAGAAAATAGTGCAGGAAAGCGGAAGATACATGGAAAAGATAAATGAACAGATCAGGGAAGAGAGGGTTATGGAACAGAATTTACAATTACTTACACAGGATACCTTTCAGATGAAAAGCCGGTGTGCCATCCGGTTATTGACAGCAAAGTTAAAAATCGCCGATGCAGAACTGGCATTGAAATTAGGAAGAAACGTGATTTTGAACATTTACAGCAGGATAAAGTCGCTTGACAGCATTCGGGATAAATGTAAAAAAAAGGGAATCACTGCTGACTATGCACAGGTGATAGAGGAAATTAATGATATTATCGGGATTCGTGCAGTGTGTGCGTTTGAGGATGATATTTACCGTTTGCTGGATGTATTATCTTCGCATCGGGATTTACGGATATTGAAGAAAAAGGACTATATCCGCAATCCAAAAAGTTCAGGCTACCGCAGTTTTCATCTAATTGTTGAGGTCCCGGTTTACTTTCAGGAGGAAGTTTGTTGGATAAGAGCAGAAATTCAGCTACGGACAACGGCAATGGATTTTTGGGCGGGAGTTGACCATGAACTGCGGTATAAAAAAGGGAGGAATGAGGCAGTACTTATTGGGGAGGAATTAAAGGAATATTCACAGGTGGTAGCCAAATTAGATCAAAAGATGGTCGAACTCAGAAGGAGGATTGAGGAAATTTAAGTTTTTGACAAAATGGCTACGACAAAACCTGTTCTTTACTTGTCGGATGGGATTTGCTATACTTAGCTTAAACACAGTCATCAGTTAGCAAGAGGAGGTGAAATGGTATGGGAAAGAAGGTTGGAATAGGACATCAGGATTTTGAAGTAATCCGAACAGAAAATGTTTTCTATGTGGATAAAACAAATTTCATCCGGGAATGGTGGGAGAGCGGAGATAGTGTAACTCTGATTACCCGGCCAAGGCGGTTCGGAAAAACACTGAATATAAGTATGTTGGAGAAGTTCTTTTCCGTTTGCTATGCAGGGCGGGGAGATTTGTTTCAGGGGCTTGCGGTATGGGAAGAGGAAAAGTATAGAAAACTTCAAGGGACTTATCCAGTGATTAGTATTTCTTTTGCCAGTATCAAGGAGAATGATTTTATTCAAACGCGAAGAAAAATCTGCCAAAATCTTACAAATCTCTATTCAAAATATCGGTTTTTGATTGAACAGGGAATATTGGATGCACAAGAACTTCTTTTTTTCCAATCTGTATCGGCAGATATGGACGATATGACAGCGACGATGGCGCTTCACCAGCTTTCCCTTTATTTGTCACGTTACTATGGAAAAAAGGTGATTATTCTCCTAGATGAGTATGATACGCCTATGCAGGAAGCCTATATTCATGGTTACTGGGATGAACTAGTTTCGTTTACCCAGAGTATGTTTAATTCGACCTTTAAAACAAATCCGTATCTGGAACGGGCAATGATGACAGGTATCACAAGGGTGAGTAAGGAATCCATCTTTTCTGACTTAAATAATCTTAAAGTGGTTACGACGACATCGGAAAAATATTCGGATTGCTTTGGTTTTACCGAAGAAGAAGTTTTTGCTGCGCTGGATGAATATGGTTTGTCAGAGAAAAAAGAAGAAGTAAAAGCCTGGTATGATGGGTTTATTTTCGGGAAGAGGAGGGATGTTTATAATCCCTGGTCAATTATTAATTTCCTGGATGTGCAAAAGATAGGAGCATATTGGGCAAATTCCAGTTCAAATAGTCTGGTAGAAAAACTGGTTCGTGAAGGCGGGTCAGTGATAAAGATAGCCATGGAAGGTCTGCTGAATGGAGAGGCATTTCATACATCCTTTGATGAACAGATTGTATTCAGTCAACTGGATCAGGATGCTGCTGCTGTGTGGAGCCTGTTTATGGCAAGCGGATATTTAAAGCCGGAGTATGCCGAATTTAATGTGGAATCTGGAAAGATGGAGTACCAATTGAAACTGACAAATCGGGAAGTTTACTTTATGTTTCAGCATATGATTGAGGGCTGGTTTGGAAAATGCCGTGAAGTTCACAATGCATTTTTACAGGCACTTTTGTCGCATGATTTGCAAGGTATGAATGAATATATGAATGATATTTCTGACGAATTATTCAGCAGTTTTGATACGGGAAAGAATCCTTCTAAGAGGGCACAGCCGGAACGATTCTACCATGGCTTTGTATTAGGATTGATGGTGGAACTGCGGGACAGATACTATATTTCATCGAACAAAGAAAGCGGGCTTGGGCGTTATGATGTTATGCTGGAGCCTAAGGATAAAAATAAGGATGCATTTATTATAGAATTTAAGGTTGTTCATACGCGGCGCGGAGAAACACTGGGAGAGGCAGTAAAGGCGGCATTGGAACAGATTGAACAGAAGAAATATGAAAACATATTGTGTGACCGGGGAATACTGTCGGAAAGAATATGGAAGTATGGATTCGCGTTTTCAGGCAAAAATGTGATGATTGGAGAAGCCGTAGGGCAGATAAGATAATACATTTGTATGGGCAGAGGAGTAGTTCCTCTGCTTTTTTAGTTAGCCATAGGAACGGATATAGCCCAATTTCAAAAGTGAAACAAAAGAGTTCAAAAATATTTATTTATAATCAAAATACTGTTCATTAGAGCAAATGCTATGATATAATAGAAAGAAATTTTGTTTATGAAAGGATTTTTGCTATGAAGTATTTTGATAAGTCGCCATTTTACTTTTACGATAAATTAGTGAAGTGTCCAAGACACTTAAAAACAGTATTTATTTCTTCGTTTATTTTTGGCTGTATATCGCATATGTATATTATGTTAAATATTTCACCGCAGGGAGATGTTTGTTCCGCCTTTTTTGGATACGGAGCAGGATATACTTCGGGAAGATGGGGGCTTTCACTTTTAGGTAATTTTATCGGCAGATTATTTGGCAATTATAGTTTGCCTTGGCTTAATGGTATTTTATCGATTTTATTTTTAGCAACAGCATCGGTTTTCATTGTAAAATCCTTTGACGTATATAATGAAGTGAACTGTATTTTTATAGGTGCAATTATGGTAATATTTCCATCCATCACGTCAGCTTTTACTTTTATTTTTACAGTACAATATTATTGTTTTTCTATTTTATTGACTTGTGCTGCGGTATATTTTGTAAGAAAATATCCTAAAGGATGGATTGCAGGTGTTATTTTATTAGCATTTAGTTTAGGGATTTATCAGGCGTATCTTGGTGTTGCTGCTGGTTTTTTCCTGCTATTTCTTATTGTAGATATGCTGCAATCAAAACACACAGTAATGCGTATATTTGCAGATGCATGGAAATATCTGGGGGTTATTGTGGCAAGTGTTTTTCTTTATTTTATTTGCAATAAAATTGCATTAATGATAACGCATAATCAATTATCTGAATATATGGGAATTAATTCGATGGGACAACTTCCTTTGAATGAACTTCAGAAAATATTAAGCCGAATTTATATTGAATTTTTTGCACCCATGCTTGCTGATCGAAATGGAATTACACAATATCCGATTTTAAGGTTTTCTTATTTAATTTTTTTATTGTTTACTTTATATTTTGGTATTCGTATAATTTGCTTTGTTCAAGTGAAAAGAGGCTTTGCAGCAATGTGCTTAGTCGGACTTTTTTTGATTTTATTTCCATTTGCAATTAATATTATTTATATGATGTGTTTCTATTGGGTTCATACGTTGATGCGGTATGCGATGGTTGTTTTTTATATTGCTGTTATTATCATTTGGGAACAAAATAAGCAGCTATTCTTTTCTGTAAAACGGATACCTGGTGTTGAATGGGTAATTACATGCCTTTGTATGATAACTGTTGGAAGTTTTTGTATTCAGGCAAATGAAGCATCTCTTTGTTTGAATCAGAGATACAGGCAGGCATATAGTTATTATACCACGGTAATTGCTCAAATAAAGATGACGGAAGGCTATAAGGCAGATACACCGATTGCATTTATTGGAGAAGTACAGGATTCCACATTTCCAGTAATAGAGGAATTTGATAATTTAGAAAATTTAACTGGAATACCAAATGCTTATCATTATATAAACATGTATTCCAGAAATAAATTTATAGAATATTTTTGTGGTTTTCAATTTCCGGTGGCCGATGATATAGACAAAATCAAACATTTACCGCAATTTCAAATTATGCCATTTTATCCTGACTATGGCTCAATTAGAATGATTGACGAAACGCTTGTTATAAAATTTGGAGATTAATGTTAGGAGGATTAGTATAGCAAAGGTATAGTATTTTCGCAAGATTGGAAAACATGAAATCAACTCTGCAAATTGATAATAAAATCAGGTTGTCTTTACTTGTCGCTGAGAATTTGTTTCAGGGGCTTGCGGTATGGGAAGAGGAAAAGTATAGAAAACTTCAAGG
>CAJUDX010000053.1 GCA_910584785.1 uncultured Lachnospiraceae bacterium | reverse complement strand
ATATTATTTCTATTGTGCGAGCCTGGGATCTGGCTGCTACAGATGTTAAAGAAAACGATAAAGCGGCATTTACAGCAGGTGTTCTTATGGCAAAACGGGCAAATGGACGTTTTTTAATTGTTGATGTGATTAATCAACAGTTAAAAGCTGGTGATGTTCGGAAATTAATACGAACTACAACAGAATTGGATAATGCCAAATATGGATATGTCAGGCAGAGATTGCCCCAAGATCCAGGACAGTCAGGTAAGGAACAGGCACAATCTTACATAACTATGCTGTCCGGTTATGATGTTGTAACAAAGCTGGAGTCTGGAAGCAAACAGACCAGAGCAGAACCTATGGCAGCGCAATGGCAGTTAGGTTTATTTGATGTTATGTCAGGACCATGGAATGAATCCTATTTTAATCAGTTGGAATCATTTCCAGAATCAAAATTTAAGGATATGGTAGATGCAAGTTCCTCTGCATTTAACGAATTGACACTTGGAATATCATTCAATATTTATAGTATGCTTTAAAAGGTGGAAATTATGGATGAACGAAGTAGAGGATTACTCGAACAACAACTAAAGATGTTAAAGGGAGCAGCAATTATTGATGGAAGGCAGGAAGAATTTCGACAGGATGGATACTCTAATCTGCTGAATAAGTATGGAACCGAACAGGATAATTCTACAGTTTACCACTATGCACCAGAGCGTTTTACAGGTGATATGGAACTTATACATTTGTATGAAGGAAATGGATTATTTACAAAAATTATTGATCGACCAGCAGAGGAAGCCGTAAAGCATGGTTTAAATATAGATTTCGGCGATAGGGGTATTTCAGAATATGTGGATGATCAGCTGGATAGCTTAGGATTTGAAGATAAATTTGCCACAGCCGAAAAATGGGCAAGGCTGTTTGGCGGCTCTATCATTGTTATGCTGGTAGATGATGGAAGGGGATTGGAAGAACCACTCGATTGGGATAATGTTAAAAGCATCGAAGAACTTCGGGTATTTGAACGGGCAATTGTCCAGCCTGATTATACTTCGATGTATCATTTCCATTTCTTTGATTCGATGAAGTCGGCAAGAAAATTTGATGAACCAGAATATTATCATGTTTACAGCATGTATGGATATTTTGCGGTACACCGATCAAGATGTCTGATATTTAGAAATGGAAGATTGCCGGAGCAGACAACGGATGCCCTTTATCGACATTGGGGAATTCCTGAATATGTAAAAATTAAACAAGCATTGCGGGAATGTATTACTTCTCATGAAAATGGTGTAAAGCTTTTGGAGCGTTGCGTTCAGCCTATTTATAAAATGAAGAATCTTGCCAATTTACTTAGTACAGTAGATGGAGAAGATAACGTACTCCGAAGGCTTCAGATCATTGATATGGCAAGGAGTATTTTAAACTCTATTGCTATTGATGCGGACGCAGAGGAATATTCGTTTGAAAGCTTTGCACTGTCCGGGGTTAAGGATGTGCTTGATGCAGCCTGTAACATGCTGTCGGCAGTCACAGATATTCCACAAACGATTCTTTTTGGACGTTCTCCAGCAGGGATGAATTCTACTGGTGAAAGTGATATGGAGAATTATTATAATATGGTAGAGAATATCCAAAAGCAGAATATGAAGGCAAATGTAAGGATAGTTCTTGATTTGATTCTTAGGCAGGGCGTATTGAACGGGAAAATAATGCAGCTTCCGAATTATAAAGTGAAGTTTGCTGCTTTGTGGTCTTTATCCGAAACGGAAAAAGCCGGTATTGATCAGACAAAAGTTCAGACAGAGTATACCAAAGCCCAGACGATGCAGCTGTACATGGACAGCAATGTACTTGACCCTTTGGAAGTCAGAAAATCTTTGGCTAAAGAAGAAAATTTTATTATTGAAGAAGATATTACAGATGGTCAACTTGATTTATCCTATGATATGCTTGACCTTGAAACCGATTCTTTTTTATCAGTTAATGCGATGAAGCAAAATGCGGATGAAAAGGAGGCTTTGGCAGCGGCAGTTGTTATTATTCATAATGGGAAGATTCTATGTGGTAAACGTAAAGACTTGAAAGGAATCTGTGGACCTGGCGGGCATATAGAAGCAGGGGAAACTTCAGAAGAAGCAGCTAGCAGAGAGGCGCAGGAGGAGTTTGGAGTTACCCCTTTAAATCTTCTGCCGTTAGGTGAAGCAAAAGGCTTGTCTGGATGGTATTTGCCTTCAAAGCTTTACTTTACGGATGAGTTTTTAGGGATTCCAAAGGCAGATGGGGAAGAAATGCAGGATGCCCGATGGATGTCTGTACAGGAACTGCAGGATGAGAAGCTGTTTCCACCATTTGAGGAATCTATAAAAACATTGTTAAAACTATTGACGGGTAAAGATACAGATGCTACGATAATAGCAGAAATGGATGGTGGTACGGGTTCTGGAAATTTCGGACATGGTGGAAGGCCTGGGCAGATTGGAGGTTCATCGGAAAGCGCGGGAAAAGAAGTCGATTTTGAGGCGGCTAAAGAATTTACAAATGCCGTCAAAGGAACTGTTGCCGCTAATGGTGTGGTTGTAAGCAAAGTAAGCGGACATGCAGGTTATCGGATGAAGCAAAGGGGGATAAGTTCGGAAGATTTGATTAAGGATTTGCAGGAACCAAGTGTCACATATCCCGGAAATAAGAAGAATAAAAATGCAACTTGTTTTCAAAGAGGAAAAGACAGAATTGTTTTATCTCAAGATGGCGTGGTTATTAGTACAATAAATTTGGAGGATGATTAAATGCTAAATTTGAAGGATAAACAAATAGAATTTATCGAGAATGAACTTGGTATCGGTAAAGAAGAACTTGAAAACATTAATAAGGATGACTGGCGTAAAATAAGAGAAAAATGCTTTAACCTATCTGTTGATGAATTGTTAGATAAATACGGTCATGCGATTGATAATGTAACAGAAAGATGTATTATAGCAGAAAGTATCGCTGACATGAAATATAGCGAATTGATAAAGTAACCATATTGTCCACTTAATTTGAAAGAAAATAGAAAACAATATGAAGATTAGACTGAATGAAAAACAGATAAAATTTCTCGATAAAAAGTTTGGATGCAAGAAAGATGATATTGAAAAGATGGACATCGAGGAATGGAGAAAAATAAGAGAAATGTGTTTTGAAATTGAAACGGATGAATCGTTAGATTTTGAAAAAGCCGATAAAGATTGCGATGATTGTGATACCGAGGATTATCTTATGGCTTCGTCAATTATAGATTTGCCATATGAAAAATAATAGAGAAAATGATAAGCAGCTTATGTTTAATGCATAGGCTGTTTTTCTATTTGGAGGTGATAAGTATTATGGACGATTACCGGCTGCATCTTCTTACCCTGGAGAAAACAAAAAAATGCTTCGGGAGTCATGAGGTGCTTTGCAGCAAATACATTCCCAGGATACCTGCATCTGCAGAGCGGGAGTATATCCGAACGGTAAACGCCTATATGGGGATACTGAAAGACGAACTGGAAAAGGAACTGCCAAAATTTAAAGAGGTCTACAAAAGAAACTGGGATGAAGATATAAATGAGAAGCAGAGAAATGATGGTCGGACGGCTCTTGCCTTGGCAGTATTGCAGATATTTGGCATCATCAGAAACCGTCTTATTTCACGGACGAGTGGTTATGGGCTTCGCAGAAGGCTGGAAGTCTTAGCCAATATGAATCGGAAGCTTACGGTAAAAGAATGGAAACGGGCAATTAAAGCTACATTGGGAATCGATATCATAGAAGATTACTATCTTGGCGATTTTTACAAAAAGCAGCTGGACGAATGGGTTAAGGATAATGTAAATCTGATTCAGTCCATTCCGCAGAACACTCTGGATAAGATGAAAGGGATTGTCTATGTCGGCTTTGCCAACGGAAAAACCACAACCCGGATAGTAAAGGAGATTCAGCGGACTTACAGTATAAACAGAAAGCGGGCGGAGCTAATTGCCAGGGACCAGACCGCAAAACTTAATGGTCAGATACAGAGGGCACAGCAGATGGATGCAGGGATAAAAGAGTACATCTGGTACAGCTGCCGCGACAGCCGGGTAAGGGAAAGCCACAGGAAGCTTGATGGAAAGAAGTTCAGCTGGCAGGAACCGCCGGTTGTGGATGCAAAGACCGGAAGGCGATGTCATCCGGGGCAGGATTATCAGTGTCGCTGCATTGGCAGGCCAGTGTTTAACCGTGATACGATTAGTCTTCCGATAGCAGAAGCAGACAGCGATGTAAAAATGATGATTCGAGGAAAGGAGGCAGGGGCAAAAAGAGATGGAAACAGGAAAAGGTAAGCTGCGCAGGGTAAGAAGGCTTGACAGCATACGCCTTGATGTAAAGGACAGGACTTATTTTACGGATGAAGGGTATCTGGTCGATCATCCTGTTCTTACATCCTGCGGGATATTTGAATACACAAATCCGGATGGCAGCATTCGCAGAGAGCTAAGGCTTCCCGAACACGTTTTTGCCAAGGAATCATTGAAAACGTATAAAGGGAAGCCTATTATTATTACCCACGAGGCGGGGGCAGTAAACAAAGATAACGTTGACTGGGAACAGATTGGAACAATTCTTTCGGAAGGATACCAGGACGGCGAAGATGTCCGCGCAGAAATCATTATCCATGATACGGATGCGATGAAAGCGTGCGGCCTGAAGGAGTTAAGCCTGGGCTACAATCTGGATCTGATTGAGGAGCCGGGAACCTGGAACGGGCAGCCTTACGATGCAATTCAGACAAACATTAGCATTAATCATCTTGCCCTCGTGGCAAATGCGCGTGCAGGAGAACAGGCCCGGTTAAACATTGACAGCACAGATGGACCCGAACTGAAAGGGGGAAAAGCAGCCCCGGTTTCAGAAAGTGTAACAGGTAATAGTCATCTTAACCCTGATTTGCGAGGGTTTGATGGAATAGAAAAAGAAGGAGGCAAACAGGAAATGAAGAAACAGGTATTCCATTCTGACGGCATAGACATTACGCCGGAACAGCTTGTTGCGGCGATTAAGATGTATAAGGAAGCCAATGCTGGGGCAGGAAGTGAAGAAGGGCAGGAAGCGACAGCTGATGGTGCAGGAGAGCCGCCTGCCGGGATAAAAATTGAAAAAGAAGCGGGTGCAGGAGGAAAAACCGTGCCTTCGGAGCCACCGGCTGCATTAACCGAACCACCTGCCGAAGAAAAGCCCAAAAAGGATGGGAACGATTTAGCCCCCATTATCGCAGCGGCTAAGCAGCTGTTGTCTGCATTAGAAACATGGGGAAACACAGACGGAAAAGGCTGTGGAAGCGAAAATACCGAGGATGAAAACGATCCTGTGCCTTCTGCCGCTGATGGTCTGGAAGTTGAAGAAGAGGAAAAGACGGATGGTGCAGATGATAAGTCCCAGGCTCTTAATGCGGATTCTGCAGATGATTTGTTCTGCCAGCGCCTTGGCATTTGCCGGATGGGAGATAAACTTGGCATGGATGGCCTGGAGAAGAAATCTATTGTAGATGGAAAACGGGATATTATTGCCAAGGTTCTTCCTGGACTTCGCATGGATGGTAAAGATGGCGCTTATCTGGATGCAGCCTATGACCTGGCGGTGTGCGAGGTAAATAAGCGAAAGGATGTAAACTACCAGAGGCGGCAGATGGTCGGGAAGCCTGCAGCAAGAACCGATGGCGCCGGAAATACATCCATGGCGGCATCGGCGAGGCAGAGGATGATTGATCGAGAAAACGGAAAAGAAGGAGGAAATGACTAATGGCAGCACAGACGAATTACCGTTATGAAACCCCAAAGGGTGTACCCGGCGGGAAGGTGGATATTGCTTTTGATGAGGTAATTACTAGGATGAATGAAGTAGAGGACGGCGCTCTTAAATTTGGTATGGCTGTGGCGGTTGGCAGTGACCCCGGATCGAATGTAACCCTGCCGAAAACCGGAACCACAGCGGGGCAGATTGAAGGAGTTGTTCTTGCCCATCCCAATACCGAACAGGACAGAAAGGGCAGGGTGATTGTCCAGAAAGGTGTTGCTGTGAGTATTATGCGAAGGGGGCGTGTATGGGGAAGGATTACTGCAGATACTGTTCCCGCCTATGGTGAGAAAGCCTATGTTGTGATTGATGGGGAGGATGCCGGGGCCTTTACTTCAGCCTGTGAAGCAGCAAGTATCTATTATCCCTGTGAATCCGATGTTTCCGGTGCAAAGGAGATTGTTGCGGATGCTACAGCTTCACCAACAGCCAGCCAGATTAAAGTATCCGAAGTTACGCCGGTTAGTGATGGATATGAACCGGCAGTTGGTGATTACGTTGTCTTAAAACAGCTTCATGGTGCAGCGATTGACATTGGGGCAACCTTTGGAAATGCATCGGATGATGGCATTGCCATTATCTGTCTGAAATAAAAGGAGGTAGAGAGTACAATGAAAAAAAAGTATAATCCTGAAATGCCCTCTGCGGGATACAGCCCGGCAGACTTAGAGGCACTTAGAGCATCCAACATTACCCCTGCGCTGGCTGAGGTTAAGATGTGCAGGTTTGACAGTGCAGAGGATGCATCGATCTTTTTTGCAAGAGAACTGGATTACATCAAGTCGAAGTCCTATGATAAGGTCTACCCTGAGTTTACTGCACTGAATCATTTCCCGATTACCCATGAAGTCCCGGAAGGTGCCGAGACGGTCACTTATTACAGCTATGAAAAGACGGGCATGGCGGAGATTATCAGCAATTATGCAACTGACCTTCCAAGAGCCGACGTAAAGGGTGAACCAACCACAGCCATGGTTAAGTCCATCGGAAATTCTTATGGGTATTCCGTGCAGGATATGCGGGCAAGCCGACTGGCAGGAAAATCCTTAGACACGCGTCGGTCGGAAGCTGCCCGATATGCTGCAGATCGAAAGACGAATGAGATTGCCTTTGCCGGAGATAAGAAGCATAAGTTGATGGGGATGCTTTCCACGGATAATGACATCCCGCTTTATACCTTGTCTGCGGTGGATGGAAAGACTTCCTGGAAAGATAAATCAGCCAATGAAATCCTCGATGACATTAACGGGATGGTGGGCTATCAGGCAGAACTTACCCAGGATGTGGAGCGGGCAGATACCCTGGCTCTTCCTCCGGCAGTATTTATTGATATTTCCACCCGGCAGATTCCTGGCACTGGCTTTACCGTGAAAAAATTCCTGATGGATAATGCTCCGTACTTAAAAGAGATTGTTTCTGCCCCTGAACTTTCCGGGGGCAATGCATCAACAAATCCTTATGGAGTCAACGTGGCACTGATGTATACGAACTCTGTGGAGAAGTTCAGCCTGGAAATTCCGATGGCGTTTTACCAGTATCCGCTGCAGAACCGTAACCTGGAAGTGATTGTTCCCTGTGAAGAAAGGGTTGCCGGGATTATCATGTATTATCCGCTGTCGGCACTGATTGCTGTTGGAGTGTAAGAAAGATTGAGATGTGCAGGAAGGAGAAGTATAGCGATGAAGATTGAAAATATTGGAAGTAAGATTATCGGGATCGGGGAGGTTACTGTTCTTCCCGGCGAAACCAAGGAGATACCAAAGGCTTATGAAACCAGCCCGATTCTGGAGGTTTACAGGCAATGCGGGGCGGCAAGGATTACCGGAAATCCACCGACAGCATATCGAAATCCATCATCAGATGAAGAGGAAAGAGCAGTAGCCAGAGAAAAAGCAGCAGCCAAGGAAAGAGAAGTATCCAAGGAAAGAGCAGCAGTCAAAAAGAAAGCAGAATCGGAAAAGAAAGCAGACGTCAAAGGGGCAGAGGACGGAAAAAGGGCTGCGGATGAAGCAGAAACTCTCCGGCAGACCAGGCTTGCCATGCTGAATGGGATTAGCGAAGACGGGCTGATTAAGCTTGCAGGCGACCTTGGGATTAACTTTGCTGACTGTAAGGATTCTGCGGATATGCTTGTGAAGGTTGAGGAAGCATTAAAGAAATAACAGGGGGATAAGCTTATGGATGCACTTGAAATCTTCCGTCTGGCAGCAACGGAGTTTGCGGATATGCCAGATGATGATGAAAAAGACCCGGAAACAGGGAAAGTGGTTAGATATGGTGTAAAATCCTTTTTGAAGCTGTATGCTGACCAGATTTCTGAAAAGCGTTTTGGCAGTTCCTACCCGAAGGCGCTTGCCTATCTGACTGCCCATAAGCTGAAGATGAACGGCTACGGCGATACGGAAAACGGAAAGATTGCAGATTCCCTCAGGGTAGGTTCTTTTTCTGAGGGGGAAACTTCCATCAGCTACACAACCAATCAGCAGACGAACCTCCAGGTCGATGCGGAGTATGCACTCACCGTATATGGCCTGGAGTTTCTTACATTTCGGAGAAATGCAATTATTCCCATTGTATCCGCGGGGGAAGGGGGATTTTATGGGCGCTGCGGTTATTGACCGGGTGACTGCCGAAGGAAGGCAGTTTCAGCAGATGTTAAAAGACCTGGCGGAGTTGGAGGTACGTGTCGGTTTCCAGCACGGACAGGCTGTGGAAGAGGATGGGACGGATATTTGTGATGTGGCAGCATGGAATGAACTTGGCACCGTAAAAAGCCCGTCCCGTCCGTTTTTACGGAAAAGTGTTGATGAAAATGAAGAGAAAATCAATCAGTTTTTGCAGGCAAAGAAGGCAGATCTTCTCCAGGGTAAGTCGGCGGAGCAGGTTTTAAAAGAAATCGGCATTTTCCAGAAAGACCTGATCCAGGAAAAGATTACCGAAGGAAGCTTTGCGCCAAATGCTGTATCTACTATACACCAAAAGGGTTCTAATAAGCCGCTGATTGACACTGGGAGGATGCGGCAGTCGGTAAATTATGTGATTAAAAAGAAAGGCAGTGGTGACGGATGAATTTCTTGAAACGACCCTACTATTTACGGCGCTATTTACAGCCTCAAATCATTCGGGGCTATTCTTCTATCCCTTACGAGGATTTAACGCTCCCTATGGACGTACAGACATTAAGCGATGAAGTAATTACCACTCCAGACGGAAGCAAATCCATTCAGCGGCTGAAAGTATTCTGTGATCACAAAATCCTGGCAGAGGATGAACACAACCAGCAAAAAGCAGATCGGGTCTGGTTCCAGGGCAAATGGTTTACCTGCAGATCCAGCCGTTTCAGTGGAAATACCCCTCTGCGGCATTGGACAGCGGAGTTTGTAGAGTGTCTGGATGCGGAGCCTGGGCCGGAGGGAGCAAAGGGAAATACAGGGAAGGGCGGGATGCAGGAGGAAGCGGGGAATAAATAATGAATCTGGAAATGGTTAAAGAAGTGCTTTATGATATTGCTTCGATGTTTTTTGGGCAAGCGGTAGTTATCTGGGCGGAACAGGTTAACACAAAGCCTGTTCCGCCCTATGTGTCGCTGAAAGTGGGCAACTTGAACCGAACACGCTTTCCTCTTATCAGCGAGGATGGAAGCCGGTACTATCCATGCAGCACGGCGATGGAGATAAATTTATACACCAAAGGAAAGCCTATCAGCAGACAGGAGAATGCAACCGGAAACTTTATGAATACAGCGGTATCCGATCTGAATGACTTCTTTCAGTTCGTTGAATCAGAGGAAATCACGGATTTGCTGGCAGGAAAGGGGATGGATGTATTGCTTATTCTCCCCGTGAGGGATTTGACCGGTCTGGAAAATGACAGCCGCTACCGCTACCGGGCCATGGCGGAGGCAACGGTATCCTTTCCCCAGGAAGCTGATGGACGGTATGGTATTGGTGGTATGCCGGATGCTCCTAATGATAGCGGGGGAGGAAGTGCAGAAATGGCAGAGACAGAAGGCAGTGTGATTGAGCGTATAGAAATCGAAGAAGTAACTGAAGGAGGTTTGATAAGTCATGAAAAATAACCCATTAGATGATATTGTCAAATGCAACGTGGAAATTTCCAGTCCAGCATCCAGCGATACATCCTTTGACAACATTATTCTGATTGTGCCTGGGCCGAAGGTTGCCGGGGAAAAGACCATGGATAAGGTGACAGCCATTTCTAAAGCAGATGAATTGGAAGACTATGGTTTTGCAGTATCTAATACGGCCTATAGAGCGGCTACAGTAGCATTTTCGCAGAATCCTTCCCCAGATAAACTGTATATCTGTGTCCGAAAAGAAGAAAAGAGTGAAGGGGAGGTAGAGGGCGAAACGAAAACAGTTTATGAGGATATGGCCCAGACACTTTCCAGGGCAAATAGAGAGATAGAGTTTTATGGTATCCATATCACAGATTTCCGGGAACCGGAAGATGTGCAGGCGGCGATTGCCTGGGCAGAAGCCAATGAAAAGCTGTTTGCCTTTGAGTATGAGGATTATGCCGACTGCCCGGTAAAGAATTTCTCCTATTACCGCAGTTTTGGCATGTATGCCGGCGATCCGGACGGCTATGGAGAGGGGGAAAGCCCGGCAGAAAATAAGTATGCTGCCTTGGCCTGGATGGCAAAGTGCTTTGGCTATGATCCGGGTACAGAAACATGGCATCTAAAAGAACTTGCAGCTATTGTTCCATCAGCGCTTGGCACAGAACAGAAAAAGGAACTGGAAGAAAAACACATCAATACCTTTCTCCGGTATGCTGGTTGTAATTGTACGATTGGCGGTTATACCCTGGCTGGAGAATGGATTGATGTTATTCGGTTCAGGGATTGGCTGAAAGCAGAGATGCAGATGAATGTATTTAATGCATTGAAAGCCAATCGCAAAGTGCCCTATACGGATGCGGGAATCGGTCTGGTGGAAGGGAAGATGGAAGAAACGCTGAAAAAGGGTCAGGATATAGGTGGAATTGCGCCGACGGAGTATGATACGGATGGAAACATGGTATCCGGTTACTCAGTTACTGTCCCAAGAGCCTCAGATCTTACAGACGCAGAAAGAAGGTCACGAAAACTTAAGGGCTGCAGGTATTCGGCAAGGCTGGCTGGTGCTATCCATGCGGTGGAGATTGAAGGATTTTTAACATTCTAAGAAAAGGGAGGAATTAAGCTATGGCAAGGATGACGACCTATAATCCAAGGAAAATTGTCTGTGCCTTTGGAAACCATATGGTCAGCGGCTTTGCGGATGATAGTTTTATTACCATAGAGCCTGTCGGAGATGGTACATCTTACGTGATAGGAGCAGATGGGGAGGTTGCCAGAAGTATCGATCCGTCCAGGGTTTATACGATAAAGATTTCACTTTTGCAAAATTCAAGAACCAATGCTTATTTGCAGAAGATGTATGATAAAGATCATCAGGATGGAAACGGAACTTTTTCGGTAAACATTAATGACCTTCTTGGGGCACAGAAGTTTACCAGCGGGATTGCGTGGATAGCAAAGCCTGCTTCCTGGTCGAGAGGGAAAACGCAGGGAAACCGGGAATGGGAAATTACTGCGGCGGATGGGGAATTTAAGTAAGAGGTGATAAACTTGTTAATTAAGAACTAATGCAAGGAGGTTGTTTATGGCAATGAAACAGATGGAACCTACAATAGTAATGATCGGCGGAATGAGCTTTTATATTACACCGTTTCCTGCTTTTAAGGCAGCAAACATTTCTGGGGAGCTGGCATCTGTGCTGGCTCCTCTTTTAGGTTCATTGTTCCCGCTTGTAGGGGCAATGAAAGAAGATGGGAAAAGTGTAATGGATATGGATATTGATTCCATTGATGCAGATAAGGCAGCAGAGGCGGTGATGAACTGTCCGTTGATTAGCGGAGATAAGCTGGAAGCCCTTATGCGAAAACTGCTCCTTGGAGGGCATATCGTAGCTGAAATAACGAATGATGATGGGGAAAGCGAGGCGCAGAGATTGGATATGGATCTGGCGAATGAATTGTTCTGCGGAGAAATCCAGGAGATGTTTGTTCTCTGCTTCCATGTCATTAAGCTGAATTTTAAGGGTTTTTTCAAGAAGTTCGCCGGCCTATCTGGGAAGCAAAAGCCGGCGGCAGGGGCAGAGGAGGAAACGAAGGCAGAACCGAAAGCGAAGAAGCAGAGGACGATATTGTAAAGTATGGCAGGTTCGACTATACGCAATTTAGTGAACTGGAACTTCGCTGCTATATTTTGATAAAGGCAAAGCTGGCTTCCATGTATGAACTTCAGAACGTCTATACCCTGGATCAGGCATTGAAATTGTATGCCCTGTACGAAATGGAACTGGATATTGAAAGGGGACGTGCTGCCGAGATAGAAAGGAGGCCATAGATTTGACAATAAGAGATATTGCGGTTGCCTTTGGCTTTGTGGTTGACCGGGACAGTGAGCGGCAGGCAGAAAGCAGCATAAAAAAGGTAAAAAACCTTGCGGTAAAACTTCTTGGAACGATTGGTATAGGACTGTCCATTGCCGGGATTTCCGGGCTTGCAGAGGCAGCAGCGAATGTGGAGGCATTAGAATCCCAGTTTTCTCAGGTGTTTGGAGATATGGAGGATGAAGCTGCAGACAGGTTGCAAAAGGTTGCGGATGATGCGGACATCAACGTCAATCGGATGAAAGCCAGCTTTTCCGGTATTGCGGCATTTGCCAAGGTATCCGGGGTTGAACAGGCGCAGGCTTTAGAAATCGCAGAAAGATCTATGGTTGCCGTTGCCGATTCAGCGGCATATTATGACCGCTCGATAGAAGCAACAACGGAATCCCTGCGTTCGTTTCTTAAAGGGAATTATGAGAACGACGCAGCCCTTGGTCTGTCTGCTACCGAAACCACGAGAAACGCTGCAGCAAATGAACTGTATAAGAAATCCTTCAATGCCCTTTCCGAAGCGGAGAAGCAGTTCACTCTTTTAAAGATGGTGGAGGATGCCAATAAAGCTTCCGGAGCATTAGGACAGGCAGCCAGAGAAGCAGATACATGGACGAATCAGCTGGGAAACCTGAAGCAATCCGTTAAGGATTTGCAGGCCGCTACCGGAAAAGCCTTTCTTAAACCAGCGGTGGTGGGATTAAAGTTTCTGGTATCGTTGGTGCAGGGGGCAACCAAAAAGGTTCAGGAACTGACAGAGGAAACAGGGCGTGTCACCAGAATGTTTGACCGTTTTCATGCATTAATTAAGCGTCTGAGACCGGAATTAAGCCGGATGACAGAAAGCTTAAATAACGGGATGCAAAAAGGAAACGGTGTTGTTAAGGGAATCGTAGATAAGCTGGGAGGAATGGGGAATGTTTTAAAAATTCTTGCTGTTGTTGCTGGGGCCTTCCTTGCGGTTATGACGTTTGCCAAAGTGAACAATGAGATAAAAACGTTTATAGCTGCATTAAAAGCCATGGATAAAGCAATGCTGCTTGGAAAATTAAAAGTCCTTGCGATTGTTGCTGCAGTTGTAATTCTGGCGCTGATTATTGAAGATTTTGTCCAATTCCTTATGGGCAATGATTCGATAATCGGCACTTTTTTTGATAAGGCAGGAATCGGAGCGGATAATGCAAGAGAAGCAATAATCAATGCCTGGAATGCAGTAATTGACTTTTTGCTTGGCATATGGGATTTTTTGAAGCAGGCCGCGGGGATGTTTGCGGATGCGGTAAATGGATTTTTTGAAAGGCATGGGGAATCCATCCGGGCAAACTTTGAAAGGACCTGGGGCCTGGTTAAAACATATCTGAACGGTGTGTGGACGTTTATCCGTCAGCTGGCTGCAGCGTTGTTTGGCAGTACAGAGGACAGTATCGATGCCTCTACAATGAGTACGAAGGATAAAATCCTTGTCATATGGCAGGCAATATTAAATATCCTGACTATGGTCTGGGATGCCCTGTATACCTTTGGAAGTGCGGCATTTAATAACCTGGCAACGGTAATCGAAACGGTGTTTGGCTGGATACAGGCATTTTGGAGTACCTGGGGAGATTTAATTTTAAAAATTTTTGGAATCGTCTGGAGTACTCTGATTTCTCTTATTCAGCCGTTTCTTGATGCTTTGCTGGCGGTTACGGATTTTTTAGCCAATGTGTTTACGGGAAATTGGGAAGGAGCCTGGAATGCACTTCTTGCTTTTCAGGCAGCGATATGGGATGCAATGATTGCCGTTTTTACTGGCGCATGGGATATTATCTGTGCGCTGTGGAATAAATTTGCAGAAGTATTCGGAGGAATCTTTACAGCTGCCCATGCGGCGATAAGTGGAAAGGTTGCAGAAATCAAAGCATCTATTATAACCGGTTTTCAAGAAGCTATTGACTGGATACAGGCATTGCCAGCCCAGGCAGTTCAATGGGGGATAGATTTTATTGACGGACTCAAAGAAGGAATTATGGCGCGAGTACAGGCGATTGCCGAGGCTGTCAAAGGTGTGGCGGAAAAGATTCGTTCATTTTTACATTTCTCTGTACCAGATGAAGGACCATTGACGGATTATGAATCATGGATGCCGGATTTTATGGGAGGTCTTGCAAAGGGTATTGCTGAACATGAAGGGGATGTTCTTGGTCGTGTAAAGGATTTGGCAGGAAGTATCCGCACACTGATGACTGCATCCACGGCAAAGGCTGCTACAGCGGCAAGAGGAGCTGTTCACAGTACAAGTTCAAGTGTTACGCAGAATGTCAATATTGAGAATAGTTATTCTGGGGGAAGTATGGAGACACAGAGAAATGTATCTAAGGCAATGAAGAAATCAGCAGCTGATGCAACGGATTATATGGCAAGAGGGCTGGCTTATGCAAGGGGGTGAAGGAGATGGCAAGAAGAGCAGTTGCGTCTGTATCGGTGACAAAAAAGATTCTTTCACCAGTATCCATTGCCGGGATAGAGTTTGATGCATTGATCGATGAAAGTAAAACGTTGGCAGCTACTATTCCTGTATACCCGGTTGAAATGGGTTTTCCGGTATCGGATGCAATTATTTTAGAACCTCTCTGTATTCAAATGACGCTGTATGTAAGTAACACACCAGTTACATGGCTGTATCGGCATGGTTGCTCTAGGGATCGGGTAAGGCAGATTTGCGACAAGATAGAAAAGCTTTGGCTGGAAAAGCAGCTGGTGAAGATTGTGACCAATGATGCAATTTATACCAATATGGGACTTACCAGCATTTCCTTTAAAAAGTCCAGAGAGATAGGTTATGCCAGGGAAATTAGCTTATCGGCGCAGAAAGTACGTATTACAGAACGAAAGACCGCAGAAATACCCGCTTATATCCTGAAATCCGGGGAAACCCAGGCAAACGCAGGAACGGCTTCGACCTCGGTTGTTTCCAGTAAGTCATCAGGGGAAGGGACGGTTTTAAGCAGCAGTAATAAAGAAAACTTCAACAATAAAAACAGTAACAGCCAGGCAAAAAAGAGCCAGTCCATCTTGTATGGGGCTGCCAGCGGGATGGGATTTATTTAAAGGAGGATGACAGTAGATGTTATTTATTAAAGTGCCGGATATGAATGACAGCATGTCAACCCTGTCAATCAATGAAAAAGAATACATTCTGCGGTTTACCTACAATGAAAGTTATGATAATTGGAGTTTTGGGCTGTATGACAGAGAAAAAAGCCCGATTATCGCTATGACAAAGATCGTGCCGAATTTTCCTCTGTTGCATTATTATACAGATACCAGGCTGCCAGATGGGGTATTTGGCTGTCTGTCAGATATGGATAAGGTTGGCAGGGAAGCATTTAAAGATAAAACTGCAGAATTTATTTATATCCCTAATTCTGAACTGGAGGAATAAAGCCATGGAAGGAAGAAATTTTTTAAGAACCTATAGTATGAAATGCGGGGCAATGGGAAGCAGTGGTTTTGAAATCGGCAACATGAGCAGTCCGGCAGAAACACCGCTCCATATCTCGTTTAGTGTGGAAAAATCGGATGCAGAGGCCGCCAACACAGCCAAAGTGCAGATATGGAACCTTTCTGACCAGAATCTTAAAGTGTTGGATACAGCGGATTGTGTACTGGAATTAAAGGCTGGGTATGGGAATAACAATGCGCTGATTTTAGTCGGAAATATCACCCATGCGTCAACCTCTATGGATGGAGCTGATCGGATGACCGAACTGGAAGTGGTGGATGGTCGAGTGGAATTGAGGGATTGCGTTCTGTCCATATCGTTTAATGGGGCCGTAGATAGTAGAGAGGTGTACAGTTATATTGCTGGGCAGATGGGGGTTGCAATTTTATTTGCTGATGGTCTGGAATATAAAGTGCTGCCAAATGGATTTAGCTTTGTGGGGCAGGCTCGGACGGCCCTGCAGAAAATAGCGGAGTGCTGCGGGCACGTTTGGACGATGCAGAATCAAATTTTGCAGATTACTTTCCCCGGACATCCGGTAGCGGCGGTTGGCTATGTACTAAACAGTAACACTGGTCTGATTGGTACGCCGAAACGAATTGTGATTGGTTCCAATAAAGAAAACGAGAAAGCCTTAACGGGCTGGGAAGTAGAATATCTGCTTAATGGCGCGATTGGCATTAATGATACTGTCCAGCTGGAAAGCAGTATAGCCAGCGGATATTTTCGTGTGCACAAGGTTACTTTTGACGGCGATAACATGGAAGGGGACTGGATATGTACGGCGCAGCTGCTGGAAATTGCAGCAGAAAGCGAGCGGATATAAGGAGGCGATATGGATGATGCAGGAGTTTGTTCAGCAGGTAGAAGAGACGGCAAAAAGTGTTATGTATGAGATACATACAGCACTGCCAGGGAAGATTATTTCGGTTGATCCACGAAAGGCTACAGCACAGATAAAGCCTTACGGAAAATATCTTACCCACAGTGGAAAAAAGCTGGAATATCCCCTTTTGACAGAGGTTCCGCTTGTCTTTCCATTTTCCCAGACAGCCGGGATAGGGATTGCGTTTCCGGTAAACAGCGGTGACAGCTGTTTGGTTATTTTTTCTGAAGCGGAACTTGATGAATGGAGAAGCAGTGCAGAAGCAGAGACGCCGCTTCGTTTCGATTTGACGAATGCTGTGGCTATTCCCGGTTTGCTGTCTTTAGGATGTGGGCTTGTTGAAAAAGCATGTGCACAAAATGCAGTGGTTATCCGTGGAAATCTGGAAGTAGAGGGTAATATCACATCGTCTGGAAATATAACAGGAGAACATATTTATGGATATTTGGCTGGGCAATGAAGGAGATCTGCGGATTTCGCCTCAAGGAGATATCCTTTTTGGGGAGTCTGTGGCACAGAAAATAAATATCAAGCTGAGATGGTTTGAAAGCGAGTGGCGATGGGATAGGGAAGAAGGATTGCCTTATCTAAGCCATTTGTTTGTAAAAAGTCCAGATACTGATTTTTTTGAGGCGCTTGTTCGGGAAAAAATCTTTGAAGTTGAGGAAGTAACCGAAGTTAAAGAGGTAGACATTGTTTATGACAGCAGGTCCAGAACAGGGATTATCCGGTATGTTGCTTTGACCGACAGAGAAACGATTAAGGGGGAGGTGAAGTTATTGTGTCCGAATACGGAGTAACAGATAAAGGCTTTGTTTTAAAACGATTGGATGTGATTCTGGAAGAGGTTCATGCAGATTTAACCGCTGGGTTTGGAGTAGATACCCGGTTATTAGGAACTTCCTTTTTAAAGACTTTAATTATGACTTTTACAGGTCAGATTGCAGATTTATGGGAAACAGCACAGGATAGCTATTATGCTAAATTTCCGGCTACAGCTGATGGGATAAATCTGGATAATGCTGTGCAGTATGGCGGAATCCGAAGAGCGCCGAATCAACGTACCTGTTATCCTCTGCACTGCACAGGGAACGATGGGACGCATGTTCGTTATGGGGTGATTGTTGCAACGAATACCATGCCGGAAATCCGACTTTATTCTGCCCAGGAATTTCAGATTAGCAGGGAATCGTTTAATTCGGTAGATGTTGTGGTTGCTGCGGTACAGACTGGGGTTTATACGGTAGGAATTAATGGTGAAAGCTACAGCTACAGCAATGATGGTGGGAATGAAAAAGCCATTATCGCAGGACTGGAAACGGCACTAAAAGCAAGCAAGGCGTATACAGTACAGGTGATTGCAGAGGAATCCGGCGATGTGCTTAGAATTGAAGACACGGTAAAAGCAAGAAGCAGTATGCTGGTTTTATCGGATAATCTGACAACAGCCAGCGTTACAACGATAGCGAATTTCTTTACTCAGGATTACGGCAAAATCACCCTGCCTTATGGCATTATCTGTAAGATGGTGAACAATATCTCTGGCGTTAAGGGGGTGACTAATCTTTTAGAGCCGATTTATGGGAGATTAGCAGAAACCGATATTGAACTGAGGCAGTCCTACATAGCAAAGTCGGCCCTGCGTTCCAATACGATGATCGACAGTATTGTTGCAGAATTGCTTAATAATGTGGTCAATGTGGAATCGGCAACCGGCTATGAAAACGATACTGAAAATGTTAATGCAAGAGGTATGCCACCGCACAGCATAGAGATTATTGTTGAGGGCGGCGATGCATCCGAGATAGCCAGTGCAATTCTGCGCAGAAAGGCCGGCGGTATCCAGACTTATGGGAATGTTGTGGTTGACGTTCCTGGAAGTTATGGTGATTCCATACCTGTACGTTTTAATCGTCCGGAGTATTTGTATGCTTGGCTTAAAATTGTGCTTCATGGGGACGAAAGCAGGCTGCCAATAAATTATGCGCGGTTGACCGTGCAGTCTGTTTTGGAAGATGGAAGCCGGTTATCCGCGGGGGAGAGTTTGCTGACACAGCTTTTAAATGACGGGATTTACAGCAGGGTAGCAGGAGTTTCCTATATCGATATTTATACAGCGTACAGCATAGATACTTCTTATGTTCCGGGTGAAAGTGATTACCAGCTTAAAAATATACCAGCAACATCCAGGCAGAAAGTGCTGATGGATGAAAAGAGAATTGAGGTGATATTTCATGCAGATAGCTGACCGCTGGCTTGGGGATATGCCGCAGCAGTTTCTGGGGAAGCATAACATAGAAGTGCTGGTGAAAGCCTTTGCAAAGCAGCTTCAGGAACTGCAGGAGGTTTTTCATGATCTTAATGTAAATCTGAATCTCGAAACAGCAGCGGGAAAAAATCTGGATTATGTTGGAACGATTTTGCCATTGAGCAGAAAAGAGGCGGGGGAGTTGGCTGGGGTGGGCGCTTTGGAGCCGGTGATTGCTGACGAACGTTACCGTAGGTTCATGAAATATAAGATTTTGCGTAATACCAGCGAGTGCACATATTATGACTTGGTTGCAGGGATAGAACTTTTATGGGGGTATGAAAATATTTACTATAAGGAAGATCCGAAACACCCTGCAATGATTGTTTTTGAAACACCAATGCTGAACCTTGATGAAATAGATCCTGTTGAGTTCCATGCAAACTTGTGTATACGGGCAAGTGGTGTGGGGATTTTTTTGCGAAAGATATATGGGGATTCTTTTTATTTAAGTATTGAACATTCCATGGCAATTACATTTACAACGGTATTCTACCCCCGTTATAATCTCCCGAAACTTTTGCTGGATGGTACCTGGATTCTTGACGGAAGCCGGGAACTGAATGGATATGACGGCGGAGAGCGGATAGACTTTTATCCGGTTGGTGTAAAGTTTGTGACCCAGGTATTAGCTGGTTCGAAGGAAAATTCTCAGCTACATTTTCTGATACATACAGAGGAAATGGTGAACAGTCTTGAGAGGATGGCAATAAAGGCCTCTGCGAAGTGCAACATTACCTCCGCAGAGGAAGTGAGCTTTACGGCTAAGGCCGTTGGGACACCGGGGGAGGAAACAAAGGTCAGCTTTGCTTTAGGCAGCGCGAAAGAGCAGATAGAAAGCCGCCAGAAGATAACGGTTCAGGTATCGGCGGAGTGCCGGGAGGGGACAACGAAAAGCATGGCGATGCAGGTGGCGGTGGAAGTTAGCGCTGGAGCCGGAGAGGTGATTGTAGAAAACAGAAATATGCTGGATGGTACCTGGCTGCTTGATGGAAGTCGCAAATTAAATGGAGGAATTTACCAATTATAGTTTAGGAATTATAGTTTAGGAGGTTGAATGATGGCATTAGAAAAGGGGAATAAGGGAGTAATTACCGCAGTGGGGCGAAAAAAGTTATGTATGGCTCATGCAGGGGACAGGGCATTGCCGGCAATCATCCAAATGGCTTGGGGAAATGGCGGGGTGGATGAACATGGATACCCCATTTCCACCACTGGAAATGAGGTTGGTCTGTATAATGAATTGCTGGTTAAAGAAATAGAATCCCACGAATATGTAAATGATGAACAGACAACCTGCAGGTATACTGCCACATTGGAAGCCGGGGAACTGGACGGAGAAGAAATTTCCGAGATGGGATTGTATGATGAAGATGGGGATTTAGTTGCTTACCGTACATTTACGAGAAAAGGAAAAGACGCTGACATTCCACAGATTTATAACATGGATGAAGTTTTTTAATGGTGTTTGGACAAAGGGAGGTGATAGGCTATGGCATTTGCAATAAAGAATCCGCCAGAATTTACCTTGGATGTGGAGGAGTGGACAAGGCAGACAATATCGAATGGCGCTGAGATGGCTAAAAATGTGATTGAGCCGTTGCTGAACAATGAAGTTTACCTGAAAGAGGAAAAAGAACGTCTGGAGCATGTGACTTTAGTGACACTTACCGCTGCCGGCTGGATGGGGAGTGCTGCACCATACACACAGACAGTAACGGTTAATGGAGTTACCGAGGAGATGGAGCCCATCCTGGTAAGTGCCCTGCCAGACGGGGCCACACTGGAAGAGCAAAAAGCATATAGTAAAGCTTTTGGCCTTGTTTCCAGCGGAACAGCCAGTGTGGGGGATGATACAGCAACATTTAAGGTGTACAAAAAGCCTGTGGTGGATATCGCAGTCGGCTTAAAGGGGGTGTAGTATGGGCAGGATATGGATGCCGGGCGGTGGTGGCAGCGGGGCGGATCTGGATGTGATAACAGCAGCTGCAGGGGACGTGCTTAAGGGTACAGTAATTGTAGGGCCGGATGGTGAGCCGCTTACCGGAACCCTGGAGCTTACCGGAAACGCCGCCGATTCGCAGGTGTTGGCCGGAAAGACATACTATAACACAGATGCGAAGGCAAAACGGACAGGAACGATGGCAAACCAGGGGGAAAAATCAGCAGCGCTTAACTGCGGCGGAAGCTATACGATTCCAGCAGGGTACCATAATGGCAGTGGGAAAGTAACAGCAAACAGCCTTGCTTCCCAGACGGATGCAACCGCTGCCGCAGGTCATATTTTAAGCGGGAAAACAGCCTGGGTGAAGGGGAGTAAGATAACTGGAAGCATGGCAGTACAATCCATCCTGTCTTTTAGCGCGGCCCCTTACGGAGTAAAGCAGGTTGTTTTTACATGGAAGAATCCGGCTAAGGGGCCATTTTCCGGTGTTATTATTGTCTATAAGACAGGGAGTTATCCAAGCAGTATAACCGACGGTACAAGAATTTATAAAGGTTCAGGAAGTAGTTCCCATACAAATGGAATTTCTACTGCAATATGCACGATGCCGTCAGAAAACACCACCTATTATTTCCGTGCATTTTCTTATGCGACACAGAACAATGGAGAATGGGTACATAGTACAACTTATACCTCATCAGCAACAACCATAATGTCACAGTATACGTTTACTTCGTCAGGGACACTTACGATTCCCAACGGCAGTAAAGTTACTGTTTTTTTAGTTGGAGGTGGCGGCGGTGGGGCATGTGCTTACGAATGTAATGATAGTTCTGGCATTTATAATGGCGGCGGTGGTGGTGGTGGTGGATATACAAAAACATATACTTTTTCACACACTGGCGGGAAGATATA
>CAJUDX010000052.1 GCA_910584785.1 uncultured Lachnospiraceae bacterium | reverse complement strand
AATAGCATCTTATTTATCACTCTCCTATAAGTATGTTTAATTATTTATAAATTATTCTTTAGTTCCACTATCATAAACAGTCAAATAACTTTTTATCGAAAATTCCCTACGGATAAAATCAGAATCACCAAAAATGGTGACTCTGATTTTGTGTAAAAACAAACTATTTTACTCTTCTTCCTTCGCTGCTCTTGCCTCGACTTCTTTCTTCTGTACATCACCCGGTGCCTGCTCGTAGCGGGCAAATTCATATTCATACACACCGATACCGCCGGTCATGGAGCGCAGATCGGTATTATATCCGAACAGTTCAGACATCGGGATATCCGCTTCAATAATCTGTTTGCCGTGGTGGTCGGAGTTCATGCCCAGTACACGTCCTCTTCTGCGGTTTAAGTCGCCCATAACATCACCGGTAAACTTATCCGGCACCGTTACCTTCAGGGAAGCAATCGGCTCTAAGAGGACTGGGCCTGCATCCATAAAGCCTTTCTTAAATGCCAGGATCGTCGCCATCTTAAAGGCCATTTCAGAGGAATCTACTGGATGATAGGAACCATCCAGAAGGGTAGCCTTCATGCCAACGACGGGATATCCAGCCAACGGTCCCTTTAATACACATTCCTGAAGCCCCTTTTCCACTGCCGGGAAGTAGTTCTTCGGAACGGAACCGCCAAATACCTTCTCTTCAAAGATATAAGGTGTTTCCAGATCGCCGGACGGCTCAAATTCCATAATAACATCGCCATACTGTCCGTGTCCGCCAGACTGCTTCTTGTGCTTGCCCTGTACCTTAACCTTCTTCTTTAAGGTTTCGCGGAAGGCAAATTTCGGCTTGGATAAAACAACATCCACTTTATAGCGGGTCTGAAGCTTGCTTACCACAACGTCAAGCTGCTGATCGCCAATCGCATAAAGCAGTGCCTGACGATTCTCTGCATCGTTTACGGTCTTTAAGGTCAGATCCTCCTCCATCAGCTTTGCCAGTGCGGAGGAAATCTTATCATCGTCACCCTTATTCACCGCCTTGTACGCCATGTAGGTGTAAGGTGTGGAAATCTGCGGCTTATGGTAAACAATCGGGGCTGTGCGAACCGCCATGGTATCGCCGGTCTGGGTAACGGTCAGCTTAGCCACAGCGCCGATATCGCCGGCTTTCAGTTCGGAAACTTCAATCTGATCCTTGCCTCTTAACAGGTAAATCTTTCCAATCTTTTCTTCTGCATCTTTATTGACATTATAAACGGTCATATCGGGCTTTAAGGTACCCGTGCAGATCTTCATCAATGAATATTTTCCGATAAACGGATCGACGATGGTCTTAAATACCCTTGCGGACAGCGATACATCGTCGTTATATTTTGCCGTAAAGCGCTCACCGGTGGACACATCCACGCCCACACACTCATACTTATCCGGTGACGGGAAATACTTGTCAATCGCCTGCAAAAGCACGCGGAAGCCCTGACAGTTAATACCGGAACCCATCATAACCGGAACGATGCTTCCGTCGATAACGAAGGTTCTGAGCGCCTCGGAGATCTCCTCCTGGGTAAACTCTTCCCCAGAGAAATACCTCTCCATATATTCTTCACTGGTTTCTGCAACGGCTTCCATCAGTGCTTCCCTGGCGATACCCAGATTTTTCTCCACGTAATCCGGGATCGGGCACTCTTCGTAGTCGCTTAAATTCGTAAAACGGCGTCCGGCCATCTTTACCACGTTGACAAAACCAACAAACTTTTCATTTTCACGGATTGGCAGCTGGAAGGGAGCAATCTTACGCCCAAAACGGGTTTCCAGCTTCAGCACCAGTTCACGGTAGCTGGCGTGATCGTCGTCCATATTCGTCACAAAGATAATTCTCGGCAGGTTAAACTTCTCGCAGAGTTCCCATGCCTTTTCCGTTCCCACTTCAATACCAGCCTTGCAGTTGACCACGATAATCGCAGCATCCGCCACGCTGACCGCTTCCTCTACCTCGCCTACAAAATCAAAGAAACCAGGAGTATCCAGCAAATTAATCTTAATCGGCCCATCCTCACCCGTGTATTCTAAAGGAATCAATGAGGTTGAAATGGAAAACTGCCTCTTAATTTCTTCCTTATCATAATCGCTGATGGTATTTCCATCCGTTACCTTCCCCATTCTCTTTGTAACTCCGGTAATCAATGCCATAGCTTCGGCAACGGTTGTCTTACCTGCACCGCCGTGTCCAAGTAATACAACGTTACGGATTTTTTTGGTTCCATAAACGTTCATAAACAATCCTCCTGTACATCATTTTTGTCGTTGGGCTATTCCGAAAATTTTCGGAAAAAGCCTCTTTAAGGTCAAATGGAACTCGGTTATCTGCCATCTGCTCCTCGTGAACTACCTCAAAACAACGCCTTTAGTCCATGATGATATTGTACTAAAAAAACAGAAAGATTACAAGTAAAATTGCATGAATTAACCAAAACTTTTTCAACAATTTTTTTCCATCCTGTCCAAACCCTGCTAAAATCAAAAAAATCTGTGGATTATTTCTTATTTTTCTCGCGTTGAAGTGTCATAATTCAACGTGCAAAAGCGTTGACATTTCCCTTTTTCTGCCGTACAATGGAGGTTGCCGAAAAAAAAGAAAGTTGAGGATAGATTATGGTTATCATTATGAAACCAAAGGTTTCCAGCGAAGCAATTGAACATGTCACACGGTTAATCGAGGAAAACGGCCTCCAGGTTCATCTCTCCCATGGTCATGAAGTTACCATTATCGGTGTTGTCGGTGATAAAAGAAAACTTAAAGGGACAAACTTTGAACTGCTTGACGGCGTGGACAAGGTTGTTCCCATCACAGAATCCTATAAGCTGGTCAATAAAAAATTTCACCCGGAAGATTCCTGTATCTCTGTCAAAAACACGGTAATCGGCCCGGAAACCTTTACCGTAATGGCTGGCCCCTGTGCGATTGAAAATCATGATCAGCTCCTTTTATGTGCCGAAAACGTAAAAAAAGCCGGGGCTACCTTCCTTCGCGGCGGGGCATTTAAACCCAGAACATCCCCCTACTCCTTTCAGGGGCTGGAGGAGGAAGGTTTAAAGTACATGGAAGAAGCCGGAAGAACCACTGGCCTTGCCACCGTCTGCGAAGTTACCAGTCTGCGTGCCCTTGCCATGGCGGTTAAATACGTGGATATGCTGCAGATCGGCGCGCGGAATATGCAGAATTTTGAATTATTAAAGGAAGCCGGGCGCTCCGGTCTCCCAGTCATGCTTAAACGCGGCCTGGCTGCCACCATCGACGAATGGCTCAATGCCGCAGAATATATTATCTCTGAGGGAAACCCCAATATCGTCCTGTGTGAGCGCGGCATCCGCACCTATGAAACTGCCACACGGAATACCCTGGACATCAGCGCGGTTCCAGTTATCCGAACCAAGAGCCACCTGCCTGTGATTATTGATCCCAGCCATGCCGCCGGCATCCGAAGCTTTGTCGAACCATTGTCCAAGGCCTCTGCCGCCGTTGGGGCTGACGGTCTGATGATTGAAGTCCATCCCTGTCCCTCCTGCGCTCTCTCCGATGGCCCGCAGTCGCTTACCTTTGAACAATTTAAACAGCTGATGGGTGATTTATCCCCTTATATTGCCCTGGCAAAGCGAAACATCTAACCAAAATATTAAGGATATCCCCGCTTCCAAACCGCATCAACCGATACGGGGAAGCCTGACACAGAAAAAAGCAGGAAGGAAACAAGTTGTATGAAAGAAAAAACCATTGCGTTTATCGGCCTGGGACTGATTGGCGGTTCCATCGCCCGAAGATTAAAACAGCACACGCCGGAGATAACGATTATGGCCTATATGCGGACGCAGGAAAAGCTCAGGCAGGCAAAGGCAGACGGTGTTGTGGATGTCATATTAGAGGGCATTGGGGAAGAACTCAGAAAATGCGACGTTATTTTCCTGTGCACACCCGTGGAATACAATGCCCAGTACCTGGCTCAAATCCGACCGCTGTTAAAAGAAGGAGCCTTTGTCACTGACGTTGGGAGCACAAAAACGAATATTCATCAGGAAGTTATCCGCCTGGGCATGGAAGAGGTATTTGTCGGAGGACACCCTATGGCTGGCTCTGAAAAAACCGGCTATGAAAACTCCAACGACCATCTGCTGGAAAATGCCTATTACATCATCACCCCTGCCCTGCACAATCCTTCTGGGAATCCATCGCCGTCCTTTTTTGCCAACCAGGATTACTCCCGCCGTTTAGTGGAAATCGCCAGGGCCATTGGAGCAATCCCCATGGTTTTAGATTATGAAGAACACGATAAGGTCGTCGCTGCCATCAGCCACCTCCCCCATATCGTGGCCTCCAGCCTGGTCAACCTGGTCAGGGCTTCGGACAGTCCCCAGGGCATTATGAAGCAGGTAGCCGCCGGAGGGTTTAAAGATATTACCCGCATCGCCTCGGCCTCACCCGAAATGTGGGAACAAATTTGTATTACCAACCGGAATCCTATTGCCCAAATCCTGGAAGAATACATCGCCTCTCTGGAAGAAATTCTCACTCAAATCAAGGCTGCCAGCCATCCGGCACTGCACCAGCTCTTTGAAACCTCCAGGGAATACCGAAACTCCATCGCAGACAGGGAAAAGGGGATTTTGGCGTCCGAAAACTCTATTACTGTAGATATCGTGGACGAACCCGGTTCGATTTCCACCATCTCAGTTATTTTGGCGGCAAAGGGAATCAGTATTAAAAATATTGGAATTAACCACAACCGCGAACGCGGAGAAGGGGCTCTGCGCATTATATTCTATGAAAAAGAAGCCATGGAAAAGGCAAAAAAACAGCTAAAAAAATATCATTACGAAATCGGGACCTAAACGCCTTTTACCTTGACACCCCAGCACCCAAAAACAAGAAAGGAACATCCATCTCCCATGAAATTTTCACCAGGCTCCCCTTTAAGGGGCGAAATTACCATACCAGGGGATAAATCCATCTCCCACCGCAGCGTTATGTTCGGCTCCATTGCCAAAGGAACCACCGAAATCACAGGCTTTCTCCAGGGCGCAGACTGTCTCTCGACTATCGCCTGCTTTCAAAAAATGGGCGTTGACATTGAGAACAACCAGGACCGCATCCTTGTCCATGGAAACGGGCTTCACGGCCTGAAGGCGCCACAGGAAACCTTAGACTGCGGAAACAGCGGCACCACTACCCGTCTGCTCTCCGGTATTCTTGCCGGACAGCAATTTAGTGCCGTTCTGACCGGCGACGCCTCTATCCAAAAGCGTCCCATGAAACGAATTATCGACCCGCTCTCCCAGATGGGCGCTTCCATTCAAAGCATTGCGGACAACGGCTGTGCGCCGCTGAATATCTGCGGAAGGCAGCTTCACGGCATTTACTACACTTCGCCGGTCGCCTCTGCCCAGGTAAAATCCGCGATACTTCTGGCTGGCCTCTATGCCGACAGCGAGACCAGGGTCACAGAGCCCTGTCTTTCCCGAAATCATTCTGAACTGATGCTCAGGCATTTTGGAGCGGATATTTTAACCGAAGAAAACAGCGCCACGATTTACCCGCCAAACGAGCTCTACGCCTGCCCGATCCATGTTCCGGGCGATATCTCCTCCGCGGCATTTTTCCTGGCTGCCGGACTCCTGATTCCTCATTCAGAAATCTTAATCCGGCATGTGGGAATTAACCCTACGCGGGACGGTATCTTAACGATCTGCCGGGCGATGGGGGGCGATATTCGCCTGCAAAATATTCAAAACACCTCTGGAGAAGCCGTAGCTGATATCCTGGTTCGCCACAGCAGCCTGCACGGAACAGAAATCGGAGGGAGCATCATCCCAACCTTAATTGATGAATTGCCGGTGCTGGCGATGATGGCATGTTTTGCCAAAGGGGAAACGATTATCCGCGATGCGGCAGAACTGAAGGTAAAAGAATCGAACCGAATTGCCGTAATGGTGCAAAACCTGACCGCTATGGGCGCAGATGTCACTGAAACCACAGACGGAATGATTATCCGCGGCGGAAAGACACTGCATGGCGCAGTTATCGACAGCCATCTCGACCACCGCATCGCCATGACCTTTGCCGTAGCGGGACTTATAGCAGAAAGGGAAACCGAAGTGCTGGGGGCGGAATGTGTAACTATCTCTTACCCGAATTTTTATGAAGATTTAAGAAAATTAGCAGAAAACTGACAAATTATCTGTGCGGTAAAGCAAATAGCACAACTGACAAAAAGCGAGGTTCAGCCGCGCTGCAAAAAGGCGCAAATAGCTAACGCAGCTTACGAAAGCTGACAAAAAGCGAGGTTCAGCCGCGCTCCAATACTGCCTTGCGTAAAGAATGATGCATATTCACCGTTATTTATGCAAGGCAGTACTTGCGTTCTGTCTGCATTACATTCAGGCAGAACACTAATAAGCATTAATTGACACAAAGCCCTCAAACATTTCCACCGTAACCCTGGGATTATCCTGCAGGTTCCAAAAATGTGCATTCCCCATTAAGGTCACATGGGTAACTCCAAAAATAGCATCAATTTCTGATAAACTATATTCATCCTTTTCAAAATTCAATAGTTCCACATTGGTTCCAAAAATCCGCACCGCAATATTGTCCTTATAGTCAATCCGCACATCTTCATTTTCATTCAGCACATAATCAATATGGAAATCAAATTCCCCTATCGCATAATCCTCGGTCTCCTGCGGCTCTCCGGTCACGCCTAACAGTGCTTCCACCTGACTGCGGTCCCTTCCGATACACTCAATAAACACCTGTTTAATCAATCCGCCGCCCATGGTACGGTCAATGTCCATACTCGGATTCTGCGCCATTCCTTCCACAGCAGCCGGGGCGCCTGACGGCGACTGGGTCTGAACCACACCATCCAAAACCCATGCCCCGTCAGCATTGACGGTATAGAGATCCGGCGTTATCGTATTCGTCAGCAAATATCCGTTTTCGTTAAAATAATAACATTCTGCAACCTGATCCTGGTTTCCGTCCAGCCACTGCCAGCAATTCACCGGGTAAGTACCATCATCATTCTGCCACCAGTAGCCAACGGTATCCTGCCTCCACTCTCCAGCCATCGCAGCCGGGGCAGCCGTCAAAATTAAACCAGCAGACATTGCTCCGGCAACTAACCATGTTCCTTTCATCTGCGTTCTGTCCTTTCTTTTTCAAAAATCATCTATACTGAAAACCCCTTTAAACGAATATAATCCTTAATCAGCACCACCATCTGTTCAAATTCCAGGCGGCTGCTGTTAATGGGCAGGTCATAGTATTCCATCCCCATCCAGTCCCGACCGGCAAAGTAGCGATGATACTCCTTCCGCTCTTTGTCAATCCGCTTAATCCGCTTTATGGCCTCCTTCTCATCCACCTTATCCACATCCATTACCCGACGAATCCGCGTGTCCATTTCCGCATAGACAAACACACGGATTAATCCATTCAGATTTTCTCTTTCCAGCACATAATCTGCACACCTTCCGGCAAAAATACAGGTTTCCTCAGCTGCCAGCTTGCGGATAACATCGGACTGGAAGCGGAAAAGATTTTCCGGCTTGGTCAGCTTACCCTCAGTTCTGGGCAGTTCCAGGTCAGGCTTTATCTCCTTGACAATGCGGTACAGCAGATTATTTCCCGCTTTTTCATCCGCCAGGCGAAAATACTGTTCGCCAATCGCGCTGGTTTCCGAAGTCACCTTTAAAATCTCTTCATCGTAAAAATGAATCCCCAGCTCCTCAGCCAGCATCTTTCCGACAATACGTCCGCCGCTGCCATACTGCCTTCCAATGGTAATCACAAAATGATTATCCTTCATTTTCTTAACCTCCCTTTTCCTGTTCTGTTTATTTCAATACCTCAGTTCTCATTCTTTTTAACCTTTTTCTTCCTGTTCCTTATCCGGCCTTTCCTTCTCCAGGCTGCTTTTCTCTGCCCCGTTTACCGCTAAAAAATCAAGGGTATTTTTCGGAATCTCCATGGTTTTTTCCTGCATTTGAGCAAAGGCAGATAAAACCCGCCGAATCTGCCCGGCGTCAGTTGGCGCTAATGAATTATCCAGTGTAACCGTAAGCACCATCAAAACGATCCTCGCCGTTTCTTCGGGATAGTCGCAGCATAAGATTCCCTCATTCATTCCCTGACGGAAAATATCAGCTAAAATCGGCTGCATCCGGGAAATAATCACCTGGGCAAACGTCTGATGAATCAATGCACTCTGCTGCTGTACATTAAAGCTGCTGATCGCCTCCTGGCGCTTAAATTCTATCGAAGAATCCAAACAGGCCTGATAAATAATCTTCATTTTTTCAAAAACGCCAATCGCCTGGGAAGCCACAAGCGTCTGCGCCTCATCCAGGACACGGAAGTAAGAACGTTCGATCACCGCTTCGATAATCTCATTTTTAGAAGAGAAATAATAATAAATACTTCCCTTGCCAATTCCCGCATTCTGGGCAATTTTCTGAACAGAAACCGAACGTATGCTGGAGGTCTCCATCAGTTCCTGTGCAGCGTCCAGAATCCGTTCCCGTTTATTTTGATTTTTCATAAAGCTCCTTCTAAATCCATCGATATTTTTCACCTACTACAGTATACCAGATATTTGGAAAAAAATCCAGAGGGGTGGAAAAAATGCCAGATGGTGCTTGACGCACACCCAAAAACGTGCTAAGGTAACATAAAGGTTTTTCGACCAATGGTCGATTTTTTTAAACCAATTTTATTCATCCTACAGCAGACAGTAATAACCGACTAAACAAACCAAAAAATAAAGCAAGAGAAAAGGAGCATATGTCTATGACCTACGAAGAGCTGTTTCAGAAGATAAAAGAAATGTTTATGAAGGCGGATATCAGCGGAATTAAAGAACATCTGGCTTTCCAGTTTAATATTACTGGCGAAGGCGAAGGAGCATTTTATGCTGAAGTTAAGGACGGCACCCTTTATGTAGAACCCTACGAATACTACGACCGCGACGCCATCTTTATCTGCAGTGCAGATACCTTACTAAAACTCGCGTCAGGAAAACTCGATCCTGTTTTTGCATTTACCGTGGGAAAATTAAAGGTTGAGGGAAGCTTAGAAAAGGCGATGATGCTGCAGAAATTGATTAAATAACCCTGAACTTAAACCGCCTAATCGGCGGTGAACTTTATAAAGGAGCCATACTATCCATGAAGATTAAACAAGCAATCTTTGGCGCTGCCGCTTTTGGGGCTGCTGGGGAGTACGCCCTGGCCCGTTACTTCTTCCGGCGCACCATACTACGCCAGAACGCCAAGCGGGGACGCACGATGAATATGTCGGGAACGGATTGGAACCTCTACATTCCCCAAATCCAAAACGATAAGGCATGGGTAAAAAACCTTCCCCATGAGGATGTATTTGTTACCTCCCGTGACCAGTTAAAACTTCACGGCACCTTTTTCCCCTGCGGCGGCGCAAACCGGGCAGTTATCTGCTTCCACGGTTATACCAGCGAAGGCTTAAATGACTACTCTTCCATCGCGAAATTTTACCATGAGCAGGGATTTCACCTTTTAATCATCGATGAACGGGCACACGGGCAGAGTGAGGGAACCTATATCGGCTTTGGCTGCCTGGATCGGCATGATGCCTGTGTCTGGGTTGATTATCTGGTAAACCGCCTGGGAGAGAACTGCCAAATCATGCTTCACGGTATTTCCATGGGCGCTTCCACCGTGCTGATGACCACTGGCCTTCCCCTCCCTCCCCAGGTAAAGGCCGCTGTCTCCGACTGCGCCTTTACCTCAGCCTATGAGGTATTTCAGTCGGTGTTAAAAACGATGTACCATCTCCCTGCCTTCCCTCTGATGAACATTTCCGATCAGATGACCAAAAGGAAGGCCGGCTACGGGCTGAACGAATGCAACGCCAAAAACGAAGTGGCACGCTCCCGCACACCCACCTTATTTATCCATGGGGAAACGGATACCTTCGTGCCCTGTTCCATGGTCTATGACCTTTACCAGGCCTGTGCTGCTCAGAAGGATCTGCTGATTATTCCAGGGGCAAGCCATGCAGAAGCCTACTACAAAGACCCTGCTGCCTATGAACACGCTGTCCGGCAGCTTATCCAGACCTATTTCGTTTCCGCCGAATAGGAAATCCGAAATATAAGAAAGGATTATTTTATGAAAACCAGAAAAGGAAATAAGGTTTACCCGTTGACCAATGCACAAAAACTGCATTTTTACTGTTTAAAATACTGTCCCAAAAAACAGGTATTAAATATCGGCGCCAGCCTGACCATTCAGGTGGATTTGGATCGGGAACTGCTGAAACAGAGCATCGAAGAAGCGATTGCCCGCTGTGAATCGATGCGTCTGCGCTTTGCCCAGGATAAGGAGGGGAATACCTGGCAGTATGTTGTCAAACAGGATGATTCGGTCATCGAACATTTTGACTTCACGGGATGGAAGATGGAGGATGCAAAACAAAAAATGGAGGAATGGACCCAAACCCCCTTTGCCCGCTTTGATTCTCCCATGCACCATATTGTAATGATTAAACTCCCCGACGGCTTCCAGGGCATTTACATTGCCGTAGACCATATGACCATGGACGCACAATCCTTAATTATGTTCTACCGGGATGTTATCGAATTATACTGCCAAAAGCTCTACCCGGACGAGGTCAGCTATCCAAAGGATATGGCGTCCTACCTTAAGCAGCTGCAAAAGGATCTTGCCTACGAGGATAATTCCTCCACCTGTCAAAAAGACCGGGCATTTTTCCAAAAACTTATTAGCAGCTCTGAGCCCATTTTTGCCGATATCTACGGCCCGGATAAGCTTAACGCCGAGCGCATTGCAAAGAATAATCCTGCCCTTCGCGCCGCCACCAATACCTCGGACAATGTGGATGCTAATATTTCCACCTTCCATCTGGAAACAGAGCCCTCAGAAAGACTCCACACCTTCTGCCAGAACCAGCAGGTTTCCATGGTCTGCCTTCTGCTGATGGGTCTTAGAACCTATCTTCAAAAGGAAAATAACCTGGACGATATCTCTGTTACCACCACCATTGCCCGGAGAGCCACGCTGACAGAAAAGCGCTGCGGCGGGAGCCGGATTCACTGCTTCCCCTTCCGCACCATTGTCGCAAAAGAGGACAGCTTTATTGAAGGCATTTATAAGATCCGGGATATGCAGAATCAATACTTCCGCCATGCCAATTTCAGCCCTTCTGAGTACTACGCTTACCGGAAGCAATGCTACCATCTGGAGGACGGGCAAACCTATGAGCCGCTTTCCCTGACCTATCAGCCGCTTTCCATGCGCTATGATGGCCCTGGCCTAGATAAGCTGGAAGGCATTAAATACCGCACCTCCCGCTATTCCAACGGTGTGGCTGCCCATACTCTTTACCTGACCGTCAGTGAAAATCCCACCGATAACGGCATGGATTTCTGCTTTGAATACCAGACAGGCGTCGTTACCCCGGAAAAGCTCAGGGATATCTATTACTACCTCTGCCGGATCTTATTCCACGGCATCGAGGACTGCTCGCGGAGCGTGGGGGAAATTATTGACTGGGTATAATCTTTATCGTTATAACTGTATCAATTGTATCAAGAATGGAGAAAAACATGTTTAATGAATTAAAAGAAATTATTTGCGCCTATGTGGATATCAATCCGGAGGAAATTACCGAGGATTCCCGCTTTATCGAAGATTTGGGCTTTACCTCCTACGATTTTATGAGCATGGTGGGCGAGCTTGAGGATAAGTATGATATTGAAGTTGTGGAAAGGGAAGTTATCCAGGTAAAAACTGTGGGCGACGCCGTAAACTATATTCAGTCGCTGCAGGAATAAAACACTGCCGCTAAACGCGCAAAATGGAGGGAAATCTACGATGGAGCTACATACATTACAGGAAATTATCCGGCATGGAGTCGAAACTTACGGCGATCAGGCAGCTTTTCGCTATAAGGTAAAGAAATCAATCGAGGAAAAAACCTATACTCAGGTGTATAAGGATTCCATGGCCTTCAGCCGGGCGCTGGAAGTCCTGGGAAAGCAGGGAAAGCACATTGCCCTCCTGGGAACGACGACCTATGCCTGGATTATCAGCTATTTTGGAACCACTAACAGCGCCGGCACAGCGGTTCCCATTGACGCCCAGTTACCCGCTGAAGCGATTTGGGAGCTGCTTAACCGGGCAGACGTGGAAATGCTGGTTTATGATGAAATCCGGGCAGATGTAGCCGCTGGGGTAAGGGAACATTGTCCGCAGATTTCCTGTGTGGTTTCCATGCAGGCAGAACAGGACAGTGATGTAGTTTTATCTTTTAACCAACTTCTGCAGAATAACCAGGGAAACTTTTTCACCCAAATCCAGCCGGATCAGCTCTGCACCATCCTGTTTACCTCAGGAACCACCGGCAAAAGCAAAGGTGTTATGTTAAGCCACCGAAATCTTGCGGACAATGCCATCAGCCAGGATATGAAGATCCCCGCAGGCACAGTTTCCATGACCCTGCTTCCCATTAACCACGTTTACTGCCTGACCATGGATATTATCAAGGGGCTGTACACGGGAATTACCATCTGTATTAATGATTCCATTATGCGGGTCCAGAAAAACTTAACCATCTTCCAGCCGGAAATTATCCTTCTGGTGCCCATGATTATCGAATCCCTTTATGCCAAATTAAGGGAAGCCGTTAACCAGGCTCCAGAAAACACACCAAAGGAGATGATTGCCAGGACAGCCCTGGGCGGACGCCTGAAAACCATCTGCAGCGGCGGCGCCTACCTCGATCCCGAATATGTTGACCGGTTTAAGGAATTTGGCATCACCATTCTCCAGGGCTACGGTATGACAGAGTGTTCGCCGGTTATCAGCAGCAATCTGGAATGGGCCAATAAAAAAGGCTCCGTTGGAAAACTGATGCCCAACTGCCAGGCCAAGGTCGTGGACGATGAACTGTGGGTTAAGGGTTCAAGCGTAATGCTTGGCTATTATAAAATGCCGCAGGAAACCGCAGAAACTTTAGAGGATGGCTGGCTGAAAACCGGCGATTTGGGCTA
The DNA here is from genome assembly GCA_910584785.1 of uncultured Lachnospiraceae bacterium. Lineage (GTDB taxonomy): Bacteria > Bacillota > Clostridia > Lachnospirales > Lachnospiraceae > Caccovicinus. The sequence continues at coordinate 8,757 of CAJUDX010000052.1, read as the reverse complement.
TGTGGATGAAGAAAACTATGTCTACATTACCGGTCGGAAAAAGAATCTGATTATTCTGGCAAATGGAGAAAATGTATCCCCTGAAGAACTGGAAAATCATTTGAACCGCGATGAACGGATTAAGGAAATTCTGGTAAGGGATAAGAATGGGGTTATTGAAGCTGAAATTTTCCCGGATATGGAATATGCACAAAAGGCAGGAATCAGCAATATTCAGGAAGAACTGCAAAAGGTTATTGACGAGTTTAATGCAGCGATGCCCGTATATAAGCGGATTCATCATCTGGTGGTGCGGGACAGTGAATTTGTGAAAACAACCGCAAAAAAAATCAAACGGTTTTAAATGGTTCAAAATAATTTAAAACTTCAAAACGATGTTAAATGATTAAAAACGACTTAAAACGATTAAAAAACACCCCTGGAAATTTATCAGTTCCAGGGGCGTTGCTTATTGCCGTTTTATCGCTTGATTATTTACATGCCCAGCAGAGCAGGATCGATTTCCTGATAGCTGTCTAAATCCGCCGGAGCTGTGATTTCCACAGGCTGTCCGATATTATGATACACAGTATCCATGTCCATATCCATGCTGATGGATTCTCCTGACATGGACATATCCATCACCATTTTCATCTTTACCTGGGAGAAATAACCATCTTTATCTACAGTAGCTTCTCCGCTTACTTCTTTAATCGTATAGGTTACGCCCTCTAAGCCAGGCATGCTCGCCATCGAACCCATCACTTCCTGCACATAGGAATCCATCTTGGAAGCATCTGCGGTAAAGGTAAGAATCTGATTATCTCCATCTTTCTTTACTTTTACCTCTTTCATATAGTCGGCTTCCACGGTTCCCCCGCCCATATTTTGCTCCATGATCTCCATCATGCCTTCAATATCCATGGCATATTTAAACTTCTGTCCAGCAGCCTCCATATAATAATAGCCGCCTTCATAATAAATCTTCGTATCTACTGTCTGACCTGCAGTACTGGTAGTCCCCTCTCCCACAATACGAAGATTTTCTGTATTCGCAGAATCCATCTTCATATTCATGGTGCTGGAAACATCCATCGTCTCTTCGCCCTGCTTCATGTTCATTTTTACTGTACAGGACGCATCCAGGCTGGTCAGTTCCTGGGTCTTTTGGCTTGCTGCTTCATAAACAGCCTTTCCATCTGCTCCGCCGCCGCAGCCTGTCATCGCCAGAATCATTCCGGCACAAAGCATAGTTGATAAGAATTTTTTCATAGCTCCTCCTTTACCTTGGAAATACATACAGAACTTTTCTTTGGAATTTTTTCTGAAATTTTTTTCGAAAATCTTTTCCTTAGAAATATTTTTTTTAATTTCTTTAACCTTCTTTTCTTTAAAAAAATTTCTTTAAAAAATCCGCAGACAAAAAATATTCCGGGTATTCCAGTACATATTTTGCCTGATTTTGTATCATCTCCCCATTTCCTGTCGAAAATAGCGGACATGATATGTACACAGCAATAAACGTTTTTATTATACTACGATAGGCACCAGATTTCCAGTATTTTTTTCTTACAAATGCACTGGTTTCACCTATTAAGGAAGGCCCGCTTATGGCTGGTACAGCATTGCTTTACCCATATCCAAAATGCCGCCTGTAGCTAATTTCCCATACAGGCTTTCCATGGGCTGCACAGAAGATAAAATAGCTTCCCTTATTTCTGCAATTCCCCAGTCGCCATGATAAGAAGCAAGCATAGCAGCAGCGGCAGTTACCATGGGGGCCGCCATGGAGGTTCCTGTCATATAGCCAAAGCGATGTTCAGCGGCTGTGCTTAGGATATAAGACCCCGGTGCTGCCAGATCCACGCTCTGAACCCCAAAGTTTGAACTATCATGCAGATTTCCGTCAAAGAGCAGATTGGCTACCGAGATAATATTTTCGCTGGTATACGCCGCAGGATAGACCGGGAATTGATCGATATTTAAACCATTCCCACCTGCGTCGCCATTTCCCGCAGAAATAATAAAAAGCATCGGGGATTGACGGATAACCTGTTCCAGCTGACGGTCATAGGTTTCTGAACCAAAACTTAAATTGCAGATTTGAGCGCCGTTTGCCTGGGCATAGCGGATGGCTTCAATCACAGTGCTGGAATCTCCCTTTCCGTCAGCGCCCAGGGCCTTTAACACCATAATCTTTACATAATGGCTGTCATTAATTCCCGTAACTCCTTTTCCATCCCACGCTGCGTTAAGCGTCCCGGCAGCATGGGTTCCGTGATCGTCCTCTGCACCGCGGCAGAGAAGATGATTATGGGAAATAAAATTCCAGCCGTGAATATCATCGACATAGCCGTTACGGTCATTATCCACACCATCGCCGGGAATTTCATCGGCATTTACCCAAAGTCCTTCTGCCAGCTCCTGGTGTGTGACATCCACCCCGGTATCAATCAGGGCTACCGTTACCTGTTTTTTTTCGGCTGCCGCCTCATAAAGCTTCCAGGCCTCCTCCGCATGGATGTCCACACCAGGAAGAGCTTCTGTCACCTTAAGAACATCGGCAGCCCGGGCACTTTTATCCCCATAAATCACACCGGAGCCCATTTCTAAGACCCTTCCCGAATCCTTATCCAGAAGGCGGAGCTGCCCGTTGTTTTTCAATGCCCATTGGTAATTATAAAATGCCTCATCCTCTCTTGCATCTTCTAAGTAAATTGCTGAACTGTGCACAGCGTAGACAGGTTCAGGGCAGGCATGGGCAGTTCCCCAAACCATTGCCGCAGCCAGGGCCAAACAGCACCGTATTAATCGATGTTTCATCTTGTTCCTCCTTTATCGGCCTTTTATTTAGAGTGTGCTATATCGTTTTGCAAACAACCAGTGCACTAACCTAATATCTTAATTCCATTCATCATAATCTGTTCAGCGATATAAGCCAGTTCTTCGGGAGATTCCTTCATCCCATTCTGCAGCCAATAGGTCACAAGCCCCAGGCAGCCGGAGACAATAAAGGCATTAAATGCATCAAACAGCTTTGAGTTCTGCGTGCGGAACAGCTCAATCCAGTCTTTCAGGCATTTTTCCCTGACCCTCTCCTTGATTTGATTAACAAAATTCAAATCACCGTTTTCTCCCAGCAAAATCTGCACCATCTCTGCATTTTCCTGTACGCAGACAAAGACATCGGTAAAAATCATCGACGGCTTCCTGTGCAAATCCTGCGCCTGGTATTTCTGCAGCGCAGCATCCAGCTCGTCCAGCAAATCCTGCTCAATCTTTTCCAGTAAATCGAAAACATCCTTATAATGAAGGTAAAAGGTTCCCCGGTTTAAGTCAGCCATTTCTGTAATTTCCCGCACGGTGATCTCCTGAACCTTTTTTTCCTTTAATAATACAGCCAGGCAATGCCGCAGCTGCTGTCGTGTTTTCCTTACGCGGCGATCTAAGGTCTCACTTTTCATTTTCTTCATCCTTTCCAAACACATTATCCTGCAGGCCTATCCATTTCTAAAAAATTCATGAAAAATAGACAAAATATGGAAATATGTTGATTTTACAACATCTAAACATTAATTGACTATTGCATTAATAAACTATTATTAGTATAATGCATTATAGTTAATAAGTCAACAGTTGTTCATTATTTAATTTCAGTTAATAAATCATCGATGCGATGATTCCTGGACAATATTAACTATTTATTTTATTTCATTGATTTTTTTGTGGTTTACCTTTTATTAAATTAAGCACAAGGAGCGGGGAAAATGATGCTTGGAAAAAAGAAACATGTTAAAACAGAACAAAGCGAATCAGCAAACAGCCAAAATACGCAGCTAAAACAGCACCGCCGGATGACATTGCCGGAATTTATTGCCAAAAAGAACCTGCTGATTGAAAAAATATTTATCGTCGCCGTGATTTTCTGCGCTATTTGTGCGCCCTTTGTCGAGGTCAATTATGACTTAACGGAATACCTTCCCGACTATGTCGATTCCAAAGCCGGCTTAAATTTAATGGAAGAAAAATTCGGCTATCCGGGTACGGCAAGAATTATGATTGAGGATGTCACCTTATACGAAGCAAAACAATATAAGGATCGCTTAGAAGCCGTGGACGGCGTGGATCAGATTCTCTGGTGCGATACAACAACCGATATTTACACTTCCAGCGAGTTTATCCATGAAAAGGATATTGAAGATTACTATAAAGACGGCTCTGCCGTGATGGATGTCACCTTTGTGGAAGGGGATTCCAGCAAACGGACTTCCCAGGCCATCGATGAGATGCGGGAAATTACCGGCGATAAGGGCTATTTCGTGGGCATGGCAGTACAGAGCAAATCCCTGGCGGAAAAGGTTGCCGAGGAAATGAAGCTGATTTTAAGCCTTGGCGTATTCTTTATCTTCCTGATCCTCTGCATTACCACCACATCCTGGTTTGAGCCGGTGCTCTTTTTATCCGTAATGGGCGTGGCGATTGTCCTGAATAAGGGAACAAATATTTTCCTGGGAACCATCTCCTTTTTAACCAATAACGTCGTAGCTGTCCTGCAGCTTGCCGTTTCGATGGACTATTCCATCTTCCTCCTCCACGCCTACACCCGCTATAAAAACGCAGGCCAGGATCAGGAAACGGCATTGACCCACGCAATTGAAGAGGCCTTAAACTCCATTTTAGCCAGCAGCCTTACCACGATCGTCGGCTTTTTGGTTTTAACCGTAATGAAGTTTAATATCGGCTTTGACCTAGGGCTGTCCCTGGCTAAAGGTGTCGTGTTCAGCTTAATCACCGTGCTGTTTTTCATGCCGGCGTTAATTTTAAGGATGTCAAAGCTGATTGACCGCTTTGCCCACCGTTCCTTCCTGCCGGATTTCACACGGTTAAGCCGTGGAATCTGCAAAATCCGCCTGGTGGTTTTAGCCCTTGTTCTGGTCTTATTCCTGCCCATGTACCAGGCACAGAAAAGAAACAGCTATCTGTTTGGTAACTCGGCGGTAGGCGCCGGGGAAGGAACCCAGGTTTATGAAGATGACCAGAAAATCATTAAAATCTTTGGGCGAAGCAATATGATGATGGCGATTGTCCCCGCCCAGTCGAACGTTACCGAAGCCCAGTTCACCGAACGTCTGGAAGAGCTTCCTTATATTAAATCCGTTCGCTCTTTAGCGGGAACCCTTCCCCAGGGCGTGCCGGAGGAATTTCTGCCGGAAAGCATTACCGGACTGCTACATAAGAACGGCTACTCCCGCATCCTGATCTACACCAGGACCAAGGAGGAAAGTCCGTTAGCCTTCCAGTGTTCGGATGAAATCCAGTCCATCATCAAGGAGTACTATCCAGAAAATTCCTATCTGGTAGGAGGAACACCTTCCACCCAGGATATCGAAGCCATCATTACCAAGGATTACGCGCTGGTCAATCTCCTCTCTATGCTGGGTGTATTCCTGGTAGTTATGCTGACCTATAAATCCCTGGCAATTCCGTTAGTGGTTATGATTCCGATTGAGGTTGCCATCTACTTTAATATGGCTGTACCTTACCTCGCCGGAGAAAAGGTGGTCTTTATGGGTTATGTTATCGTCAGCTGCATTCAGCTGGGGGCCACCGTAGATTACGCGATACTGACCACCAGCAATTACATTGACGCAAGAAAAACCATGGATAAGCACGAAGCAGCTTCCTTTACCCTGATTCGCAGTATCCCGGCTATCTTAACTTCGGGATCGATATTAACGATTGTAGGCTATGTTCTTTACCATATCTCTTCCATCAGCGCCATCGGCGATCTGGGACATTTGATTGGACGGGGCGCGTGGATCAGCGTGCTTCTGGTCCTCACCCTCCTGCCCGCCCTTTTGGTGCTGGTTGACCCGCTGTTGACCAAAAATGAACTGACCCGGCTGATGGAATGGCATGAAAAACGAAAAGCAGCAAGGCGGCGGCTGGTTGGTGCAATTGTCCACGGAAAGTCTCTCGGAAAACGGCAAAGAGTCAGGGTATCTGTTTCCGACCCACAGTCCGCACCCGAAGAAGAAGCACAAAAGCCCGCAGAACGCAGACGCCACCAGAGACACCGCAAACTCATCAAGGAGGATATTCACTATGAAAGTTAAGATAGAAGAAAGAAAGAACATAACAGAAAAATCCAAACCGTGGATAAATCCTTTAGCCGTACAACTAGCCAGACGATTACAAAAACCAAAAACGATAAACAGGATTTACCAGAAAACTGCCATTGCCCTGATTACGGCTACCCTGTGCCAGGCAGCTTTTCTTCCGGCGCTTGCGGCAGAACCGATGGTCAGTGTAGACGAAACCATGTATGTCAACTTAGACCCCTATGGACGCCAGGAAACCGTCAATGTCGTTAAGGGCGTTACCACCAATGGGGTAAAACAGTTTACCGACTACGGCAATTACAGCAAAGTTATCAATATGAGCAGCCATGTAGAGCCTATGCAGGCTAACGGTCAGCTGGACTGGGATTTATCCGAACTTGGCGCCCGCTTCTACTATCAGGGAACCATGGACGCATCCAAGGTTGAACTGCCCTGGACCTTTGATGTCAGCTATAAATTTAACGGCAAAGAGGCAAAGGCTGAGGATTTGGCAGGGGTTTCCGGCTTGATCGAAGTCCATGTGGAGGCCTGGCCGAATACTAAAGCTGCCGCCTACTACCAGAACAATATGATGCTCGCTGTGATGATTCCCGTCGATATGGACACCTGCTACAGCGTGGACGCCCCCGGCTCGCAGATGCAGACCATGGGTGAAACCACCGGCGTGGTATTTACTGCATTGCCCGGAGAAAAAGGGGATTTTACCGCACGCATCGGCTCGGACAGCTATGAATCCATCGGCGTGATTATGATGATGCTTCCGGGGACGACATCCTCTTTAGAGCATGTTAAAGACATTAAGGAAGCAAAAGATACCTGGCGGCAGGCGGGGACAGATATGTATAACAGCATTGACGCCATGCTGGCCTCCATGGAATCCATGCGTTCGGGGGTGCAGACCGTGCAGAACAGCCTGTACTCCTTAGAAACCGCAAGAAGGACATTCAGCACAAACCGTCCGGCGATCGAAGCGCAGAATGATGTTTCCATCGAAGCCTTAGCCGCCCTTGCCGAGCAGAGTGCGGCCATGGTTCCTTACTTACAGATTGCCCAAAACAGTGCCAAGGATATCAATGACAATATGAATGCGCTGGTCAAAACGCTCGGCAGTATGCAGCTTCCCCTGCAGGATTTGGATGAACACTTAGACACCATACAAAGCGGGGTCAGCCGTACCGAGGATAACCTTCCCGGTCTGGAATCCTCCCTGATGCAGGTCATTACCCTGGATACCCAGCTTCAGGCCCAGCAGGCCACGATTTTAATGACCCTGGCAGGGCTTTCCCAGAGCAGCATGGAGGGCGATATCGATAAGGATGCCGATTATTTTGCCGATGAACAGGCCCTGACCTATGCCAATGCCATGATGGCTGCTTCCGGGCTGGATAAAAACGACCCTCAGCAGGCCGAACTCTATGAGCAGAAATGGCAGGAAATCTATGATGCTGCTTTTAAAAAATACTATAATGGCTATAAGGACAATGCCTTAGGGCAGCTCCAGGCTGCGGTAAGCGGCATTGAAAACCCGAAAAACAACCTGCTGAAAAAAGTGGACGCCCTGCAGACTCTGGCAACCCACAGCAATGCTTTAAGCAAATCCGCACAGACCTTATTAAAGGGAACTGATAAGTCCATTGACAGCATCCGGGACTTAATGGCTGAAGCAGATAACTTGATTGATGATGTTAGAAATTTCCAGGAAGTCCTCAATCTGTACTATCCGTCACTGCAGGACGCTCTGACAGACAGCCAGGAACTTCTTAACCGGGCCAACAACGGCTTAAACCAAACTGTCGCCTCGATGACCATTATTCAAAATACCTTAAAATCTACCACACCGCACCTGGACGAAGGCAGCCGGCAGCTTCTGGAGGGCAGCCAAAATCTCCTGGGCAAAAGCCTGCACGTGCTGGACAGCACAGGCGAAATTCGAAAAAGCAGCGGGGTGATGAAAACAACACTGGATAACGAACTTGATAAATTTGAAGAAGAAAACCGCTTCCTGGAAATGGACCCAGACGCGCCAATGCTCTCCTTAACCTCCAGCAAAAATCCTGAACCGCACAGCCTGCAGATTATTTTGCGGACGGCGGAGATTAGTTTGGACGATAAAGAAGTGGGAAGCACAATTGTCGATTTGGAAACCGAAGAAGAACCCTCCAATCCCTTTGTGAGAATGTGGCGGGTGATCGTGGATATGTGGAATGCAGCAATCGGGGTGTTCAGGAACAGGTGATGAAGGTTGAACTCCTTCATGTTTCCAATTCGCGTTTTAAAAAGGCAAAATGTGAAAAAGCAGAAATTCCGGCATAGCCAAAACAATAAGCAAAATAAAATCGGCTAAAATAGGATGAAGCACATCTTATTTTAGCCGACATCTTTTTAGCCGATTTGTCAGGTTAAACCTATGCAGTAAGGTCCAGATAAGCCCCCTTCTTCACGGCCTCCTGGCTGTAAGTTTCCGGGGCAGATCGAAAGACAGTTCGGGTATTCCCGCCAGCCATAAACGTTTTTCCGCACTCCGGGCAGATACTTGTACGGTAGCTGACAGACTGGGAGACGATCTCCTTATCTTCTTCCAGTGCCTTAAGCCTCGCGTGAGCCACATGTTCCGCTTCATGTGAGCGAATGGCAAACGCGGCCCTCTCCGGGCTGA
>CAJUDX010000051.1 GCA_910584785.1 uncultured Lachnospiraceae bacterium | reverse complement strand
CACTTGGAATACCTGAACTTAGACCGCCTAATCGGCGGTGAACTTTTATAGTAAAAAAATACTCCCCGCGCTTAATTCGGAAAGTATTCCTTGTATAGTTCAAATAAATTTGTCGTCGTCGTATCCACCTGGGTCACACAGCTGACATCCTGCCAGACGCGCCCGGACACGCTCACCAGATTTTCTTCTAAAAATACGTCGTAGTATTCGCGGAAAGCCCTGTCCTTGCGCAAAAGCATCATCTCCTGCTTTCGTTTAAGTGTCGCCTCCTGATCGTAGGGATTTTTACAGTAAAACAGATAAAACTGCCCGTTTTCCTCGATAACCTCGCTGACCTCCCCGGTATTCATGGCAAATACCACTTCCTCCACCGCAGCACTCAGTTCTCCGCGGACGACCTTCCTGTAGATTTCCTCCTCCATGCTGTTTTCCCTGGCAATGGCATCAAAATCTGCACCTTCTGTCCTTACTGCCTGCCAAAGCTCCCTCGCCTGAAATTCATTATCCACGACAATCTGTCCGACCTCGACCACCTTTGCCTCATTATCGCTGATTTCTAAGTTGGCGTCCTTTGTCAGCGTATTTACGGTTTTGCAGGCCAGATAATAATCCTGGTAAAGATTCAGCACATCCTCAGGTTCTGCCTCCGTATAGGCCTTATCCTCCTGGGTGAGCTGACTGTAATAGTCCTGCGCTAAAAGGCGCAGTTGTTCCTTTTCACGGTTATCCAGGGCAATTTCATATTCTTCCGCCATTGCACAAATTCGTTTAATATCTGCGGTAAACTGCTTAATTTGATTTAACAAATATTCCTGAAAAGTAGTCCCGTCCGCAGAAACGACAACATTCCATATTTGATCGGTATAAATTTGCTCATAACGGTTTCTTTCTGTCGCCACCACCAGCATAATTTCCGGGCGGCGCAGAGTAACACCAATCTCTTTTTTCACATCAGCTGCCGGTCTGCTTTCACAGCCGCTTACGAACAATAACAGCACCCCTGCAAGCACCAGGCTTAAAAGCCAAAACACTCTGCTTTTTTTCCTCATGCGCCTAACCTCTTTGATTCCCATCACCGCTGCCACCACTTAAACACAAAAGCCTCATCGGCTTACCACCATTTACCGCCAGCTTACAAAAGCCTCAGCACCTTCAGTACACCGTCCCGGACATTGGTATCTGCCTGAAAACGGGCAGCTTTCTTAACCTCCGGGCGGGCATTTCCGATTGCATAGCTGTAATATGCCTGTTCAAGCATTTCCATATCATTCATCTGATCGCCAAATGCCATCGTTTCCTCGGGCAGAATATCCAGGCTTTCCTGAATCTGACGGATTGCCGTCCCCTTGCTTACCCCCGGCGCCATACAATCCATCCACATATCACCGGAAATAGTGATTTTCAGCTGGTCTTTAAACTTTTCCTGTATTGCCCTGGCTCCCTCTTCCACTCCATGCTTTTTATAAACGGAAATCTTTATAAACTCGTCCTCAACCATAAGTAAATCAGGAACCTGCTTGACTTCAAACCGATAACTGTCTACCAACCAGTGAATAAATTCCTTATTTTCCGTCTCCAGATAAACCACATCCGGGCCGCTGAGCATTACATCCAAGCCCTCGCATTTCCTTACTTCCCTGACAAAATCCAGAACAATCTCCCGATTAATCGAAGTTAAAAATAAATTTCGCCCATAGCAGCCGACATAGGCCCCATTGTCCGAAATATAAAAAATCTTTTCCTTTATTGGATCAAAAATCCTCTCAATGCTGTGCCACTGGCGTCCGCTTGCCGCTGCAAACTGGATTCCCTTCGCCCGCAGACGGAGAATCTCCGGGTAAAGCTCAGGATTTAACACATTTTCCCCGTCACGAACCAGAGTTCCGTCAATATCCGATACAATCAGCTTAATCATACCTGATTTCCTCCAAAATTCCCAATGCCTTTAATTCCTGGTAAAGCCTTCCCACAGGCAGGCCCACAACATTATTATAATCTCCGTGAATTTCCTTGACATAAGAAGCAAATTTCCCCTGGATACCATAGGCCCCTGCCTTATCCATCGGCTCACCGCTTTCCGTATAACGGACAATCTCATCCTCATCCATCGGATAAACAGAGACATCTGTCCTCTCCGTAAACCCAGCCAGCATTTTCTTTGTCCCGCCTGCGATAACCGTCACTCCCGTATATACCTGATGAACCTGACCCTGAAGCATCAGAAGCATCTCCACTGCCTCCCGGTGATTTGCAGGCTTGCCGAGAATCTTTCCCTGCACAGCAACCACAGTATCTGCGCCAACAACCAGGGTATCATCCCCATATCTGGCAGCAATCTCCTCTGCCTTTATGCGGGAAAGTTCAAGCACCAGCTTATCCGGTTCCTCCTCTTCTATATCCTCCTCCGCCATGCTCGGCATGATTTCCGGCTTTAACCCAATCTGCCGCATCAGCTGACTCCTCCTGGGTGAGGCAGATGCCAAAATTAAACGTCGTTTCATAAAACTTTTCTGCTCCATTTTCTCAATATTATGTCCAATTTAACCATTCAGCCGTTCCTACATTAATTTTCCTTCAGCCGTTCCTGCATTAATACACCTTCAGACGTCCGATTACCGGCTGCTTTTCTTCCTCTTCTTCAGCCTGATGACGGCGCTGCATGTACATGGTATAGGTAAAATCACAGAAATAAAAGCTGACCAGCGCCAAAGCTGTCATTTTTCCATAACTCTCAGGAATATAACCCACCATACGGTGAACAAAACCATTTAAAAACCGGAAGAAAAAGATGCCTAAAAATCCCCAGGCAATACTGCTCTCCAGACAGATAATTCCCTTATAATTAAAACGCTTGTGGCTGTAATCCCACCAAAACGAGCCAAACAAACGAATCATCATATGGGCAGTTAACAACTCCATGGAGGTCGCCATCACAGAGGTGGCAACATACAGCTTAATTGGCTGTGAAACAAAGGGCTGCAGAAACAGGCAGGCCCCCAGTGCACCAAAACCATAGATAATACAAAAAGGGCCATGCCCAAACCCCCGGTTAATCACTGGCGTTCGATATTCATAGCTGAGAACGGCACATTCCAGCAGATAACCAAAAAAGCTAAACATAAAAAACCAGTTAATCATATGGTATACATTCATAAAAAATTCTCCTTTCCCCTTTGCACTTCCTGTTTTTAGCACTTCTTTAACTTGTTTAGTATAATATGCGCCAATGAAAAAGGCAAGGAGGAATTTCTTACATTTTACGGCACCTTTGCGGCATAAGACATAGTTTCACCCTGCCTCGCAGGCAAGAGCACTAATCCATCAGCAGCCTTTCCACATCCAGAAGCCCCCACCCCTGCTGATTATGAGGAAGCCCCAAATCCACTGCCCTTTCCATCATACGCAGCTTAACATCTTTATTACTCATCCAGGGATATTTTTCCAGAAGAAGGGCAATGGCCCCGGTTACCAGGGGGGTACTCATACTGGTTCCGCTTTTTATCTGGTACTTGGATGGCAGATTAGAACAGCTGACAATTTTTGAACCAGGCGCCACAATATCCGGCTTTAGGATACAGGCTTCCGTCGGTCCCCGCCCAGAGTAATCCACCATCCGATTTCCCATCACCATAATTGCCTGGTCGTCATCCGAGCTCCCCACAGTAATCACCTTCCTGCTGATTCCCGGCGTTGTAATGGTCATAGCCTTAGGTCCCTGGTTTCCCGCGGCAATCACCATCACCAGGCCGTCGTCCCACGCTGCATCCACTCCCTTAACTAAGGCTGAGTCCTCCCCCATCACTTTGCGGTTAAATGATCCCACCGAAATATTGACAATGCGGATTCCATACTTTTCCCGGTTTTCCCTCACCCAACGCAGGCCTTCCAGCACATCCGAGGCAAATCCATTTCCTTTTCGGTCCAGAACCTTGACGCATATCAGACGGCACTCCGGCGCCATTCCCTGAAAGCGCCCGCCTGAGGCCTGACCATCCCCGCCGATAATGCCGCAGACATGGGTTCCATGGGAATTATCATCATAGGGATTTCTCCGCCCGCGAAGCACATCCCTGAAAACCTCTACCCGTGCCCGAATATCCTGATGAAGGTAAACACCCGTATCCAAAACTGCCACGCCCACATCTTTTCCTGTCACACCATAGGCAAAGGCATTGCCCCAGCCAATTTGTCTTTTAACCTGATCCATTCCCTTTCTTCCTTAAGGTTGCGATTACTCTTATTAACAGGATATTCCCGTTTTGCGCCTGCGGTTCATGAAGAATATTTTGATAAAAATTCATTGAAATTGGCCTTATATCGTGATAAAGTAAAGAAAGACTGTGAAACACGCACAGAAGAAAGAAAAAGATCGCGGTTTTCCAGAAAAAGCCGCAGAGAAAGGAGATTTCCAATCATGAAAGATGCCAATTGTGCATATTGTATGCAAGGAGAACTGGTTGCAGCCTTTGCCTATCCGGTCTGCCCGATGAAAACCGGTTTTTTATATGTTTTTAAAGAACAGAGTAAGCGCGGGCGGGTAATCCTGGCTCATGAAAAGCATGTGAGCGAGCTGATTGAACTGACCGACCAGGAAAGAAATGACTTCTTTGCCGACGTCGCGGCGGTGGCAAAGGCTGTCCACACAGTATTCCACCCGGATAAGGTAAACTACGGCGCTTATGGGGATACCGGACATCATCTGCATTTCCACATCGTTCCCAAATACAGCAGCGGGGACGAATGGGGAGGAACCTTCCAGATGAATCCCGGTAAAGTAACCTTAACCGATGAAGAATATGAAACCATGGCAAACGCCCTGCGCCAGGCTTTAAGCAATCAGGGCTATACTGTATAATTTATCATTTTTTATAGAAGGGATTAACCCAAGACAATGGATAATCGATTTGCAATTAAAAAATTACAAAAGCTGGACGGATTTTTTACGGTTTTTTCTCCCCTTACCCGGATGCCTTACATTCACTGCGATGAAGAAACCTTCGACGACCAGGTTTACCTTTTTGCTACTGAAACCGGATGTAAGGACTTTATAACTGAACTGGGAAAGCATCAAACGCCTGCTGTACTGATGAAAATTCCGCAGCCCCAGATGAAGGGCTTTATCAGCAGCCTGTATGCCCTGGACGTCAATATGGTTATATTCAGCGATGACGCCGGCGAAAACCGGCTGAATATCGAAGATCTGGCCCCCCGCCCGGACATGGAAAAGCTGGCAAAGGAAAAAATTCCCATTATGAATCCCCAGCTCACCCTGACGATCATTTACTTCCTCCAGGAACTGCGCCGCCCCATCAAACACGATGTCACCCATCTGCGAGAATTGGAAGAGGAAATGATTGCCAATCTGGTCAAAGCCAGCTTTATCCTGGCGATTGAAACTGCCCAGGAAGAAGATTCCGCCGAGCCAGTCAAGGTCAACCTGAAAAACATTAAAATTCCCTATATTAAAAATAAAGACGGCGATATCTACCAGCCCCTTTACTCAGACTTTTCTGAGTTCCGCAAATACACCGGCCCAAATCCCCCGAAGCTTCGCATGTCCAACCTGACCTTTGCTCAGCTTCCGCAATTCCTGATTAAGGATTCCAAAGGCTATGTCATTAATCCGGCCGGTGTCAATCTGGTTTTGACCACGGAACAGATACAGCGAATTATCAAGGCTTACGCCGATTAAAATTAAGAATTTCTTCATAATCTGTTTAAGTAACATTCAATCTTTTTATCCGATGCTGTGCTATACTTAAACCATAAGAAATGCACCGGATAAAAACCTTTGAAATTCCTTTTTAAAGCTTGAAATGCACAAGTGCAGGCCCCGTGACGTCACACACGGGGTTTTTTCTTTGTATTTTTACCTGTCTTTTTACTTTTTTGTCTTTTATACCCGTCTTTTTACACTTTTGCCTATATTCAGCCCCATCCTAATCGACCGCCCTGCAGCTCTCTCTCTCCACAAGACGATGGGGAACAATAATCTTGGTCGCCAGAAGATTCGGATTTTCAATGTGATTCATTAACTGTGAGGCTGCCTCAATCCCCAGCTGGTACGAATTAACATCGATGGATGTCAACTGCGGTGAGGTAATCCGGGCCAGAAGAGAATTATTAAAGGAGATAATGGATAGATCTTCCGGGATGGACAGTCCGGCCCGCAGGCAGACCTGTTCTAAGGCAACGGCGAAAATATCGTCGCTGACCACTATAGCTGTGGGACACTCCGGGCTTTCCAGCAGTTCTTTAATGCGCACAGAGTTTCCTCCAGGGACAGAAGTCAGTTCCAGGCAGTATTCCGGACGCATGGCAATCTGATGGCGGGTAAGGGCCAGCTGATAGCCTGCCTTCCGATCTGCGGAGAACATCAGGCTGCTCTCACTCCCCAGATAGGCAATCTTTTTATGCCCCAGGCCAAGAAGGTATTCTGTGGCCTCTTGTCCCGCCAGTAAATTATCATTGTCAATGTAAATCGTCTGGTTTACATACTGGTAGGCTTTTCCAATCAGAACATAAAGCAGCCCTTCATTATATAAGTATTCCAGAATCGGATCCTGGTTTCGGACATATAATAAGATAAAACCGTCCACCAGACCATTCTGCACCATAGTTTGGATTACCTGAAACAGTTCCTCCTCATCCTTCCCGGTAATGACCGTGCTGATCACCTGGCGGGGATTACAGAACTGGCTGATTCCCCGGATAGCTTCCAGATAAAATGAATTTTCGTAAGTTTCCTTCTGCGAAGGCGGCAGGATAATACCGATGGTTTTCTGTACAAGATTGGGCAAAACCGCCGGGGAAGCCGCCGCAGAAGGCCCAGGTTCATAGCCAAGCTGCTGCATCGCCTGACGCACTTTTTCTTTGGTTTCTTCACTGATGGAGGGATTATTTTTGCAGGTTCTGGATACCGTAGAAGGAGATACTCCTGCAAGCGCCGCCACTTCCTTAATTGTCACTGCCATAAATGAATCCTCACTTTACTTTCTTTTACTTGAATTGTAAATGTAAACACCTGGAAAGTCAATCCGGTCATGCAATAATTCATCCTTTTTTCATAATTATGCTTGTGCAACAAAGTGCAAAATAGTGCAAAAAAATATAATTTTGCATGCCATCCGTTTTGCCAGAATTATTCCTCTCCTATCATTCCATATATTCCCTTATTTCTTCAGCAATATTCACCAAAAAACCTGCCTGTTTTTTATTTATTTTCACCTTTTTAAAACTTTATTGCAAAATCTATTGCAATTTTTATGCAAACATAGTATATTAATTGCAGTTAATTGCGCAATATTTTGATGCAACTTTACGCAAACAGCAGAAAATGTATAGGAGGTTTGGTATTATGAGTAACGCAGAAAAAATCTGCATTCTTTCTCCGGCTACCGGTCAGCTTGTTCCCCTGGATCAGGTTCCTGATCCGGTGTTTTCGCAGAAGATTATCGGCGACGGTATTGCGGTCATTCCCAGTGATGAAACCATCGTCAGCCCGGTGGACGGCGAAGTTGTTTCCGTCGCTGAAACACTCCATGCCTATGGTTTCCGCACAAAAGAAGGACTCGAACTGCTGATCCATATCGGACTGGAAACTGTAGCCTTAAAAGGCGCCTGCTTTAAACCTTTGGTTAAGGTTGGAGATCAGGTAAGCGCCGGAACTCCTGTGGCAAAGGTTGACCTGGCCTTTCTTAAAGAAAAAGAATTAAACCCCATCACCCCCATTTTAATCTGCGGTGGAGCCGAGGGGCTTAGCTTAAACTACGGCGAAGGCCACGCAGAAGCCGGAAAAACCGAAGTTCTTGTCCTCTCCTCCTCTGCTTCAGGAGAGAATCAAACCGCAGAAAGCACAGAGAGCACAAAAACTGCAACTGCACCTAAAGACTCCTCTCTTGCCTCCGGCAGTCAGGATTCTGCAGGAAAGAACAATTCCACAGAAAAAAACAATTCCACGGAAAAGAACGCTTCCCCGGAAAAAAAGGACGGCAAAAAGATTAAGATTAACTTTGACTTCCTTCAGAAGCTGGGCAAGGTTTTAATGGCAGTTATCGCCGTTATGCCTGCTGCCGGCCTGATGATCAGCCTTGGAAAACTGGTACAGATGGCAGGAGCGGATATGCACATGATTTTCATGGTGGGGAGCACCATGGAAAACATCGGCTGGGCAGTGATTAATAATCTTCATATCTTATTTGCTGTAGCTATCGGCGGTTCCTGGGCAAAGGAGCGCTCCGGCGGTGCATTTGCCGCGGTTATTGCCTTCGTCCTGATTAACTGTATTACTGGTGCCATCTTTGGCGTAACCTCCGCCATGATCAATGACCCTGACGCCGTTACCCACACCCTTTTCGGGCAGGAAATCCTGGTCAACGGCTATTTTACCTCCGTTCTTGGCGCCCCTGCGCTGAATATGGGTGTATTTGTGGGAATTATCTCTGGATTTACCGGAGGAATCATTTATAATAAGTATTATAACTACCGCAGACTTCCCGATGCCCTGGCTTTCTTTAACGGCAAGCGCTTCGTTCCCATGGTCGTTATCGTGTGGTCGGTGATTATTTCCTTAGGGCTTGCCATCGTATGGCCAGTTGTCCAGACAGGAATTAACAATTTCGGTGTGTGGATTGCCAACTCTTCCTCCACTTCACCGGTGCTGGCTCCCTTTATCTACGGAACCTTGGAGCGCCTTTTGCTTCCCTTCGGGCTTCACCATATGCTGACGATCCCGATGAACTATACCTCCTTCGGCGGAACCTACACCATCCAGACAGGAATCAATGCCGGATCGCAGGTCTTTGGTCAGGACCCTCTGTGGCTGGCATGGGTAACGGATTTAATTAACTTCCAGGATGCCGGAAACACTGCAGCTTACTCAGAATTAATGGCTACCGTTATTCCTGCCCGCTTTAAAGTAGGACAGATGATCGGCGCTACGGGCCTGCTTTTAGGTATTGCCCTTGCCATGTATCGCCGGGTAGAAGCTGATAAAAAGCAGCGCTACCGCTCCATGTTCTTCTCCACTGTACTTGCCGTGTTCCTCACCGGCGTAACCGAGCCGCTGGAATTTATGTTTATGTTCTGCGCCCTTCCGTTATACATTGTCTATGCGGTATTACAGGGCTGTGCATTTGCCATGGCGGGAATCCTTCCCCTGCGGCTTCATTCCTTTGGAAACCTGGAGTTTATAACCCGCGTTCCCATGTCCTTAAAGGCGGGACTTGGCGGTGATTTAATTAACTTCATCCTCTGCGTCCTGGTATTCTTTGCCATTGGCTACGGTGTTGCCTATGTCATGATTGGAAAAATGAAGTTTGCTACTCCCGGACGTCTGGGCAATTATACGGATGAAGGCGAGGATGAGGCAGGCGCAGCATCCTCCGCAGCAAAAGGAAGTTCCGGCAAAAACAGCCAGGCCGAGCGCATTATTGCCCTGTTAGGCGGACGGGAAAATATTACCCTGGTTGATGCCTGTATGACCAGACTTCGTGTCACGGTAAAAGACCCGGCAAAGGTTGCCGAACTCCCTGACTGGAAAGCGGAAGGCGCCCTGGGCCTGTTAAAGAAGGATAACGGCATCCAGGCTATTTACGGGCCGAAAGCCGACGTATTAAAATCGGATATCAACGATATCCTTGGATAAAGTCTTTAACGATTATACAAAAGGCACCAGACACAGTAACCCCCATGCGCCCACAAGCAGTCGCGCCACCATGAATGAAAGTCTGCCGGGTGCACTTGGGATACCTGAACTTAAACCCCCTAATCGGCAGTGAACTTTTAAAGTAAAGACAGAAAAGAAAGGAAGTTCCTGGGATGAAACTATTAACCTTAAACACCCACAGCCTTGCAGAAGAGCATGCAGACCAAAAACGTGAAATTTTTGCAGAAATGATTACACAGGAACTTCCCGATATTTTTGCCCTTCAGGAAGTCAATCAAAGAATAGAGGAAGAGCCGGTTTTGATGGACGGCGATCCGCAGTATGTCCCTTGCCGGGGTTTTTCGGGTCCTGTGCGCAGAGGAAACCACGCTCTTTCCCTGGCACAACTTCTTAAAGAGAAAAATTGCCCCTATTTCTGGACCTGGGTTCCGGCAAAAATCGGCTATGGCATCTATGAGGAAGGGCTTTCCCTGTTCTCCCACGCTCCTATCCATCAGACGGAACAGCTTTTTATCAGCCAAAACAGGGATTTCTCCAACTGGAGGACAAGGAAAAGCCTGGGCATTAAGACATGTGGCGAATGGTTTTACTCCGTCCATATGGGCTGGTGGAAGGACGAGGAGGAGCCGTTTGCCCGGCACTGGGACTGTCTCAGCCAACACCTGAAAGCGGCAAGATCCGAACAGGAAACTATCTGGATCTGCGGTGATTTTAACAGCCCGTCCGATGTCTTGGGCGAGGGCTACAGCTATGTAAAGGACTCCGGGTGGCAGGATACCTATGGGCTGGCAAAAGAGAAGGATTCCGGGGTTACGGTCGGCGGTGTTATCGACGGATGGCGAAACCAGAACAGGAAGGAAAAAAACGAGGGGATGCGTATTGATTATATCTGGTGCAGTAAAAAGAGAAACATCCGTCAGTCCCAGGTCGTATTTAACGGAAAACATTACCCCGTCGTGTCCGACCATTACGGCGTGATGATAGAAACGGAGGAAATATCATGATTCGAGGAGCAGGTATACTTATGCCAATCACCAGCCTCCCGTCCAAGTACGGCATCGGCTGCTTTTCTCAAAGTGCTTATGACTTTATCGACTGGCTGAAAGGCTGCGGACAGCGCTACTGGCAGATCCTACCCCTAGTTCCCACCAGTTTTGGGGATTCCCCATACCAGTCTTTTTCCACTTATGCGGGAAATCCCTACTTTATCAGTCTGGAGGAACTTATCGAAGAAGGCGTGCTGACCAAAAAAGAATGTGAATACGCAGATTTCGGCGACGATCCCAGAGACATTGACTATGAAAAAATATATGAAAATCGCTACTCTCTTCTCTACAAAGCCTACGAGCGCAGCAGTATCAGCGAAAATCAGGATTATCTTCGGTTTATGGAAGAAAACGGCTGGTGGCTGAAGGACTACGCCCTGTTTATGGCGGTAAAGGAGAGGTTTGACGGAAAACCCTGGACAAAGTGGGCCAAAGATATCCGCCTGCGCTGGGCCAATGCCCTGGACTACTACCGGCGGGAAATGTATTTTACTATTGAATTTCACCAGTATCTTCAGTTTAAGTTCTACCAGCAGTGGACCAAATTAAAAGCCTACGCTAATGCCCAGGGAATCCAGCTGATTGGGGATATTCCCATCTATGTTGCCATGGACAGCGCCGATGCCTGGGCGCATCCAGAGCTGTTTCAATTAGATGAAAACAATGTTCCAACTGCCGTAGCCGGGTGTCCGCCTGACGGCTTCTCCGCCACAGGCCAGCTCTGGGGCAACCCGCTCTACCGCTGGGATTACCACGAACAAACCGGATTTTCCTGGTGGATTGAACGTCTGCGCTACTGCTTTCAGCTTTATGATATCCTGCGGATTGACCATTTCCGCGGTTTTGATGAATACTACTCCATTCCTTACGGCGCAGAAACTGCGGCCCACGGAACCTGGGAAAAAGGACCGGGAAGCCATCTCTTCCACCGGATGAGGGAAGTCCTAGGCGAACGGGAGGTTATCGCCGAAGATCTGGGCTATGTCACAGATTCTGTAAAGCAGCTGGTTGCCGATACGGGATTTCCGGGGATGAAGGTTCTGGAATTTGCCTTTGACTCCAGGGATACGGGCTGTACAAGCGATTACCTGCCCCACAACTATCCTGAAAACTGCGTTGCCTACACCGGAACACACGATAATGAAACCCTGGTTGGGTGGTTTAACAGCATTACGAAAGAGGAAATGGAAAATGCAAGGCATTACCTCTGCGATCACTATACACCAAAACAGCATCTGCACTGGTCGTTTATCAGTCTGGTGATGCGCAGCCGGGCAAACCTCTGCATTATCCCGATTCAGGATTATCTTGGCTATGATAACACCTGCCGGATGAACCGCCCTTCCACGGTGGGGACGAACTGGAGATGGAGGATTACCAAAAAAGAATTAAGCAAAGAACTGCAGGAAGAAATCTTCAATACAGCAAAACGTTATGGACGGATTTAAGTATTAGAAACTTCCATCATCCTATACGACAAAAAGGAGGACACCCTAAAAGAACGTCCTCCTTTTTTCATATCCATCTTTATTTCATCTTTATTCTATCTTTATTTTATCTTTATATTGTCAATACGCCTTCAATAAATCACAAAAATCAAAGGTGGCAAAATAGTCTTTAGCTGTTTCTGCCCGGCGGATTAACGCCACGCTTCCATCTTCTTTGAGCAGAAGTTCTGCGGAGCGAAGGCGGCCATTATAGTTATAGCCCATGGCAAAACCATGCGCACCCGTATCATGGATAACCAGGTAATCGCCCATGGCAATTTCAGGAAGCATGCGATCCACGGCAAACTTGTCATTATTTTCACAAAGTGACCCAACGATATCGTACTTGTGATCGCAAACCTCTTCTTCCTTACCGGCAACTGTGATATGATGGTAGGCCCCATACATCGCAGGACGCATCAGATTCGCTGCACAGGCATCGACACCAATATACTCTTTATAGGTGTGCTTTTCATGAATCGCCTTCGTAACCAGACAGCCATAGGGCCCAAGCATAAAGCGCCCGCATTCTGTATAGATAGCGACATCACCCATACCTTCGGGAACCAGCACTTCCTCATAAACTCTGCGCACGCCCTCGCCGATTGCCAGAATATCGTTTGGCTCCTGTTCTGGACGGTAGGGAATCCCCACCCCGCCGGAAAGGTTGATAAACTCTGCCTGAATCCCCGTTTCCTTCTTCACCCGAACCGCCAGTTCAAACAAGGTTTTGGCAAGCATGGGGTAATAGTCATTCGTCACAGTATTGCTGACCAGAAATGCGTGAATACCAAAATGTTTTGCCCCTTTTTCTTTTAAGATTTTATACGCCTCCATCAACTGCACTTCGGTCATCCCATACTTGGCATCGCCGGGATTATCCATAATGCCGTTGCTGATCGTGTAAATCCCGCCCGGATTAAAACGGCAGCTCACTGTTTCGGGAATGGTTCCCAGGGTTTCTTCCAGGCAGGCGATATGCGTAATATCATCCAGGTTAATCACCGCCCCCAGCTTATGAGCAAAAGCAAACTCTTCCGGCGGCGTATCATTGGAAGAAAACATAATCTCCTTTCCCGAAAATCCGCAGCTCTCCGACAGCATCAGTTCTGTAGCTGACGAACAGTCTGTCCCGCAGCCCTCTTCCTTTAAAATCCTTAAGATAAACGGATTGGGCGTCGCCTTCACCGCAAAATACTCTTTAAATCCAGGATTCCAGGCAAACGCCTGATGAAGCTTCCTCGCATTCTCCCGGATTCCCTTTTCATCATACAGGTGAAACGGCGTGGGAAACTTCTCCACCATCTCCTGAATCTGCTCCAGGGAAACAAACGGTCTTTTTTCCATCATGTACTCTCCTCTGTTTCTTTCATCGATTCCACTTACCTTTATCTTTTCCTCAGCCCGAAATCGACGCACCTATTCTCTGCATAATCCTCTGCTCGCATTGGTATATCTGCCTCTAGATTAACTGCCTCTTCCTTATTCAATAGGCACTACCCGCATAATATTCGTCTGTGTCGCCGGCTCGTTCCTTCTTGCATAGGACACAACACCCGCGGTAATAACTGCCAGATCCCCTTCACTGACAATTTCTTTCTTTTTCAGCTCTTCCAGCGAATACTCAATCAGTTCATCTGTAGACTCCGCACGCTTTGACCAGAGCGGTTTAACTCCCCAGTACATCATCATCTGGCGCACTGCAGACAGACTGGGCGACATCCCGATAATCTGCGAAGCCGGACGCCACTTGGAAAGCATCTTTGCCGTATAGCCGGAAATTGTCGGCGTGACAATCACCTGTGCATGAAGATCATCTGCTGTTGCCACAGAAGAATAGCACACCGCATTAGAAATATGATGCCCGTTCTTGGCAAATACATGGCGGTTACGGTAAGAACTGTAATCTAAGTGGGACTCGGTATCGCTTACAATCGTTGCCATCATCTTTAATGCTTCAATCGGGTATTTTCCCATCGCCGTTTCACCGGAAAGCATAACCACGTCGGTTCCGTCATAGACCGCATTTGCCACATCCGTTACTTCGGCTCTGGTCGGACGCGGATTGCGAATCATGGAATCGAGCATCTGGGTTGCCGTGATTACCACCTTGCAGGCTTCATTGCAGCGCCCGATAATCGTTTTCTGGATATAGGGAACCTTCTCCGGCGGAATCTCCACACCCATATCGCCCCTGGCAACCATAATGCCGTCGGCGGCAGCGATAATCTCGTCTAAATTATCAATGCCCTCAGCATTTTCAATCTTGGCAATAATCTGCATATTTGCCCCTTCTTCGCGCAGAATATCCCGGATTTCACGAATGGCATCGGCATTGCGCACAAAGGATGCAGCAATAAAATCAAAGCCCTCTTTAATTCCAAAGCGGATATCTTCCTTATCTTTATCGGTCAGGGCCGGAAGCTTAATCTTAACATTGGGAACATTTACACCCTTCCTCTGTCCCAGTTCACCGCCGTTAATCACAGTACAGACAATATCCGTTTCCTTAACCTCTTTTACTTCCAGTTCAATTAAACCGTCGTCAATTAAAATCTTATTGCCCGGAGCAACATCCTCAACCAGCCCTGCGTAATTAATAAAGCTGATATGTTCATCGCCTTCCATTTCCCGAACCGTCAGCGTATATTCCTGTCCTTCCTGAAGAATAACCTTTTTCTCATCTTTTAGTAAGCCGGTGCGGATTTCCGGTCCCTTGGTATCCAGCAATGCAGCAATCGGACGATCAACATCCTTGCGCACCTGCTTTAACAGCTCCAGACGCGCCTTGTGCTCACTGTAGCTGCCGTGGGAGAAGTTAAAACGCGCCACATCCATCCCGTTTTCTGCCAGTCCCCGCATAATCTCCGGGTTATCACTGTTCGGCCCCAAGGTGCAGATAATTTTTGTCTTTTTCTGTCTTGTCAATTCTTCCATAGCTCTTTTCTCCTTATCTTCCCATTTGGTACAACCCTTCTGGTTATACCTGCTTCATCCCCACCCAATACAGCGATATAAAACCTGCCTGCTTTTCCCCATTCTGTACAGCTGTCAATTGCCGCAGACAGCCATGAAACCACCCTTTACCAACTCACTTCTTTTCTGTTACATGCTGATGCGTGTACAGATGATCCTGACAGTATTCATAACTGCCTGCACACTTGGAGCAATAGCGGAACTCCATCTGTACCCCGTCTTCCTCCGTCCTCCCGCAGACCGCGCAGCGATGGCGGGTTCTTCCGGCAGGCTTTATCTTGGTCTGTGCCTTAAACTCCTGCCTGCGCCGGATTTCCTTGGGCGAAAACCGCTGGGGCTTTCGGGTAAGCACGAAAAAGACCAGCACATTCAGCAGGGAGAGGCCGATTTCCAGCCGGGTAATCGCATTGCCCATCACAAACTGGTATAAGTAAATGGCAGTTTCAGCAAGGGCCAGATATTTTATCTTAACCGGAAGAAGCCCCCAGATAAAAAACTCCATATCAGGAAACATCAGGGCAAAGGCAATAAACAGGGAGAAGTTTAAAAATACCGGTAGAAGATAAACTCCAACTCCCCAAAGCAAATAAGCGGCAAGCGCACCCGCCACGTGACCAATTACCCCCAAAAGAAAATATACTGTAAATCGGAAAGAGCCCCATACTCTCTCCAGAGTGCTTCCCAGAAAATAATACGTGGGAATAATCATCAAATTTAAAATAATTCCAAGAAAATCCCCTGGCCCGCCGATGGTAAAGGGAGGAAATAGCAGAAAGGTAACTACCCTCCAGATTTGCCCATGGGCAATCGCACTTCCATTCAGGCTCAAAAGAACATAATACATGCTGGGATTAATAAATAAGATAACTGCGCCAATCGCATACATTCCAGCAATATACCTGGGCAAGTCCCGAATGGCATATTTTCCAAACTTCTTTTCCAACTGATAAAAAAATTTCATATGACCTTCCTGTCTTTCTTTTGACGTTACTATTTACTCCACCACACAGCATTTCACACAACTGCACAACGCTAAAAAAAATCCTTCTTAGAAAAAATCCAGGCAACAATCAGAGAAAGCACCACCGCAAACCCCAGTACAATCACAAACCCATAAGGACTGTCGGCAAAGGGCATCCCCGCAGAATTGACATTCATCCCATAAAAGCTGGCAACCATCGTGGGAATCGACATCACTATCGTTATTGTTGCCAAGAACTTCATAACAATATTCAGATTATTGGAAATAACTGAGGCAAAGGCATCCATGGTTCCGCTTAAAATACCACTGTAAATATTTGCCATTTCAATTGCCTGCTTATTTTCATTAATAACATCTTCCAAAAGTTCGGTATCCTCAGGGTATTTTTTGATTTTTTCATTGCGCAGAAGCTTTTCCAAAACCACCTCATTCGAACGCAGAGAGGTAGTAAAGTACACCAAACTTTTTTCCAGCTCCAATAACTCAATCAACTCCTGATTTTTCTGTGACTGGTGAAGCTTTCTCTCGATGACCTCACTCTTCTTGTCGATAATCCGCAGGTATTGCAGATAAAGTGAAGCGTTCTTATACAAGATCTGCAAAATAAAACGAGTTTTCATAAAGGTATGGAAATCACGCACCCGACCGTCCATAAATACCGAAAGCACCGGGGATTCTTCCAGACACACTGTAATCAGCAAATCGGCAGTCATAATAATCCCCAGAGGTATGGTAACATACCAGTCCTTCCCGCTTCTCTCCTCGATTGCCGGGATATCCACCAAAACCAGAGTATACGTATCCTCCACCTCGATACGGGAGCGCTCCTCCTCGTCCAGAGGCGCCCGCAGATGATCCGGATCAATCTGGTATGCGTCCGAAATCTCCAGGATTTCCGTTGCTGTGGGATTTGTCAGTGCAATCCAGGAGCCGGGAAGCCGTTCATCTTTCTGATGAACAACACCGTCTTCTGTCTGAAAAATTTGTATCATTGCTTCAGCCTCCATTCCTTGAAAAATTGCACGCAAATTCCTCCATGCCCTATCATTATAATTTCTACCCATCCTTTTGTCAAACAAATGCGATAGAAAAACTTATCAGAAACCATAAAGAAACCATGACAAGCCATTGAGAAACAGTTTTTCACAAACTCCCTCTTTATTTTTCACGGTTTTTTAACAGTACCTACCAATTGTTTTCCTTCCTATTTTATGATACACTAGGTATCGCTTTACAAGATAACGTTTAGTTAAACATGGAAACAATACAGGAAACTCAAGTTTTGAAACAAAGGAGGTAATGGGAGATTCCCTACATGATGAAAAAAACATTCACCCTTGGAATCGATATCGGTTCCACTACAGTCAAAGTTGCTGTTTTAAATCCTGGTGCTCATCTGGTTTTTTCCGATTACCAGAGACATTACGCCAATATCCAGGAAACACTTGCCAGCCTGCTCCAGAAAGCCAAAGATAAACTGGGCGATCTGGAAGTGATTCCCTCTATTACCGGTTCCGGGGGCCTTACCCTTTCCCGGCATTTACATATTGATTTCGTCCAGGAGGTGGTTGCGGTAGCGACAGCCCTTCAGGATTACGCGCCGCACACGGACGTTGCCATTGAACTTGGCGGTGAGGACGCAAAGATTATTTATTTTTCCAACGGCATTGATCAGCGGATGAACGGGATCTGCGCCGGGGGAACAGGTTCATTCATCGATCAGATGGCTTCCCTCCTGCAGACGGACGCCGCCGGTTTAAATACATATGCTGCCAATTATCAGGCAATTTATCCGATTGCCGCCCGCTGCGGCGTGTTCGCAAAGTCGGATATCCAGCCTTTAATTAACGAGGGGGCGACCCGTGAGGATCTGGCGGCTTCGATCTTCCAGGCCGTCGTCAACCAGACCATCAGCGGCCTGGCCTGTGGAAAGCCCATCCGGGGCAATGTCGCCTTCCTTGGCGGACCTCTGCACTTCCTCCCGGAACTGCGCAATGCCTTTATCCGCACCCTGCGCTTACAGGGCGAGCAGATTATTGCCCCAAACCATTCCCACCTTTTTGCCGCCGTGGGGGCAGCCATGAACAGCAACACCGAACAAAAGCCGTTTTCCCTGGATAAGATGATCCACACCTTAACCCGCGGGATTCCCATGGAGTTCGAGGTGAAGCGCATGGACCCGCTGTTTGAAGATAAAGCTTCCTACGAGGAATTTTGCACACGGCACGATAAACACCGGGTTGCTTCCGGGGATTTATCCTCCTACAGCGGAAACTGCTTTTTAGGCATTGACGCCGGCTCCACCACCACGAAAGTTGCTCTGGTGGGTGAGGACGGAAAACTGCTCTACCACTTCTACCGCAATAATCAGGGAAGCCCCCTGGCTACAGCCATACAGGCAATTAAAGAGATCAGCAGCCAGATTCCCGACACTGCCAAAATTGCCTGGTCCTGCTCAACCGGTTACGGGGAAGCCCTGTTGAAATCGGCCCTGATGCTCGACGAAGGAGAAGTTGAAACCATTTCCCACTATTACGCTGCGGCCTTTTTTGACCCGGAAGTGGACTGCATCCTTGATATCGGCGGTCAGGATATGAAATGCATCCGTATCAAGGACGGCACGGTGGACAGCGTTCAGTTAAATGAAGCCTGCTCCTCTGGGTGCGGTTCGTTTATTGAAACCTTTGCCAAGTCCTTAAACTACAGCGTGGAGGACTTTGCAAAAGAAGCCTTATTTGCCAAAAATCCAACTGATTTGGGAACCCGCTGTACTGTATTTATGAACTCCAATGTTAAGCAGGCCCAGAAGGAAGGTGCTTCGGTTGCTGATATCTCTGCCGGCCTTGCCTATTCGGTCATTAAAAATGCCTTATTTAAAGTAATTAAAATCACCAATGCTTCCGATTTAGGAAAGCATGTCGTTGTCCAGGGCGGTACGTTCTACAACAATGCCGTTCTTCGGAGTTTTGAAAAGATCTCCGGCTGCCAGGCCATCCGCCCGGACATTGCCGGGATTATGGGTGCCTTTGGCGCAGCCTTAATCGCCAGGGAGCGCTATGATGCCGCCAGGCAAACCACGATGCTTCCCATCCAGAAAATCCTGGACTTAACCTACCGCACCGTAATGACCCGGTGCCAGGGCTGCTTAAACCACTGCGTATTGACGATTAACCAGTTCGACGGCGGGCGGCAGTTCGTCACCGGAAACCGCTGTGAGCGCGGGCTTGGGCAGCATAAGGCAAAAAAAGAAGTACCCAACCTCTTTGACTATAAGTATCACCGGATGTTCGACTATGAATCATTGCCCGCAGATAAAGCATACCGCGGCGAAGTCGGGATTCCACGGGTCTTAAATATGTACGAGAACTACCCCTTCTGGGCGGTTTTCTTCCGGGAACTGGGTTTTTCCACCACCCTTTCCCCGCAGTCGAACCGGCAGATTTACGAACTGGGCATTGAATCCATCCCCAGTGAATCCGAGTGTTACCCGGCAAAGATTGCACATGGGCATGTTTCCTGGCTGATTAAGAAGAATGTGAAGTTTATCTTCTATCCCTGCATTCCCTACGAGCGCAACGAAACGCCCGATGCCGGAAACCACTACAACTGCCCGATGGTCACTTCCTATGCGGAAAATATAAAAAACAATGTGGAAGAACTGGAAACCGAACATGTGCGGTTTATGAATCCTTTCCTGGCCTTTACCAGCGAAGAGATCCTGACCAATGCTCTGGTGCGCGAGTTTTTAAACGCCTTTGGCTCACATTCCCGCACCGACCACCCGATGACCAGGGAGGAGATCCAAAAGGCGGCGCACGCCGGATGGCTGGAGCTGGAAGCTTCCCGAAGAGATATCGAGCAAAAGGGCGTGGAAACCCTGGCCTGGCTGAAAGAAACGGGCAGACACGGCATCGTCCTTGCTGGACGCCCCTACCATGTGGACCCGGAAATCCATCATGGTATACCGGAACTAATTACCGCTTACGGGATGGCAGTGCTGACGGAGGATTCCATCTCCCACTTATCCGACGCGGAGCGACCCTTAGTCGTCACCGACCAGTGGATGTACCATTCCCGGCTATACCGGGCGGCTACCTTGGTAAAGACAAATCCTAACCTGGACTTAATTCAGTTAAACTCCTTTGGCTGCGGCCTGGACGCCGTGACCACCGACCAGGTAAACGGGATTCTCACCGCTGCCGGAAAGATTTATACCGTATTAAAAATCGACGAGGTCAATAACCTTGGGGCTGCGCGTATCCGTATCCGCTCCCTGATTGCCGCTCTGCGCGTGCGCGACCAGAAACATTATCAGCACAAAGTTGTGTCCAGCGCCTACAACCGCGTGATTTTTACCAAAGAAATGAAGCAGGATTACACGCTTCTCTGCCCGCAGATGTCGCCCATCCACTTTGATTTACTGGAACCAGCGATCCGCTCCTGCGGCTACCATATAGAAATTTTGCAGAACGATAACCGCTCTGCCATTGACACTGGCTTAAAATACGTCAATAATGACGCCTGCTATCCATCCCTGATTGTGATTGGACAGATTATGGAAGCCCTGCTGTCAGGAAAATATGATTTAGACCGCACCGCAGTCTTTATGAGCCAGACCGGCGGCGGCTGCCGGGCTTCCAACTACATCGGTTTCGTCCGCCGTGCGCTGGAGAAAGCCGGCATGAGCCAGGTTCCCGTGATCTCGGTCAATGCCAACGGCATGGAAACCAATCCGGGCTTTACCATCACCCTGCCGCTCCTCACCAAAGGACTCCAGGCGGTGGTTTACGGCGATGTCTTTATGCGTGTTGTCTATGCCACAAGACCCTATGAGCAGATTCCCGGAAGCACCAATTCCCTCCATGAAAAGTGGAAACGGCGCTGCATCCACTCCCTGTCCAAAAAGGGCGTGGATATGATGGAATTTGCGCGAAATGTCAAGGGAATTATCCGCGATTTTGACGCCGTTCCCCGAACCATGATCCAAAAACCCAAGGTAGGAATCGTCGGAGAAATCCTGGTGAAATTCTCCCCATTGGCAAATAACCACATCGTCGAACTCTTAGAGAACGAAGGTGCCGAGGCGGTAATGCCAGATTTAATGGACTTCTTGCTGTACTGCTTCTACAACAGCAACTTTAAAGCCGACCATCTGGGCGGAAAGCGCACCACCGCCTGGCTGTGCAATATGGGAATATCCCTTCTGGAATTTTTCCGCCGCACGGCAAGGAAGGAACTTTCACGAAGCAAAAATTTCAGCGCCCAGGCCGACATCCGAAACCTGGCAGAGATGGCAAAAGACTTTGTATCCCTGGGAAATCAGACCGGCGAAGGCTGGTTTTTAACCGGGGAAATGCTGGAACTTATTCACAGCGGCGTAAGCAACATCGTATGCGCCCAGCCCTTCGGCTGCCTTCCCAACCATATCGTGGGGAAGGGTGTAATTAAGGAACTTCGAAATAATTATCCTGAGGCAAATATTATCGCTGTCGATTATGATCCAGGAGCAAGTGAAGTTAACCAGTTAAATCGAATTAAACTGATGCTGGCGACGGCACAGAAGAATATGAAGCAGAAAAAAGAGGCTTAGTAAGCAAGAAAAAAGAGGTTGATGCCTCTTTTTTTGTTCTTTTGGGGAGAAATGATTATAATACTATTATATCAATACATCTGAGCCTTTATTCTTGCAAATTGCAGTACACACAGAAACGCAGAAAAGGAACTTCGATTATGCTGAATATCTTTTACGGAAAAATGCCTGGAGCCATTTTTAATACCGCCGTATACTTTAAAAATGTCTATGAATACCATTGGATAACTGATCCCTTTTCCCGCTCTCTCTGTCCGGCGGGGTAAAAACATTGATTCTGATAAAAAACGAGCCGCAGACCATATTTAATGCCTCTACCTGCGGGGATAACTGCGCAAAATGGATATTAAAAATCGGTGAGATACAGGATAACTACGGTAAATCTTCGCCACCTGATGGATGGTACATACTCCTGTTTGGGTAGGTGCTTTTCGGCGGCTCTGGCGGCGTTCTGTGCGTTTTGGGTGAGTGCTTCCAGTA